>JASGFI010000189.1:0-2582 GCA_047605615.1 Edaphocola sp. | reverse complement strand
TTTATCGCTGCAATTGCTATTTCCAACAATTTACCATTTGCGACTTTAAATAAAAGCATTTTGACCGTATTGACAACTTGATAATAGTAGAATAAGGCGAACGCACAACATGGGGTTTTGTGCAAGTTGGGCCAACGGAACAGCAATGAACTTTTGTACTACTATCAACCTCAGTTCCGGCTCGACGAATATCTATCAGCTTTTGTGCTTATCTTCAACAAAAATATAAATCCCGGCAGCGGCTCCGGCAGACCGAATACTAATTCCCAACCTGCATAAAGCCCTGTTCGTTGGGCGGACGGCCTGTATGGTCGTAATTGCCATTTGTCAAAAAATCCCACACACCGCGGTATTTATCTCACCATGCAAATCTTTACATTTGCAGTTCTAAAACGTCAATTTTAATGAAAATTACCAACATCCTAATGGCCGGTGCAGCTTGTGCCGCCATGTCTGTTGCCGCATGTAAATCAGGTGGCGACAATGGCAGTGCTGCCGGTCGCGATGCCAATTTTAAATTTATCGACCCTGCCAATATGGATACTTCCGTGGCGGCTACCGACAACTTTTTCCAATATGCCAACGGTGCATGGCTCAACAAAACCGAAATACCCGGCGACCGAACCCGTTGGGGCAGCTTCGACGAATTGAACAAACGCACCGACTTGGCCCTCCGCGACCTATTGCAAGATGCAGCCAAAGCAACCGGTGCCAAACCCGGCAGCAACGAGCAATTGGCCGGCGACTTTTATCGTAGCGGCATGGATACCCTGGCCATAGACAAAGCCGGCATTGCCCCCTTGAAACCCTTGCTCGACCGTATCGCCGCGCTCAAAACGCCCGAGGAACTATTGGCGGAAGTAGCACGGGAACACACCGAAGGCATGGGCGCGGTATTCGGATTTTGGGTGGCCCCCGATGATAAAGACGTGACCAAAGAAATAGCACAATTTGCGCAGGGCGGCCTGGGGCTTAGTACCCGCGACGATTATTTCGCCACCGATGCTCGTTCCAAGCAAATTCAAGCCGAGTATTTGAAATACATTGAAAAGGTACTGACCCTTACCGGCCAAGATGCAGCTACGGCAGCCGGTAACGCACAAAAAATTTACAACCTCGAAAAATCGTTTGCCTCGGCATCCTTGTCGCCGGTTGAAATGCGCGACCCGCAACGCCTGTACAACAAGTATAGCTTGGCCACCATAGGCAAAACCACGCCCAACATCGACTGGGAAACCCTCCTGGGCAATTTGAAAATCAAAGGACAAGATACCGTATTGGTAGCCATGCCCAAATTTTTTGTAGAACTCTCCAAGCAATTGAAGGCTACCCCGCTCGATGTGTGGAAGCAATACCTGAGTTATGGCGCGGCCAGCGACATGGCGCCTTATTTGTCCAAGGGCTTTGCGCAAGCCCGTTTCGATTTTTACAACAAATTTTTACGAGGCCAAAAACAAGAAAAACCGCGCAACGAACTGGTTATAACCGTAGTGAACAGTGCAGTGGGCGACGCCTTGGGGCAGTTGTATGTGGACAAAAACTTTAAACCCGCAGCGAAAGAACGTATGCTCGAATTGGTGAACAACCTCCAAAAAACCTTTGGCGAGCGCATAGAAAAACTGGATTGGATGAGCGATGCCACCAAGCAAAAAGCAATTGCAAAACTCAACACCTTCATCAAGAAAATAGGTTATCCCGATAAGTGGAAAAACTATGGCAACCTGAAAATCGTTCCCGATAATTACGTGCAAAACATATTCAACGCCTCTGCCTTCGAGTATGACTACATGATTGACAAATTGGGCAAACCCGTAGATAAAACAGAATGGGGCATGACCGCACCCACCGTAAATGCCTACTACAATCCCGCATTCAACGAAATAGTATTTCCCGCGGGCATACTCCAATTCCCGTTCTTCGATTTCGATGCCGACGATGCGGTCAATTACGGTGGCATAGGTGCCGTGATAGGCCACGAGATGACCCACGGTTTCGACGACCAGGGCGCGCAATACGATGCCGACGGCAACCTGAAGAACTGGTGGACGCCCGAAGACGAGGCCAAGTTCAAAGTGCGTACCCAGAAGGTCATAAACCAGTTCGATGCTTACACCGTGTTGGATACTATTCATGTAAAAGGAGCATTGACCGTAGGCGAGAATATAGCCGATTTGGGCGGCGTTACCATCGCTTACGAAGCATTCAAGAAAACCAAGCAGGGACAAAGCAACGAGAAGGTTGACGGCTTCACGCCCGACCAGCGTTTCTTCCTTAGCTGGGCGCAGGTGTGGCGCAGCAAGGCATTGCCCGAAACCTCCATGGAATTAGTGAAAACAGACCCGCACTCTCCCGGTATATGGCGCTGCAATGGGCCGTTGAGCAATTTTGAGCCATTCTACAAAGCCTTCGGCGTGAAAGAAGGCGACAAGATGTGGCGTGCAGACAGTGTTCGTGCCAAAATCTGGTAACTCCTCTTGCCTCATTTTTGCCGCCGCGTCCCCGCGGCGGCTATTTTTTCCCAAAAAAACTTCCCAAAAATATTTTTTTGCCGTTTGCGGCAAGTTCCTTACCTTTGCGCCCCG
>JASGFI010000188.1:0-2846 GCA_047605615.1 Edaphocola sp. | reverse complement strand
ATAGAGATATTTTTTACAAATGCAAGGTTTTTGGGGAGATATTTTTAGCCGCCATCTTCACCGCGGCGCCGTTTTGTATGTACATCGTGCCGCCGGGCTGTATGGTGCGGCAATTGTCGAAGATCGTAACATTTTTATCGGTGTACCATTTATCTTCGATGGTTACGGAAGCCATGCAATGGCCTGTGACCGGGAGGAGCAATGCCTATTTTAGTGCCTCCTGCCCACTTCCGTGCCACGGTTGCCCCAAACCGAACGAGCGACCACTCGGTAAAGCGGTCGCTCGTTCGGCAAAAAAACATATCGTGTTTATCTTATCGCAAGAACAGCAACTCGCGATATTTGGGCATGGGCCACAATTTATCGTCAATAATCAGCTCCAGCTTATCGGCATGGTAGCGTATTTTGTCAAACTTGGCTTTCACTTCGCCACAATAGGCAAATGCTTTCTTGTTGGCATGTTCTATTTTGTTGGCCTTTTTGCGCGCCTCTATCATGGCTTCCACGTTGTCGTTTATTTCCTGGATATGGCCGCTTACTACTTCCAGCAAATTTAATTGGGCCTTGTAGCTTTTTTCTTTCAAGCCTACTTCTTTCAAGCCCCGCACATTTTCTATCAAGGTGTTTTGATAATTGATGGCTGCCGGCAATATGTGGTTGGTGCAGAGGTAGCCCAACAAACGAGCTTCTATCTGCACCTTTTTCACGTATTCCTCCATCATTATTTCGTAGCGGGCATGTAGTTCGCGTTCGCTGAAGATGCCCAGGCCCACAAACAAATCGCGGGTTTCTTTCTTCACCAATACTTCCAAGGCTTCGGGCGTGGTCTTGAAATTGCTCAAGCCGCGTTTTTCGGCTTCCTTCGCCCATTCTTCGCTATAGTTGTCGCCTTCAAACAAAATGTTGCGGCTCGATTTTATGTACTCGCGCAATACTTGCAATATGGCTATTTCTTTCTTCTCGCCCGCTTCTATTTTGGCATCTACTTCTTTCTTGAATTGCTTCAAGGTAGAAGCCATGATGGCGTTCAGCGTGCTCATGGGCGCACCGCAGTTGGCGCTGCTGCCCACCGCACGGAACTCGAATTTATTGCCCGTGAACGCAAATGGACTGGTACGGTTGCGGTCGGTATTGTCCATCATCAATTCGGGTATGTGCTTGTGGATGTCCAGTTTCAATATTACCTCGTCCTGCTCGCTGAACTTGCCGCCTACGCGTTCTTCCACCTCGTTCAGCACATCGGTAAGGTATTTGCCCACAAATACGGAGATGATGGCCGGTGGGGCTTCGTTGGCACCCAAACGGTGGTCGTTGCTGGCCGATGCTATGGCTGCACGCAACAGGTCGGCATGGTCGTGTACGGCTTTGATGGTATTGACGAAGAAGGTTAGGAACAACAGGTTGGTGCGGGGCGTTTTGCCGGGGCCCAACAGGTTGATGCCAGTGTCGGTGGCCAGGCTCCAGTTGTTGTGCTTGCCGCTGCCGTTAACGCCCGCAAAGGGCTTTTCGTGCAACAGCACTTTTAGCTTGTGGCGTTTGGCCACCTTGTTCATCACGTCCATCAGCAAGGTGTTGTGGTCCACCGCAATGTTCACTTCTTCAAATATGGGCGCGCACTCGAACTGGGCGGGCGCCACCTCGTTGTGGCGGGTACGCAGGGGTATGCCCAATTTGTAGGCCTCTTGTTCAAAGTCTTGCATGAAGGCAAATACGCGTTCGGGTATGGAACCAAAATAATGGTCTTCCAATTGCTGGCCTTTTGCGGGCGCATGGCCCACCAAAGTACGTCCGCACATGACCAAGTCTGGGCGGGCATTGGCCATGGATTCGTCTATGACGAAGTATTCCTGTTCCCAGCCAAGCGTGGCGGTTACTTTGTTTACGTTCTTGTCGAAATAGTGGCACACGTCAACGGCTGCATTGTTCAGCACTTCGATGGATTTGAGCAGCGGGGCTTTGTAGTCCAGCGACTCGCCGTTGTAGGCTATGAAAATGGTAGGGATGCAGAGGGTTTTGCCCAATGCGGCTTCTATGATAAACGCCGGTGAGGCGGGGTCCCAAGCGGTATAGCCTCGGGCCTCGAAAGTGGCGCGTATGCCGCCATTGGGGAAGCTGGATGCATCGGGTTCTTGTTGTATCAAGGCATCTCCGTCAAAGGTTTCTATGGCCGTGCCGTCCGCTTTTAGGGTAAAGAAAGAATCGTGTTTTTCGGCGCTGCTGCCCGTAAGCGGCTGAAACCAGTGGGTAAAGTGGGTAGCACCTTGCTCCTCTGCCCAGGTTTTCATGCCGGCAGCTATTTGTTCGGCCATTTTGCGGTCTATCTTGGTGCCGGTTTTTATCGACTTCGTAAGGCTTTTGTAAGCCTCGTCGGTAAGGTACTGGCGCAATACGGTGCCGGTAAATACGTGCTTGCCAAAGATAGAGGTTACTTTTTTGTCGCCATAGCCGTGAATTTTCAGCTCACTATGCGCATCGATGTTTTCGATGGACTCAAAACGAAAAGAAGACATTATTGTGTTTTATTTGAGGTGTATTTTAATAAAAATAATTTGGTCGAATTAAATAAAATAAGCGCAAATACCGAACAGAAAACCTTGGTCAAATCGTGACGGAATAGCGTTTTTCCGGACAGTCACGCAAAAATGCGTGGTTTTTTTAGAAAAACCGTAATATTAAAAAGAAAAAAATGAACAAGGGTTGGTTTTGCCCCAAGCCGCAGGGCAAACGCATCTAAAATTCCTTAAAAACCGTTTGAGCAAGGATATGATTGTCCCAGGAACATAGTAGCCTGTTTCTCTTTACACTCATTTTTTTTGATTTATTATTCTTTAGCAGATTAAGAGCCA
>JASGFI010000187.1:0-2860 GCA_047605615.1 Edaphocola sp. | reverse complement strand
TGGATATTTTGGCCAACAACTCGTAAGGTAGATGCGCCCAATCGGCGGTCATGCCATCTACGGAGGTAACGGCACGCAAGGCCACGGTGTATTCATAAGTACGCTCGTCACCCATAACACCCACACTCTGCACGGGCAGTAGGATGGTGCCTGCTTGCCACACTCGGTCGTACTCGCCGCTATCGCGCAGCAACTGTACGTATATGGCGTCGGCCTCTTGCAGCATGGCTACCTTTTCGGGTGTGATGGCCCCCAAGATGCGTATAGCCAATCCCGGCCCCGGAAATGGGTGGCGTTTGAGGAATATGTCGTCGAGCTGCAACTCTTTGCCGGCACGGCGCACTTCGTCTTTGAACAGGAAACGAAGGGGTTCCACTAATTCCATTTTCATTACATCGGGCAGGCCGCCCACGTTGTGGTGCGACTTGATGGTGACCGACGGGCCGTTGACCGATACCGATTCGATTACATCGGGATAAATAGTGCCTTGGCCCAGGAACTTGACATCGGTTAGTTCGTGCGCTTCTTCCTGAAATATTTCTATGAATAACCTGCCGATGATTTTGCGTTTGGTCTCGGGGTCGCTTACGTTGGCCAACTCGTCGTAAAAACGTTGCTTCGCGTCTATGCCCTTTACGTTGAGGCCAAGATGTTGGTAGCCTTCCATCACCTGTTCGTATTCGTTCTTGCGCAGCAGGCCATTGTCCACGAATATGCAGTACAGACGGTCGCCAACGGCACGGTGTACCAATGTAGCTGCCACGGTAGAGTCCACCCCGCCGCTCAAGGCCATAACCACCTTGTTGGCACCCACTTTTTCTTTGATGGCCGCCACGGCTTCTTCCACAAAAGCAGCGGGGGTAAAGCTTTGGTCGCAACCACAAACGTCCACCACGAAGTTCTTGATGATTTGGCGGCCATCGGTACTGTGCGTAACCTCGGGGTGAAACTGGATGCCATACACCGGATGAGCATAGCCATTGGCCTTGTATGCGGCCACCGGTATGCTTTTGGTAGTGGCCAATAGGGTAAAGCCTTCGGGCAGTTGCTTTACCGAATCGCTGTGGCTCATCCATACTTGCGACTCTTCCGGCACGGTATCGAACAATACTTCTTTCCGGGCAAAGTGCAGGTGTGCGCGGCCATATTCGCGGCTGTTGCTCTTGGCCACCAAGCCGCCATTTTGCTGCGCTATCAATTGCGCGCCGTAGCATACGCCCAACACGGGTACGCGGTTGGCCAATGCAGCTATATCGGGCTTTGGGGCATTCTCGTCATTGACGGAAAACGGGCTGCCGGAAAGGACGATGCCCTTTATGTCGGCAGTAATATTTACCGGCTTCAGGCAGGGTACTATTTCGCAATACACATTGAGTTCCCTGATGCTGCGGGCTATCAGTTGTGTATATTGGCTTCCGAAGTCGAGTATGAGGATTTTTTCGGTCATCGTAATTAAATGAATTAATGCAGGCTTTTGTACGCAGCAATATTACGCCTCGCCGGTGGGGCCGCCAAAGGTAAAGGGCAATGCCGACTGTTCCTGGTCTTTGATGACACCGTTTTGCGCTTCGTAGCGCTTAACGTTGTCTATCAAGGCGCGCATCAATTTCTTGGCATGTTGCGGGGTCATCACCACACGGCTTTTCACTTTGGCTTTGGGTACGCCGGGCATCACGTTTACGAAATCTATCACAAATTCGGCAAACGAATGGGTGATGATGGCCAAGTTGGCATAGGTGCCTTCGGCTATTTCTTCGGTAAGTTCGATATTTATCTGGCCTTGTTGTTCGGGATTTTGATTTTCCATTGTATCGTGCTTTAAAAATTAAAGGCGCAAAGGTAGTTGAATAATATGGAGAAAAGAAAGGTGCAATGGGTGCAAATGGCAATTTTGGGGGCCAGTTTTATTTCATGGCAAAATGAATATCGGAAACCTGGCCGGGTAATTTTGCGGAGTTGGGGCGTGCCAAACAGACAAGGGGGAAATCGTTTCGCAACAATCTCCCCCCTGCGTAAGCCATTTCATGCAGCACTACAAAAGCACCGACAATTTGGGTAAAATATAGTGGAATCCGACTATGGCTTATTAGCCCATCATTTTGGTCAAATCGCTCAAGTCCACATCTCCGTCGCCATCTTTGTCCAAGCCCAGGCCGGCCCCTACTTTGCTAAGCGTGTCCATCAAGCCGCCACCGGAGGCAGGTTGGTTGCCGCCGCCCGTAAGCGAACCAAGGATGCTGCCCAAATCGAAACCGCCGCCGGACGATTGCACGCCGGAATTTTGGGCCTTGCCCATTATTTTGCTCAACACCATCGGTATCACGGCCGATGCTATCATGGCTGCCGTACTTTTGCTGATGCCGAACTTTTGGGTGATGCTGTCCATGAAGCCGGTGGAGATGTTTTGGACAGCGGGGTTGCCCGATAGTGCCTGAACATCGGTGCCGCCTTGCGCCAAGGCTTGCAGGTTGCCCGATTGCGCCAAGCTTTGCAGGCCGTTGGTCACTGCATTGTGTGCTTCGTTGATAATGGCTTCGTTGTGCTCATTGGGCACTTCGTGGTTGTCAACAACAGAGCTTTGGGCACCTTGTTGTATCATGTTGAGAATTTCTTCGAACATAAGTTTGATTTTTGGGGAAGATGAAACAAAAAACATGCCATTGCACGAGGCATGGCTAATTCTTTTGTTGAGGTGCTATGAAAAATATCCGGCTACCCTGTATATGAAAAAATCCGCAAATAATTAATGCGCTTATTCTATCTTGTCAAGTTCTATGTCCCTATGAGATTCCGGCATGGTAGGACCCGGAACCAACCAGTATAAATCCAATATTTCGTTTGTCCTCATCGAAATTTTGAA
>JASGFI010000186.1:0-3206 GCA_047605615.1 Edaphocola sp. | reverse complement strand
CATGTAGATATGTGTTCTGTGTCTGTAAAGCTATATCACTTTAACAATCCCGAAATTTTTACACCGCAAAAATACGCCGCCGCTTTGCCCCCTTGTTTGCAAAATCGTCACCTTTTTTTGCAAAAAAAGGAAAATCTTTCGCCCGCACGGACAAAAAAGCCATTGAAATAAAATCAATGGCTTTTTCTTTAGGGGGCATATCTCACATCCGGCAAATAATACATTATTGCGCTTTCCTGCCAAATACCGACACGTTGATATATTTGGCCGGGTGGGCTTTCAAATCGGCCAACACAGTGTCCAGGGTACCCAAGGTGGTCGCTAAATTGTTGTACAACCGCTTGTCGCTCAAAAACATGCCCAGCGAACCATCGTTATGGTTGATTTTGGCTATCACGCCCTGCAGATTATCGGCGGCTTTTTGCAAATCGGCAAGCGTTTGGTCTATCGGGGCCGCCTTCAGCCGGTTGGAGAAGGCGTTGAGGTTGTCGAGCGTGTTGGTCACGCTCGCATTGCCCGCCGCAAGGTTGGCCGTAATGCTGTTGGCGTTTTTGATGACCCCCGCCAAGTTGCCGCTTTCGGCATTCAGCTTTTTGGATAGTGCCGACAGTTCGCTCAGGCCCGTTTCCAGCGAAGCGAAGCTGGCATTGAGGTGCCTGCGCGCATCGTCGTTGATGATGGTGTTCACGGAATTGAGCAAAGTGTCCAAGGATATGACCGTGTGTTGCAACACGCCCACCAAGGGCGATACCTGGCTGCCCAAATTGTCGAACATGCCCTCCGATTCCTTGCCCGGTATGGTGCCTTCTTCGGGTATGAAAGTGGTGGCGTTCGTCATGTTCAGGCTGATGATTTTCGTGCCCGAAATCAAATCGTTGGAAGTGAGCTGCGCCGTGGAGCCGCTGGGTACCTCTATGTTTTTCTTCAACAAAAGCGTAACCTTCACCTTGCGGTCGGGCTGCAATTCAATGGCGGAAACCTTGCCCACGCCCAAACCCTTCAATTGCACTTGGGCGGCGGGTTGCAGGCCCTGTACGTCGTTGTAATAAGTGTAGTACTCCTTGTCCGAAGAGAAAAAGCCCCTGCCGCGCAAGAAATTGAAACCCAAAATAAAAAACGCTATGGTAAGGGCCACCATCAGGCCTATTTTGGCCTCTTTGCTCATACGAAATGCCATGTGTATCTTCTGTAGATTTTTTCAAAAGTAAATAATATACAAATACCGCGGCATTTAGTTTAAACGCAGCCGTTCCGGGCGCAGGGAAAGTTCAAATTTTCGCGGCGAAGTTTAAACGCGCCCGCAGTTCCGGTGCGGGGCTTGGCGGGCAAACACGTTCCGGATATCGGCCAAAAATATTTCATGGCCGAAAAGCGCCGACAATGGCCATGACAAATAAGCATTTTGTTGGGAAATAGGTGAAAAGCCACGCTTTAATGTTTAACTTTACCACTCATTTTAAAACCAAAGTTTATTATGACATCGGCAAACACGGCCAATAACGAATCTGCTATTTACGGCGAAAAAATAACCATGGGCGAAGACGGCAAGCTAATTGTGCCCAACCATCCCATAATACCTTATATCGAGGGCGACGGCATAGGCCCCGACATTTGGAAAGCCACGGTGCGCGTGTTGGACGCCGCGGTGGAAAAAGCCTACGACGGTGCCCGTAAAATACATTGGAAAGAGATATTTGCCGGTGAAAAAGCCTTCAACCTTACGGGTAGCTGGTTGCCCGACGAAACCTTGGAGGCGGCCAAAGACTACTTGGTGTCCATCAAAGGGCCGCTTACTACGCCCATAGGCGGCGGCATCCGTTCCTTGAACGTGGCCTTGCGCCAAACCTTGGATTTGTACGTATGCCTGCGCCCGGTGCGTTGGTTCCAAGGCGTGCCCTCGCCGGTAAAGCACCCGGACTGGGTGGACATGGTGATTTTCAGGGAAAATACCGAAGACATTTATGCAGGCATAGAATATAAGGCCGGTACGCCGGAAGCCGAAAAATTCAAGGATTTCTTGTTGAACGAAATGGGCGTTACCCAAATCCGTTTTCCCGAATCATCTTCCTTTGGCGTGAAACCTGTTTCCAAAGACGGCTCCCAACGCTTGGTGCGCGCCGCATTGGAATATGCCATAGCCAACTATCGTACTTCGCTCACCTTGGTACACAAGGGCAACATAATGAAGTACACCGAAGGCGGCTTCAAAAACTGGGGCTACGAACTGGCCCGCACCGAATTTGGCGACAAAGTATTTACCTGGGACGAGTGGGAAACCATCAAAAAAGAGAAAGGCGAACGCGACGCCAACGAAGCATTGCGCATAGCCAAGGCATCGGGCAAAATAATAGTGAACGACGTAATAGCCGACAACTTCCTCCAACAAATATTGCTGGCGCCCAAGGACTACGACGTGGTGGCCACCCTGAACCTTAACGGCGATTACATATCGGACGCATTGGCTGCGGCAGTAGGCGGCATAGGCATAGCGCCCGGCGCCAACATAAATTACAAAACGGGTTACGCCATATTCGAGGCCACGCACGGCACGGCCCCGCGCTTTGCCAATACCGATTCCATGAACCCGTCTTCCTTGATTTTGAGCGGCGTGATGCTGCTGGAATATTTGGGCTGGACCGAAGCTGCCGAACTAATAACCGGAGGCTTGAGCGCAACCATTATGCGCAAAACCGTGACTGTTGATTTTTACAACTTGATGACAGATGCCACACTATTGAAAACCAGCGAGTTCGGAACGGAAATCATCCGCAACATGGGGCTGCACATTTCGCCGGTAATATTGAAGAAAGGCGACCATTGATACTGGTACAAGAGTTGGGTTGTAACCTTGTTTTGCGCTACATTTGCCTTGCAGGCTTGATTGTAAGGGGTTAGTAAGCAAGCCGTCCTTTTGGGCGGCTTTTTTTATTTTGGCATTGTTGGTTTGGTATAGATGCTGTCCAATTGGGGCGGGATTGCTTCTGTGTTCCTTCTCGAAATGATATTGATTGTTGATGTGTTGCAACATTAACAGTCGCGTCATTGCCAACGAAGTGAAGCAATCCAAACGCTTCCCCACCAAACTTTTTGGGGGACAAGCAAGGAATATGGCCATGTTTTTTACTCGCTCTTGTCACCCTGCCGCTCCCCCAAAAAAGCATCCCCATTTGCAAGTTTCTTTCCTTGCAAATGGGGATGCCCATGGG
>JASGFI010000185.1:0-3261 GCA_047605615.1 Edaphocola sp. | reverse complement strand
TTAATATGGACGAAAAAAGGAGCGGTCCCACAATTTATTGTGGGACCGCTCCTTTGATTTTTGCTTGCTTTTATGGTATCAATAAACTGGTATAGCTTTACGGATATGAAGTACCCTGTGTATGTATCTTTTTGCTTGGTTTTCAACTTTGCCAATCTTTAAAAGGCTGGCAAAGTTGAAAAAAACTATACCAAATCAACGACACCCTATTTCTCATGGGTTCATTTAAAATTGTCGCCTTAAAGGGAATGACACGAGTTCCCTCGTTGCGTTCGGGATGACACCCGCCGCTTGTCATGCCTATACTCCCCATTGTCATGCTGACGAAGGAAGCATCTCTATTAGTTCCCTCACTGCGTTCGGGATGACAGCGCGTTCGGGATGACAAGAGCCCCCTCGCTGCGATCGGGACATACTATGCTACGACAATTTTAAATGCACCCCTTCTCATAAACAGTGCTATACTTAGTTTTTGTAAACTGTATTAAAACGGTGCGGGGCAATCTATTTCAATAATGGCCTTGGAAACAGGGTGCTTAAAGGTGAGCATATCCGCATGTAGGTACAGCCGGTCTTTGGGCGTGCCGTATAAGTCATCGCCCATAATGGGTGCGTTCAGGCCGTTTTGGTGCGCTGCATGTAGCCTTAGTTGGTGGGTGCGGCCCGTCAATGGATAAAACCGAACACGGGCGCAGCCGTCTTTGGTGGCCACTATTTCATACTTTGTAATGGCCGGTTTGCCGTGTTCGTGGCACACTACCTGGTGTGGCCTGTTGTCCAGGTCAACGCGCAAGGGCAAGTCTATGATGCCTTCCCTGCTGTCGGGTATTTTTTCCAAAATGGCCGTATATCTTTTGGTTACCGTTTTCTTTATGAACTGTGCTTGCAGGTGTTGGTGCACTTCTTTGTTTTTGGCTATCAACAATATGCCCGATGTGCTCATGTCGAGCCGATGCACCAGGAGCGGGCCTGTGGCATGGGGGTATTTGTTTTTTATGATTTCATATACGGAGGCAAAACCGTTTTTGCCGGGTACGCTCAATAGTTCGGCGGGTTTGTTGATGGCCAACAGGTAATCGTCTTCATAGATTACCGGCAGGGTGTCTATTACTGTTTGTTGCTGCAACATGGGATTGGGTGCTACCGCCAAGCCTTGCAGCATGAAGTTCAGAACCGGTTCGCACTTGCTGCGACATGCGGGGTAGAAATGTTTGTGTTTGCGTACTTGCGACTTGGGCGATATGCCCCACCAAAATTCTGCCATGGCCAATGGAGTAAGCCCATGTTGGTACGCATACTGAAGTAACTTAGGCGTAGCACATTCGCCGGTACCGGCTGGCGGTATTTTTTGGTCGGTGTTGGCAAAAAGTGCCACTACATTTATTTTTTCGCTTCGGGCATTGTAAAAATCGTATTGCTCAAACAAGTATTGTTGCAAGGCACCCGATTGCTCTTTCCTTTTCTGTTTTAATGTTTCTATCCTTGCGTCTGTGGCTTCTTTTTCTGAATATAGTGTCTGTAGTTTGGCAGCATATTCTTCCTTTGTTTTCTTAAGAACATATTGGTCGTGGTGGCTTTGCCTGACTAAGGCTTCTGCCAATTGGTTGTAGCCTTTCGGGTCTGTATCGGCGTGTTCTTTCCTTTGTGCGTTGCGTTGGGCTTTCCTTATCCTGTTTTGTTGCTGTATATGGCTTATTGTTTGGCGGGATTCATTTTCCAGTATTCCGATTTGCGACAGCAAACCCAAGTAGTGCGGCGCCTGTTGCAATGCCCATATAGATTTGTTGAGGTCGTTTAGCTCATTTTCCTGTTGTTTGTAATGACCCTTTGGGTCGAGCATGTCGAATATGGGCGGTACGAAACCGGGTACGTTATTGGTATTGCCCAATTTTCCGGAAAAGGCCCAAAGCGCGGCCACATTTTCATCTCTATCTTGAACCAACAGCACCCCGAACATTTTACCGATGGCCTCGTTCGTGTCGCCGTTTAGGCCAAAGTTGTGGTTAAGGTCGTTTTGTTCCAGATAATGCCATAACTCGGTGGCCGCTTCCATGCAAAGCGGATGCGGACGGTAGTAGAAGGGAAAGGTAAATAACGTGGGCTGCTCTGCTGCGGCAACGGCCCTGTTGAAATAGTGCAATAACATGTAACAATGGTGCTCTGGCGCAAAGTTACGCTTAGCCGTAAGATATTCTATCTGGTTTTCTCCTTGCCAAGGCGAACATTTTCGGTTCAAAGCCATTGCCGGTAATGGCATTTAAACGTTACTTTTACTGTCGCGATGAACCCAATTGGAATTTTTGACTCCGGCTACGGCGGCCTTACGGTGTTTAGGGCAATAGCCGAAAAATTGCCGCAATATGATTACCTGTACCTGGGCGACAATGCGCGCGCACCTTATGGCAATCGTTCGTTTGAAACAGTGTATGAATATACGTTGGAGTGCGTGCAATGGCTCTTTGCCCAAGGTTGCCCCTTGGTAATATTGGCTTGCAATACCGCTTCGGCAAAAGCCTTGCGCAGCATACAGCAAAACGATTTGCCCCTCATGGCACCTAACCGCAGGGTGTTGGGCGTAATAAGGCCCAGCGCGGAAGTGGTAGGCGCGTTTTCTGCCTCGAAAAAAGTGGGCGTACTGGCCACCAAAGGTACGGTGGCTTCGGGGTCGTATGTAATTGAAATAGCCAATTTTTACCCCGATGTGCAGGTATATCAACAGGCCTGCCCCTTGTGGGTGCCGTTTATTGAAAGCGGCGAATACAAAGGCGATGGGGCAGATTATTATGTACAAAAAGACCTCGAGGCATTGTTTGCCCAAGACCCGGCAATAGACACGGTACTACTGGGCTGCACACACTATCCTTTGTTGCTGGACAAGATAAGAAAATACCTGCCCCATGGCGTGGAAGCAATAGCCCAGGGCGCCTTGGTGGCCGACAGCTTGGCCGATTATTTGCAGCGTCGCCCGGAAATGGATTTGCAATTAAGCAAGGGGGCTTCGCGCCAATTTTACACTACCGACAATACCGCCGATTTCATGGAACATGCCACTACTTTTTTTGGCGAAGCCGTAGCGGCGCATAAGGCCGTGCTGTGAGCGTGGGAGGTTTTTTATCGGCCTGCGCATAATGTACTGCAAACAAGAACCAAAGGCTTGCCTAATATTTGCCGAAAAAGGTAGGGTGCATTTAAAATTTGTCGCCGTTTGTCATCCTATGTTTGCACTTTCCCTATCAAAGGGATAAAAAGTACCTTTCCGGG
>JASGFI010000184.1:0-3326 GCA_047605615.1 Edaphocola sp. | reverse complement strand
GTCAAATTAGCTTCCATAAAAATCTTATTGAATAAATTTTAAACAGGCTCTAAAACCAAAGAAAAAAACTACCGTCAAAAAGGAAAAATCGACGGAAAAGGTGTCCAAAACCTGGCAGGCAATAGAAAAATACAGGAAAAATCCTATTGCAAAAATTATAGACATGAGGGCTGTGCTGAAATAGCGGGATGATGAGTAGGCATAGCCTCCACCCTTACAGGGTGACAAAAGCGAGTAAAAAGACATCATTTGTAAAACTATCTTAGTTCAACAATGCCCTGTTTTCCTCTCAAAATCGAAGAAACTTTCAAAACTTAAATCCTCGTCAATATCGGCCCAATGAATACCGAAACAACCTATCTCAAAGTTAGCACATTGAGCCGGAGTTGCTTTTAACAAACGCGGGAACCAAGATAATGGGCTGCCTACGATACGCCCGTCATCGCTCTTGACGTAGATATATTCGTTGTCAAAAAAGACGTTTATTACCCTCATAAAATGTTATTATTGGTTAAAGTATCCTTTCCACTTTTCTATAATTATCTCCCTGTTCTCCTCTATTATGGACTCGGCAAGTTTCAAATCCTTATTTTTCATTCCAATATTTTTAACCAACTGAACGCTTGGCTCGAGTTCAAATTTTGCCTCGCCATGCTATTCTTGATATGAATGTGTATTGGGAAATGTTCATTAGAAAAAAAGTAAAACCTGATTCCGAAAAGTATAAATAAAGTAGGCATTTCTGATTGCTTTTATCCCACGAAAATAACATTATCGTTACCTTCCTGCAAATCTTTTTGGTATTGTGGATTTGGTATAGTTTTTAGAAACTTTGCCAGATTGGCAAAGTTGTAAACCAAACGAAAATATCTCTACATTATCTTCGTTTAACCCACAATAAAGCGTGTTGCACTTTAAGGCCACCGCTTTATGTACATTCTTACATCGAACTTTGCAGACCCGATTGCTGTTTTTATTTGGATTAAATTTGCGCATCTGCCCACATACGGACGGTTGCGGGAAAAATGTTTTCATTTTCTTGCTGCAAGGTTTCATTTAAAGTGCTGCTTATTATGATAGAAGTAAAACACGTACAAAAAAGTTTTGGCGAAAAGGAAGTGTTGAAGGATGTCAACTTTGTGATGGAAACGGGGAAGACCAACCTGATAATAGGCACCAGCGGCAGCGGCAAGACGGTATTGATGAAGTGCATGATTGGCCTGTTCAAGCCCGATGCCGGGGAGATAATGTACGATGGCCAAAACATAATAGACATGGATGCCAAAGACCTGAAGGAAGTACGCAAGCAGATAGGCATGTTGTTTCAAGGCTCGGCATTGTTCGACAGCAAAACGGTACAGGACAATGTGATGTTTCCGCTCGATATGTTTACCGACCAGTCGAGGCGGGAAAAGTTGAAACGCGTGCAGGAAGTGCTGGACAGGGTGAACCTGAAAGATGCCAACAAAAAATTTCCGGCAGAGATAAGCGGCGGCATGAAAAAGCGCGTGGCCTTGGCGCGGGCCTTGGTGCTGAACCCCAAGTATTTGTTTTGCGACGAACCCAACTCCGGCCTCGACCCCCAAACTTCCATGGTGATAGACAAATTAGTAAGCGACCTTACCAAGGAGTTCAACATGACAACGGTCATCAATACCCACGACATGAACACCGTGATGGAAAGCGGCGACCACATAGTGTATATGCACCAAGGCAAGAAGCAATGGGAGGGCAGCAACAAGGATATTGTTTTCAGCAAGGACCAAATGCTCAACGATTTCATATTTGCTTCGGAATTTCTGCGCGATGCCAAGGCCAAAAGGATGGAAGAGGCAGCAACGGAAAGAAAGCACCAAGAGTGATGCACCGCCCAACGGTACACGTTTTGAAACCGGACAACTAACCCTTATCCCAAAAAAAATTACCCGAACATAGCCTTGTGTGAAGGCAATCAAATTTTAAATAACATTGCCGATGTTTGCACCCGTACCCAATTTTTCGCTTTACCCTTTCAATACTTTTGGCATGAGGGTGAAGGCGGCTTATTTCGATGTATTGCAGCGCGAGGAAGATGTGCCACATATAAAAAATCAGGAAGCCTACGGCAAAGGGCTTTTGGTACTGGGTGGCGGCAGCAATATTTTGTTTACCCAAGATGTAGATAAATGGGTATTGCGCAACGAAATAAAGGGGATAACCCTAATCAAGGAAGACGACCAACATGCGTGGCTAAAGGTGGGTGCCGGCGTGGTATGGCACAGCTTTGTGCTGCATTGCATAGACCAAGGTTATGCAGGCGTGGAAAACATGTCGTTGATACCCGGCACCGTAGGTGCTGCGCCCATGCAGAACATCGGTGCCTATGGTGCGGAAGTGAAGGATGTGATAGACAGGGTACGTTATTTCGATTTGGAACGCGATACGTTTGTGGAATTGGAAAATGCCCAATGCCGTTTTGGCTACCGCGACAGTATTTTCAAACAGGAACTGAAAGGGAAAGTACTGATTGCCTCCGTTACGTTCAGGCTGAACAAGCAACCCGTTTTCAATACCTCTTACGGAAATATAGCGCAACAACTGGAGCTAATGGGCGTGCAAGACTTGAGCATAAAAGCCGTGAGCGATGCGGTGATAGCCATTAGGCGCAGCAAGCTACCCGACCCTTTGGTTACGGGCAATGCCGGCAGCTTTTTCAAAAATCCGGAAGTGGCCACGGCTGCATACGAACAACTGAAAGCCATTTATGGTACCATGCCGGGCTATAGAACCGACACGGGCATCAAGATACCCGCCGCATGGCTGATAGAACAATGTGGCTGGAAAGGCTACAGGAAAGACGATTATGGCGTACACCACGGGCAGCCTTTGGTATTGGTGAACTATGGCGGGGCAACCGGCAAACAAATAGAAGGCCTTTCGGCCGAAATAATAGCATCGGTAAAGGAGCAATTTAATATAGTGTTGGAACGCGAGGTGCAACTGGTGTAAGGCTAGGCAAGCAACCTTGGGATATATACTGCACACCGGATAGTTTTGTGCAATAAATATCGCACCAAGACACCAAGGGATTTGGTTACTCGTGTTGGCAATACTATTGCGCCCCCAACAATCCCCTTGTGAAAACAACCATGTAAAAACATAATACGGCACTCCCATTGTCACCCCTGCCGCGCCCCCAAAACCTTTTGGTGGGAAAGGAACTAAAAAAAACGCCCCGCAATAGATGCCTACGGCATGACACAGCGGGAATGAAAAGATTTTTCTTGAATGTCGGGTTAATGGACAAAAAAGTTGATAAAACCATTCAAAAGCCTTACTGTTAATAG
>JASGFI010000183.1:0-3650 GCA_047605615.1 Edaphocola sp. | reverse complement strand
AATCGAGTATGCTGCGTGATTATAAATATAATGCCGTCGGGTTAATAGAAAACAAAAATGAAAAGTATTGGCAGAAAATGAACAATCAAAAAAAACAGCCTACATTTTGTCCATTACACCCAAAACATGAACGGGAAAATACAATCCGTAATAGCCAAAGCAAGAGGGTTTTTAAACTTTGACCGTTTTTGTCCATTACTCCGCGAAACCTTAAACTTTAAACCTTGAACATGACACCAAACACACAAAAAGAACGCCCCGAAACATTCGGGGCGTTCTTTTTGTGTAAAATCAACCTGAAATTATTAGAAGATTAGGCTTGTTCTTTCAAGGCTTTCACCCTTGCGTCCTTGTCTTCTTCTTTGCGCAGCGAATCGCCCTTGTCCATGTCCACCAATATGGGCGCGGCTACGAATATGGAAGAATAAGTACCGGCCAATACGCCTATCGACATGGCAAAGGCGAAGCCACGCAACACTTCTCCGCCAAATATGAACAGGATAACGGCGGTAAGGAATACCGTCAACGAGGTCATGATGGTACGGCTGAGCGTATCGTTGATGGCATGGTTTACCACCTCTACTTTATTGCCATTGGGGTCTTTGCGGAAATACTCGCGAATACGGTCGAACACAATCACCGTATCGTTCATGGAGAAACCGATTACAGTTAGCAAAGCAGCAATGAAGTGTTGGTCTATTTCCAAAGAGAAAGGTACGACGTTGCGGAAGAAGCTGAACACGGCCAAAGTTACCGCCACGTCGTGTACTATGGCCACAATAGTACCCAACGAGTACTGCCATTTGCGGAAGCGCACAAAGATGTATATGAAGATGGCGATAATGGCCACTATGGTAGCTTTTATGGCTCCTTTCTTCAGGTCTTCGGATATGGTGGGTTGCACTATTTGCGCACTTTGCACATATTTGCTGTTGAAAGCCGCTTGGTCCACACCTGCCGGCACGAAACCGCCTTTTTGCAAGCCTTCGCGCAATTTTGCCAATACCTCGCTTTCCACATTGGCGCCGGTTTTCCCTATTTCGTAATCGGTAGTGATGTTCAATTGTTCGTCTATGCCAATTTTTTTCACCACGGGGCGGCTGCCAAAGGTTTTGCCCAATTGTTCGCGCACTTGGGTTTCGCTGCATACTTTGTCGAACTTGACGGTATAGCTGCGGCCACCTTCAAATTCAACGCCATAATTGAAGCCATTGAAGAAAGAAGCGATACCCGCCAAAATCAAGACAGAAGATATGACGTAGGCTATCTTGCGTTTTTGGATAAAGTGGAAACGTGATTTCTGGAAAATGGACTTGGACAACTTGGTAAAATAGTTGAAGTGCCGACCGCGCTTCATGTACATATCGGTAACTAAACGGCTAACCAATATACCGGTGAAAAGCGAAAGCAACAAGGCAATTATTTGGGTAGTGGCAAAACTTTGAATAGGGCCAAGGCCAAACAAGAAAAGTATTACAGCCGTAATCAAACTGGTAATGTGGCCGTCCAACACAGGTGCATAAGAGCGGCGATAACCCTTGCTCACGGCTTCTTCGTAACTGTCGCCCAAGGCCAGCTCTTCCTTGATGCGTTCAAAGATGATAACGTTGGTGTCCACGGCCATGCCTATGCCCAGCACTATACCGGCTATACCGGCCATGGTAAGGGTGGCGCCCAAGTTGGCCAATATGCCAAAGGTGAACAGCATGTTCAATATCAAAGCTATGTTGGCCACTATGCCGCCCGTATTGTAATAAACAATCATCAAGGCGAAAATAACCAAGAAGGAAATGACGAAAGCTTTCATGCCACCGTCAATGGACTCTTGCCCCAAAGTGGGTCCCACCACTTGTTCCGATACTATGTGGGCCGGTGCGTCCAACTTGCCTGTTTGCAGGATGTTTACCAAATCTTCACCCTCACGAGCCGAAAAATCGCCGGTTATGGACGAATTGCCGCCGGTGATTTCGTTCATAACATTAGGTGCGGAATAAACAAAATCGTCGAGGGTAATCGCTATGGGATGGCCTACGTTGGCCTTGGTGAGGCGCGCCCATATACCGGCGCCTATCTGATCCATGGACAGAGAAATTTCCGCCTTGCCATTTTGGTAATCGAAACGGGCACTTTTCACGTGGTCGCCTTCCAGCTTGGCATTTTCGCTGCCACTCACTGTTTTTATGGCATATACGCCATATAGATCCTCCGTCCTGTCCGATTTTTTACCGGGAGCTTCGCCCAATAAAAATTTAATGTTGGAAGGGAATTGGTTTTTGATAATGTCCAGGTTAAGATAAGCCAGCAGTTTTTCGGCATCTTTCCTTTTTACTATGCCAATGTTGCTGTAACCCAATGCACGGCCGCTTTGGTCAACCATGGGTTGCATTATGGAAAAAAGGTTTTGCTCGGCAGCTTGGTTCAGGCCGGGGGCAGTGCCTTTTCCGGAATCTTTGGTAGTAGCAGTAGTTGACAACAAGCTGCCCAAGCTTCCGCTGTCGGCAGTGGCCACTTTGGCGGTGTCGGTAGCAGCTACTACAGCGGCGGTGTTGGTATCGGCGGCTTGCACCGTATCTGCACCGGCCAGTTTGCCGCCTGCTTTCAAATAATTGCCCAATACTTCGTTGGCTTTTACCAATTGCTCGCCAAAACCTTGGTCGGCCAGCGTGGCCACTTCCCAAAATTGTAGCTTGGCGGTAGCTTGCAATACCTTGCGTACGGATTCGGGGTCTTTGGCACCCGCCAATTCCACGGTGATGATACCCTTGTTTTCGTCTTTGGTAATAGAAGGTTGGGCCACGCCAAACTTGTCTATACGCTTGGACAATACGTTGTAAGTACGGTTGACGGCCTCGCGCGCCTCTGCACGTATGGCGGCCAGAACCTCGTCGTTGGTACTGCTTTGCTTAATGGCAGGGTTGCCCGATTTTACGAACAACGAGGCCAAATGCGCGCTGGGGGCTACCTTGCCGTAAGCCGCGCCAAAGAGGCTCACGTAGTCGGCATTGGAAGAGGCGCGTTGGTTATTGGCCTCTTGTATGGCGCGCTTCAGGTTCATGTCCTGGGGGTTGTTGCTCATGGCCGAAATCAATCCGTCGAGGCCCACTTCCATGGTAACGCTCATGCCGCCTTGCAAGTCGAGACCCA
The DNA here is from genome assembly GCA_047605615.1 of Edaphocola sp. Classification (GTDB taxonomy): domain Bacteria; phylum Bacteroidota; class Bacteroidia; order Chitinophagales; family Chitinophagaceae; genus Taibaiella. The sequence goes on along the minus strand of JASGFI010000183.1, from coordinate 506 downwards.
ATTGAAGTTCCTTTTCCTTTACTTCCTTATAGGTCTTTTTGAAGCCAAACACGTTCACGACTTTCAGGTCGCGTATGCTGTCGTTGATGTGTTGCACCATTTTGTCCACAAGCACCTCCTTGTCGGCCCCGGTGGCTTCCGGGTGTGCGGCGGCCACCAATTTTTGGGCTTGCGCCTCGGTTTTTACATCAACATTATGGGCAAAGAAAGTAAACGACAGACGCCATAGAGAAAATAGGATAAGGGCTGCGGTAAAAAACTTTACCAATCCTTTAAGCTGCATAGAAAATCTCTGTTAGAATAAATGAATTTTTTAATAAGTTGGCAAAGATAGTATTTAATTGTAAAAAATTGGCAGTAGCGGTTAAATCGTATAATTCTTTTTTTGAGGTGCTATGCAAAATATCCGGCTACGCGGTACATGAAAAAGTCTCTGTCTTTGATACCAAAGTTGTTTTCTATTAACCCGACGGCATTATATTTATAATCACGCAGCATACTCGATT
>JASGFI010000182.1:0-3679 GCA_047605615.1 Edaphocola sp. | reverse complement strand
GTGGCGGCCATATCCGCACAGGTGCGGCGCGACTTCGACAGGCGCATGTCCGATTCTCCCGTCGTCATTCTGCTGTCTGTAACCGGTATCGGAATTACGTTCAGCACTTTTTACATCGCATTTTTGTTTCTTTTTACCGGAAATGCCCCGCAGACGGTAGCCGAGCTTTTTGACCGGCACAACGAATATAAAGAGGGCTACAAAACCGTTCCCGTACAGAAAATTGCCGAAATAGGACACCGAAATATCCCGATGCGGTTATTTTGGGAATTGCCATGCCCGAAGACAAAAACCACCCCTACCGATTGGATTTGAAATCCGAAAAAACGATAAAAACAGGCAACAGGATTATGGTGGCCCTCAACCAATACAACGGAAAAATAATGCTCGACAGCGAAACGGATTTTCCCAATATCGGCAACTCTTATGTTTCGTGGATTACGCCGATTCATTTCGGAACATTCGGGGGCTGGCCTACCAGAATCCTTGCATTCATCGGGGGGCTTATTCCGCTGGTGCTTTTCATTACCGGATTTATCGTTTGGTGGCCGCGATACAAGCATCAGAAAAAGAAAAAAAAACTCTCATCACGCCACGCGGAGGCTTACGAGAAAACAAATTATTTTAGAAGAAATCAAAAACTGAATTTCAGAGAATACACGTATTTTTATATCAGGAAAGGCTTTAAATATGCGCTGATGACATTGGCGGTTTCGTTTCTCAGCGGGATATTGTATGGAATTTTCAGCGGAATCGTCTGGCAGCCGGCACTTTTTGGCGTTACTTATATCGGCATTACGGTAATGTTGAATTTTTGGTGGCATTTCTGGCATTTATCCTCAATGTCATATTCATATTTCCGTTTTCAAAAAAATACAAGCAAATTTACAGGTATTTCATTCTGTCATTAGCTTTTGTCATTGTGTTTCTTCCGTTTTGTATGGCAATTTCTTATTTGTGCAAAGATTTATTTTAAGAAAAAACCACCCCAAACACTGATATTTGTTGATATTTTGAATACTTTATCGAAAACGGTTTCTTGCTATTAAAATTTAACTAAATTTGATTCTACTATAACGAACAGGAAGTGTCAACCTAAATGATACAAAAATGAAAAAAGTAGTATTGCCATTAGCAGTTTCCCTTTTCGTTTCATTGGGAGCAATAGCGCAAGTTGTAACCACACAATTCGGGCAAGTGCAAGGCACTTTAAACGGAACGACCTATCAATTTTTAGGCATTCCTTTTGCCAAGCCGCCTATCGGTGATTTACGTTGGAAAGCACCACAAAATCCGGATGCTTGGTCAACAATATTGCTGACGGACAGCTTCTCGCCTGTTTGCCCGCAAAAACATTTTGAGACCAACGATACCGTTGGCGTAGCCATTGGCAACGAAGACTGCTTATACCTAAACATTTGGACACCGCAAATTACGTCGGGAGCAAACAAAGCCGTAATGGTTTACATTCACGGGGGCGGTAACCAACAAGGCGGGGCAAGTGAAGAACAAGGCGGAACGCAAATATTTTTCGGAAAGAATTTATCGTCAAGAGGCGATGTTGTAGTCGTCACAATCCAATATCGTTTAGGCCCATTGGGTTTTTTGGCACACGCAGGGCTTGAACTCGAAACCGCCAACAACACATCGGGCAACTACGCAATTTTAGACCAAATATTGGCTTTGACTTGGGTAAAAAACAACATTGGCAACTTTGGTGGCGACACAAACAATGTTACTGTTTTTGGAGAAAGTGCGGGCGGCGTCGATGTTGGGAATTTACTCACCTCTCCTTTGGCTGCCGGGCTTTTTGAACGTGCAATAATTGAAAGTGCAGTTCCGTATTTAAGCAGTTACGCAGATACAAAAGCTGACGGTATTTCTTATGTGGACAGCTTTACCACAACAGGCACAGACGTTCAGAAAATTGCGTACATGCGCAGCTTGCCTGCCGATTCGCTTTTGCACTTTGAAACAAGCCCGATTCAAAGTGGTGTAGTTAAAATGAATTGGCGTAGCAACGTGGACGGGATTACATTTACCGATTTTCCGCTTCAAAAATTTCAAAGTGGCGTGTTCAACAAAGTGCCGCTGATTATCGGCTCCAACTCCGAAGAAATGGGGCGTTCAATACCGGTTGGCAGCATATACCCTTTTATGGTCAATGCCGCAATTAACGCAAAAGTACCAACAGCATACCAATCGGAAGCACACACTTTATATCCTAACGGAAGCAACCAAGAAGAAGCAAGAACATCTATGATCGGCATTTTAACCGATGGACAATTTACTTCACCTGTAAGGCGTGTTGCCGAATGTGTGAGCCAAAACCAAACCCAGCCCGTCTTTCGTTATTTCTTTACGCACAAACACACGCTTGCGGCTTTGCAGCTTTACGGTTCATATCACGGAATGGAATTGTTTTATGTTTTCAATAATTGGGAAAACGCGACAGCAGGTTCCGGCGTTTTGTTTAAACCGGCAGATGACTCTACACAACAAGTTATGTTACAGTATTGGACAAACTTTGCAAAGACAGGAAACCCCAACGGTTCTGGCTTGGCAAATTGGGTGCAGTTCCAAACCGAAAACGACTGTTACATGGAAATCAAAGCAACACCCAACGGAACACAATGCGGTTTAAGAACAGCACAATCGGATTTGTGGGACAATGTAACCGGTTATATAGGCTGTAGCACATCTGTAACGGGTATCAACGAACTGACAAGCAACCAAAATTTGTATGTGTTTCCGAACCCAACAAACGGACTTCTAAATATAGACAATTCAAATATTGTAAACAAAGACCTTGTTATCACAAACCTAATTGGGCAAACAGTAACCAACATAAAAACAAAATTTTCCAACAACACTACCCAAGTGGACGTTAGCGGACTTTCAAACGGTGTTTATTTCATCAAAGTTGGCAACAAGACAGGAAAATTCATAAAAGAGTAAAACGAACGAATGACCGAAAACCACAGCCTATACACGAGTTTTGTGTCAGGCGGGACAAAGTGATAATATGAACATTCGTGCTTTGTAACAACTTTGATGCAATATTGAGTTCTCGTGCCTATAATCCCGCCAGAACGCAAAGCCCTGTTCGCTGCCCGCCACCCAAATTGCCCCCTGCAAACGGCAACAGATGGACACAAAACGAAAAACCAAGTCCACCTACCACCCCATTTTACCGACATTTTAGCCTCGCCAAACATTTTTCTCAAAAAAACTTGCGCAACTAAATAATTGCACTTATATTTGCAATCAAATAATTGCACAATGGAAGCAAGACGAGATATTTTTCAGGCAATAGCCGACCCGACCAGACGGGCGATTATCGGTTTGATTGCGTTACAGGCAATGACACCAAATGCCATTGCCGAACATTTTGACACTTCACGGCAAGCCGTGTCAAAACATTTACAGATTTTGACGGAATGCGAATTGATAAAGCAAAACCAACAAGGACGTGAAATTTATTACCAACTTGAAGTAAACAAAATGAAAGAAATAGACAAATGGCTGGAGCAATTCCGCAAAATTTGGGAAGAACGCTTTGATAATCTGGATAAGCTATTGGCGAAAATGCAAAATAAATAAGCAATGGAAAACAGAGAACTAAAAATGACCAGAACGGTAAACGCACCGATTGACCTTGTTTGGCAAGCGTGGACAC
>JASGFI010000181.1:0-3747 GCA_047605615.1 Edaphocola sp. | reverse complement strand
TGGAACGACGGACGGAAGGCGCGCCACTGGAAATTGGTGAAGCTGTGAGGGGGCTATGACCAATGTTTTTTAGATGCTTGCAGCATGACAAGCGGGAATAAAAATGATTGGAGCAAAAATTGGGAATGCGCCAATGACACACCTCATTTCTTGAGGCACATAGGGCTATTTGCCGCCACCAATCTTTTTTACAACATTCCAATACTTTAACTTCGCCCAAGGTTGAAAAATCCAACATCCAAATCGAGCATCTCATATCTAAAGTCTAACATCTAATATCCAAATCCACCACAATGGCTTTCAAAGTATATACCAAAACCGGCGACAAGGGTACTACCGGCCTCATTGGCGGTACGCGCGTAGCCAAAGACAATATCCGCATAGAAGCCTACGGCACGGTTGACGAACTCAATTCCTACCTGGGCGTAGTGACCGATGCACTGGGTAGCCCTGCCATAAACGACTGGATTCTCGAAATCCAAGATAGGTTGTTTACCGTAGGCGCTTCGTTGGCTACCGACCCCGAAAAGGTGTCCCGGCAAAGGCTGCCCGACCTTCACGATAGCGACGTAGCTTGGCTGGAACAACATATAGACGAAATGGAATTGAGTCTGGAACCGATGAAAAGCTTCATGTTGCCGGGCGGCAACTTGGCGGCCAGCCATGCACATGTGGCGCGCTGTATATGCCGCAGGGCCGAGCGTTTGTGCGTACACATGCAATCCGACGATGTGTTCGTGGCCGGGGTGGTGTTGCGCTACCTCAACCGGTTGAGCGATTTCTTGTTTGTGTTGGCACGATATATAGTGCGGCAAGCGGGCGGCCACGATGTGCCCTGGCGGCCAAGGGTGTAGTTTTTATTATTGGCCAATAAATAAAAATATTATACTACCTTTGCATTTGATAAAAATTTTCCCAGATGAAAAATCTGCGACAAGCCCCCTTGGCCGAAATAGAAGCCACACTAAAGGAATGGGGCGAACCACGATACCGGGCGGCACAAATCCACGATTGGATATGGAAAAAACATGTTGGCTCCATAGAACAAATGACCAACCTCTCGCAAAAGCTGCGCGACCAACTCCACGAACTTTATTACATACCCAAAGTAAGCGTTGACCACAGCCAGTACAGCAACGACGGCACCGTAAAAAGCCGCCTCAAGCTGCACGACAACCGCTTCATAGAAGGTGTGCTGATACCTACCGACAAACGCATGACGGCCTGCGTATCGAGCCAGGTGGGCTGTAGCTTAAGCTGCAAATTTTGCGCTACCGGCTACCTGCCCCGCGCCCGCAACCTCGATTTCGATGAAATAGTGGACGAAGTTACCTTGCTCAACGAGCAAGCGTTGCAACACTTCGACCGTAAGCTGAGCAATATAGTTTTTATGGGCATGGGCGAACCCCTGCTCAATTACAAAAATGTATTGAAAGCCATAGAACGCATTACCGCCCCCGACGGTTTGGCCATGAGTCCGCGCCGCATCACGCTATCTACCGCAGGTGTGGCCAAAATGATTAAGCAACTGGGCGACGACGAAGTGAAGTTCAAATTGGCACTCTCTTTACATGCCGCCAACGATGCCAAGCGCAACGAAATAATGCCCATAAACGAAAGTAACGACCTCAAATCGCTGATAGAGGCACTCAATTATTTCTACCAAAAAACGGGCAACGAAATAACCTTTGAATACATCTTGTTCAAGGGCTTCAATGACAGTTTGGAAGATGCTGCCGAGTTGGTGAAGATATACCGGCAAGTGCCGGCCGATTTGGTAAACATCATTGAATACAACACCATAGACCAAGCCGATTTCGTGAAGCCCGATGAAGCCGCAACCGATAAGTTCATGGACTATTTGGAAAGGCACAAGGTGAACGCCCGCCTGCGCCGCAGCAGGGGCAAAGACATAGATGCAGCTTGTGGCCAATTGGCCAATGTGGACAGGGCCGTGGGGTAGTTTTTGGGGATGTTGGGCAAACAACACGGCTGAAATAGGTTGCATTGCCTTGTGTATGTGGCCTTAAAAAGTGCGGCTCGAATTGCTTGCTGCCTTTTGAATGTAAACTTTTGAATTTTTTATTTTAGATAAATGAGTAAACAACCATTCCGGTACGGCGAAAGAGCCCCCAAAAAATTTGACGACAAAAAAGGGGAAAAAAGTTTCAGGAAACCTCAAGACGGGCAAGGCGAAAGGCCATTCCCCGCCGGCAAAAAACCATTCAGGAAATCGTTCGACAAGCCATTTGACGGCGAACGCAAAGGCGGTTTCAAAAAGCCATTCAACCGTGAAGGCGGCGAAGACAGGCCATTCAGGAAATCGTTCGACAAACCGTTTGACGGCGAACGCAAAGGCGGTTTCAAAAAGCCTTTCAACCGTGAAGGCGGCGAAGACAGGCCATTCAGGAAGTCGTTCGACAAACCGTTTGACGGCGAACGCAGAGGCGGTTTCAAAAAGCCATTCAACCGTGAAGGCGGCGAAGACAGGCCATTCAGGAAGTCGTTCGACAAACCGTTTGACGGCGAATGCAGAGGCGGTTTCAAAAAGAAGTTTGAAGATGGGAAGGATGGTTTCGGCAAGAGATTCGACAGGGAATTTTCCGACCATAAAAAAGGAAAATTTGACGAAGACCACCCCAAGAAACCAAACCGCTATGCCGATGCCTTTGGCAAATTGGACGATGACGAACTGGTAGCCCGAAAGAAAAAGAAGGCAAAAGCCGTGGAAGACAAGGCCAGCCAACCCGAAGTTACCTTTACCAAAGAGCTGGAAAGCCGTTGGGACGAGGCTCCGGTAGAAAAGAAATTTGGCAAAAGCGATATAATACGCAAACCCCAAGAGTATGACGAGGAAGGCAAGCCCGTGAAACGCCACGATGCCAAGACCCGCTTCAAACGCCAGTTCGACAACGAAAACGAATACGAGCAAGCGTACAACAACATTGGCGGCAAAAAGGCAGAAACCCCAACCCTGCACGAAGAAGACGGCCCCATGCCTTTGAATAAGTTCATAGCGCATTGCGATGTATGCAGCCGCCGCGATGCGGTAGCGCTGGTAAAGGACGGCAAGGTGACGGTAAACGGTGCGGTAGTAACCGAACCGGGCTTCAAAGTGAACCCTACCGATGCCATTGCCCTGAACGGAACGCCGTTGACCATTCAAAAGAATTTGGTGTACATATTGATGAACAAGCCCAAGGGCTTCATCACCACCACCGACGACCCCAAGGGCCGCCGCACGGTGATAGAGTTGATAGACGGGGTTATTGACGAAAGGGTTTTCCCGGTGGGCCGCTTGGACCGCAATACCACCGGCCTGCTGCTGTTGACCAACGATGGCGAGTTGACCCAAAAACTGTCGCACCCGAAATACAACATTCGCAAGGTGTACAAGGCTACGCTGAGCAAGAACCTGAGCAAGGAAGATTTTGACAAAATAAAAGAGGGCGTGCTATTGGAAGATGGCCCCGCACCTGTGGATCAATTGGAATATTTGGACAAGAAGAACGAAATAGGTCTGGAGATACATAGCGGCAAGAACCGCATCGTGCGCCGCATATTCGAATCGTTGGGCTACGAGGTGGAAAAATTGGACAGGGTAATGTACGCCGGCCTTACCAAAAAGAATATCCTGCGCGGCAAATGGCGTTTGCTCACAAAGCAGGAGGTCATCAATTTGAAGCATATACAATAAGGGTTGTTTTATTGTCGTAGTAGGTGTGGGGGGGGGGGGGGGGGGGGGGG
>JASGFI010000180.1:0-3786 GCA_047605615.1 Edaphocola sp. | reverse complement strand
AAACCTGTCGCAGGATTAACAACAAAAAACTGTCAGCTAATTTCAGGACGAGGCACTCCAACAGGCGCCAACTTTTTCCAACACACTTAAGGCATTACCTAAATAGACACGTTAAAATCTCTCAAAGCATCGTTCAGGCTGGTTTTGAGGTCGGTGCTTTCCTTGCGTTTGCCTATGATTAGGGCGCAACCCACGCCATACTCCCCGGCAGGGAATTTCTTGGTATAGTTACCCGGAATCACCACGCTGCGCGAAGGCACTATGCCTTTGTATTCCACCGGTTCGGGGCCGCTTACGTCTATTATTTTTGTAGATTTCGTCAACACCACGTTGGCGCCCAATACCGCTTCTTTTTCCACACGTACGCCTTCTACCACTATGCAACGGCTGCCTATGAAACAGCCGTCTTCTACGATTACGGGCGAGGCTTGCAGCGGTTCCAATACGCCGCCTATGCCCACGCCGCCGCTAAGGTGTACCCCTTTGCCTATTTGCGCACAACTGCCCACGGTGGCCCAGGTATCTACCATGGTACCCTCGTCCACATAAGCGCCAATGTTGACGTAAGAGGGCATCAGCACTACGTTTTTACCCAAAAAAGCTCCGTAACGCGCCACTGCGTGGGGCACGGCCCTTACGCCTTGTGCCGCATAGTTTTTCTTCAGCTCCATTTTGTCGTAAAATTCAAATGGCGGCAGCTCCCATGTCTGCATTTTTTGTATGGCAAAATAGAGCAGTATGCCTTGTTTTACCCACTCGTTCACTTGCCAGCCGTTGGCCGTGGGCTGGGCGGTACGCAGCCTGCCTTTGTCCACTTCTTCTATCAAGGTTCGTACCGCATTTTGATAACTTTCTTGTTCCAGTAAGCTGCGGTCTGCAAAGGCAGCGGCAATTTGTTGTTGTAATTCCATTTTTGGATGTTAGATGTTGTATGTTAGATTTTGAATTTTAGATTGACGTCGGGTATGGTTTATGGAACAGGCAAACAACTCTTTTGTATTGCATACAATGTCTAACACCTAAAATCTAACGTCTAATGTCTCGCGCTCACGGTTCTTTGTTCTATTCGTTTTTCGTAATGCTTCCCTTCAAAAATCCTATGTACATAAATGCCCGGCACGTGTACGAAATTGGGATCCAATTCGCCTACGGGCATCAGTTCTTCCACCTCGGCTATGGTTATTTTGCCGGCCATGGCCATTACGGAATTGAAGTTGCGCGCGGTTTTGTTGAAAATTAAATTCCCGGAGGCATCGCCCTTCCATGCCTTCACTATGGCATAATCGGCATCAAACGCGGTTTCCACCAAATAATCTTTGCCCTTAAAATTGCGCACTTCCTTGCCTGCCGCCACTTCGGTGCCCACGCCCGCAGGCGTAAAAATAGCGGGCATGCCATAAGCGGCCGCCAAGCATCGGGTGGCCAAAGTGCCTTGCGGTATCAATTCTACTTCCAACTCGCCGCTCAATAGCTGGCGTTCAAATTCGGCGTTTTCGCCCACATAGCTCGATACCATTTTTTTTACCTGCTTTTGTTGCAACATGAGGCCGATGCCAAAATCGTCCACACCGGCGTTGTTGCTGATGCAGGTAAGGTTGCGCACGCCTTTTTTTACCAATGCCGCAATGCAATTTTCGGGTATGCCGCACAGCCCGAAGCCCCCCAACATGAGGACGGCGCCATCCTGTATATCGGCCACGGCTTCTTCGGCACCGGCCACCAATTTGTTGAATCCCATAACGAAACCAATAAGTTTTAGAGGGGCTAAAGGTACGTCATTAGCCAAATTTTATGGAATTTATCCAGAAATCTTGCCGCTAAACCGCCCGTCAACATACTAAAAAACGAAAAATTCAGTTTTGCATCCAAATATTATAAGAAGCGCCGCTCCATTTGCTGCCGCCAATCTTGTATCTTTGCACGCTATGTTTAGAATTGTATTGTTTTTCATTATAATTTTTGGTGCCGTATCGACCTCAATGGCCCAAGAACAACAGGTTTTGGATAAAATAGTAGGTCAAGTGGGCAACCGCATCGTGTTGCAGTCCGATGTAATGGAACTGTACAACCAAGAAAAAGACAGGGCCACCGCCAGCCAGGACACCGTGAGGTGCAATATTTTTTACACCTTGATGGCACAACAAATATTGATAGAACAGGCCGGCAGGGACAGCGTGATAGTTACCGACGAGGAGGTGGACAACCTGCTGGACAACCGCATCCGCTCCATGATGCAACAATACGGCAGCAAGGAGGCTTTTGAAGAAGCCAATGGCGGCCGTACCATTTACCAACTGAAAGATGAATTCAAAAGTTTCTTCAAAGACCGCCAAGTGGCCGACAAGATGCAAAACAGGGTAATGGAAAACGTGAAAGTAACCCCCGTGGAGGTGGAACGCTTTTACAAGAGCCTGCCCCAAGACAGCCTGCCGCCCTTTCCCGCATCGGTGGAAATGGGCCAAATAGTGATAAAACCCGATGCCGCGCCCGAAATAGACCAAATGACCAAGGAAAAACTGGAAAGCATACGCAAGCAAATAGTGGAAGACGGAAAAAGCTTTGCCACCATGGCGGGCATTTACAGCCAGGACGGAACGAAAGACAATGGCGGTGAATTGGAAATACAGCGCAAAGGAGCCTTCGACCCTACTTTCCTGTCGGCGGCCTTCCGGTTGCAGCCCGGCGAAATATCGCCCGTTATCAAAACGAAATTTGGCTACCATATCATACAAATGGTGCGCCGCATGGGCGACGATGCGGTGGTGCGCCACATCATCCTGATACCCGACATCACCAATGCCGATTTGCAATTGGCCGTCAAGAAACTGGATTCCGTGCGTGCCGACCTGCTGGCCGGCAAAATTACCTTTGCCGAAGCCGTGGGCAAATACAGCACCGACGAAATGAGCAAAATGACCGGCGGCATAGTATATGACGACCAAGGAAATTCGGTAATAGCCATGGAAAAACTGGACGGCGACATGGCTCGTGTAGTGGGCGAAATGAAAGTGGGCGAATATGCGCAACCGCAAATATTCACCGACCCGCAAGGCACCGGGCGCGCGGTGCGCATCCTGTACCTCAAAAGCCGTACCGACCCGCACATACTGAACCTGAAAGACGATTATGCCAAGATACAAGATGCCGCCTTGCGCCAAAAGCGCGGGCAATACCTAACCAATTGGCTCAACGAAAAATCGGGCACTTATTTCATGCGCATAGACCCCGAGTACCAAGGTTGCGGCGAAGTGAAAGGTTGGGCTACGATGCCACAGGCAAGGAACTGAATTGGCTTTGGTTCAATGGAAAAATCCCGCAGTCGTTAAAAGGCTGCGGGATTTTTTTTATCGGGTGTCAATTTTACCATGAAGAGTGGCGGCTGTACCCCGGAAGTGGGTAAAGTTCGTGCGCCAGCAGGGGGCAAGTTTAACGGCAAAAAATCTTCCCTTGAAAGATGCTGATTATTGCCGGATATTTTTTCACAAGCGGCTTTAGTTCTTTTTTTTGAATTATCGTGATATTCTAGGCGTAATGGACAAAAAAGTTGATAAAATCATACAAAAGCCTTACTGTTAATAGCTTTGAGGCAAATGAAAGGTTATGAATAAAAAGACTGCTTTTATTGTTCAAGCAAAATTGTTCGGAAGCATGGCTTCTTAAATTCTGACTAACGTTTTTGCTCATGGTTCATAATGGATTAGTTACCAGTCCCAAATCTTCATTAGTCAGGTCAAATTTATCAATTTGTTTTCGGATTCTTTTCACCAAACCGAGCTTTCTTTTTTC
>JASGFI010000179.1:0-3896 GCA_047605615.1 Edaphocola sp. | reverse complement strand
TTGGGTGGAGTTTATAAAATCTATGACAAAGGAAAGTGAAAACCTTTGGTTGGCAGAAACAGATTTGGGAAACATCAAAATTCAATTTGTTCCTAAAAACGAATTTGGAATTATAGATCATTTGGTAACACTTCCAGACAGTTCAACAGTAAACAATCCGATGAGGGTAATTGAAAACGGAAAAGGTAGCGAATTAGTTTTTACACTTTTTTGGATGCCAGACAGAACAGAAGAAGAGTTTGAGCAAGATGCAAAATTGGTTGAAAACGACTTGGCGAAAATTAAAACGATACTTGAAACTGAATGAACAATAAACTGCCAATTTCGTATTGACAACAACCCACTTGATGAACTTTTGGCGAAAAAGTAAATGGGAATTTTTGCTAAATTTACAGAAACGCCAAGCCGTTGAACGTTGGTCAGAATACAAAAAACAACACGCTAAACTCTTTTTTCACTTGGAATTGAGTAAATTTGCTATGTAAAAATTGGTGTAATGAATATAGAAGCTAAAAAATTGTCCTTGATACAAGAATTTTTGAGAGTTGATAATGAAAAAATTATCAACGCTCTTGAAGCATTGTTGCACAAAAGCAAATATGACCATTTTGAAGAAAGTATAAAACCAATGTCTTTAAAACAGTTTAATGACGAAATAGACCAAGCCATTGATGATGAGCAAAACAACAGGTTGATTAGCAATGATGACCTGAAACAAAAAATCAAAAAATGGGATTAAAGATTTTTTGGTCACAATTAGCCGAAGATAAATTACAAGACATTTTCGACTATTATAAATTCAAAGCAGGGCTGAAAACGGCTCGGAAAATCATTTCTCAAATCGTCAACAGAACTGACATTCTCGAAACACAACCTCAAATTGGAGCAAAAGAACCTCTTTTAACCAAAAGACCTCAAGATTTCAGATATTTAGTTTCGACCAACTACAAAATCATCTATTACATCAATCAGGAAACGAAAAGGATAGTAATAGCCAATGTTTTCGACACAAGACAAAACCCCGAAAAAATACAAGAAACCAAATCTTAAAAACTGAAATTAATATAGCAAGTATATGGTACAGTTAATCGATTTTGCAATAGTGCGTCATCAGCGTTTGCGCTTTTTCTTTTAACCCACTTGACGAACTATTGAAATGAAAAAATCAGACATCAAAGAACTGCCCGAATATTTTGACTATTACATCAATCTGAATGAAGACATTGAGCTTGCAGCAGCATTTGACAAAAGCCTGAAACAGATTGACGAAACGGACACCGAAAAACTAAAACGCATCGGCTTGAAAGTGTATGCAGACGGGAAATGGACAGTCAATAAAATAGTGCAGCACCTGACAGATTGGGAGCGTATATGGTGCTACCGCACACTTCTTGCTGTGCGTAACGAAGGAACTATTCCCACCGGACTTGACCACAATAGTATAGCTGACAATTCAAATGCCGATGAATTGCCCATAGAACAACTACTTGCCGAACTTCGTGCCGTGCGTGTGGCAACCAAAGCCCTATTCGGCACATTTAACGACAAAATACTTTTGTCCACTTGCAAATTCAACAACAGCCAAATGTCTGTTTTGGCAATGGGTTTTAATATACTCGGACACCAAATTCATCATTTCAATATCATCAACGAAAGGTATTTTCCGCTTGGCAATTGAAAACTATTTCCTGATATTGATGGGTGCGCTTTAAGCGGAACTTATTTGGCTTTTACCGCCTGCCTGGCCAGCATTTTCCATTCCTTTTTTTCCTTTACCCATACTTGCAACACGTCGAGGGTCACTTCTCCCGGTTTGCCGCCATCGTTGGTGGTGGCGTGCAGCCTATGGCGCACTATGGCCGTGCTTCCTTTTACCAGCACGGTTTGGCCGCTTATGTCTATCGTTACGAAATCCGAATGGCCGCTCCTTATATTGCCGATGAACTCCTGCGCCGTTTCCACTTTCCCGCCCGAATGGCCGTAGCTTAACTGCGCCGAAATGCAGCCGGACAATTCGCTGCTGTCGCCGCTTATCATGGCCAGCCGCAGTTTTTCCGCTTCTTTGGCTACTGCCGTTTCGTCTTTGGATTGTGCCATAGTCATGGTAAATTGGAAAAAGGATAAAATAAAAACAAGGATGGTTGATTTTAGCTTCATTTGTAATTGGTTTTGGAAAAATACTAAATCCGGTGGTGTCTGTTTTATTGACAAGCACCTACCAAAAGAACACCAAATGTAGTGAGTAGCCGGGTAATACTTGCAATTGTTTGGCTAAAATAATTCTCCCTGCCCGCCACGCAATCGCCTGAACAGGCTGCAGTCGTACTCAAATCTATTTTCGTTCAGCTTATATTTTTTGCAATAAAGCCTAAACTGCTTGTTGATAATTTCGGCATACTGGCCTTCGCCGCCCATGCGTGTGCCGTAACGGCTGTCGTTTACCTGTCCGCCGTGGCAGGCGGCTATCTGCGCCCACACTTTATTGGCTCTGTCCGGAAATGTTTTGAACAACCAATCTTTGAAAATATCGCCAATGGCCCCGTTCAGCCTCACCATGGTGTAGCCCGCACGTTGGGCACCCGCATCGGCGGCGGCTTTCAGCGTATCGTGCATGTGCATGTCGTTCAGGCCGGGAATCAATGGCGCATTCATGATGCCGGTGGGTATGTCCTTGGCGGCCAGTTGGGTCAATACTTTCAGCCGGGTTTTGTAGGTGCTGGTGCGGGGTTCCAACAGCTGCCGCAAATCCTCGTCCACCGAAGTAATGGAAGTATATACCTGTAGCAATTTCAGTTTGGCCAATTCTTGCAATATATCCAAGTCGCGCAGCACCAACGCATTTTTGGTAATGATGCCCACGGGGTTGCGGTGTTCCAGGCATATTTCCAATAGCTGCCTGGTCAATTTCATCTTGCGTTCTATGGGTTGGTAGCAATCCGTGTTGCCCGACAGCGATATGGGCACAGGCACCCAGTTTTTGTTTTGGAAAAATTTGCGCAGCAAATCGGGGGCATTTTGTTTTACCACTATCTTGCTTTCAAAATCCAACCCGGCACTGTAGCCCCAATATTCGTGCGAGTTGCGGGCGTAACAATAAATGCAGCCGTGTTCGCAGCCTTGGTAGGGGTTGAGCGAAAACATCATGCCCACGTCGGGGCTTTTTACCTCGTTCACTATGGTCTTGCTGTGGTCTTGTATGTAGGTTGTCTTGCGTTCTTCCTGTTCCCAGTCGTCTATGCCGTCGGCATGTTCCTGCACGTATTCGCCTTTCAGGTACTTGTTTTTGGGGTTGAATTGCGCCCCCCGGCCTTTGGTAAATTCATCGTTGCTGTGTTGTAAAATCATGGTTGCCCTCCTTGGTTAAAGACAAAAAAAACACCGGTGGTTTTTCCGGTGTGCCAATTTACGAAATCAGGCGCGCCATTATTGGGCATTGGATGCCGGCAGGGTCAAAATTTTTTGTGAAAAATCGTTGGTGCAAGGCTCGAAGTCTTTTTGGAATGTTTCCAAGGTGGTGTCGGACGATTTGTTGAAAGTGCGCCATTGGTCGGCATCCATGCGGGCGTTCATGGCATCGCCCAGGCAGTTGCAGTAGTCTTCCACCGCCTTCCGGCCTTCCCGGCTGGCTACCGCGGAGTCTTTGGCAAAACGGTTCACGCATCCTTTTACGAAGTCGGCCCGGTACTGCTCGCGCGTGGGTTTGCAGGCGGCAAAAGTAAGGGCAACGAAAAGCGCAACGATGAAATAATTATGGTGCATCTTGTGTATTTTTTCAGGGGCAAATGTAAACAGAATAACGTAGCGGAAGGCATGGGAAGTTGCGGCTATTCGAACCGTTACAGGCAATTCCCCATTTTTCCGCAAGAAAATAAATTCTCGTGCTAACGGGAGAACCG
>JASGFI010000178.1:0-4370 GCA_047605615.1 Edaphocola sp. | reverse complement strand
TTTTTTTGGGCTGTTGGGGGGCGCGCCCCCCCCCCCCCCCCCCCACACCTACTACATTACCCCAGTAACCAAGGCAATATTTCCGCCTTTCCGGCGTTTTTGTACTACTTTTGGCATTGGTATGAGAAAAGAAAAATTTACGGTTTCGTGGCTTGTTTTTGCTGCCGTGTTTATTGGCGGTACGCATTTGTTGTTTGCACAAAACGGCCCTGCGGTAGAGCAGTGGCGCTCTTATTTGCCCTACAACCAAGTACAAGCGGTAGCCACGGACGGCACCACTTTTTTTTGTGGCACAAGCGGGGGCTTTTTTACCTACAATAGGGACGACGGCTCGCTTGCGAGCTATGCCAAGGAAACCGGCATGGCCGATGTGGGCCTTACCGCCGTTGCTTACGACAACCTGACCCAATCGGCCATTTTGGCTTACGAAAACAGCAATCTGGACATTTACAAAGACGGGGCTTTTTACAACATTCCCGATATAAAACTGGCCCAAGTATCGGGCGATAAAACCATTTACCAAATTACGGCACAAGACGGCATAGCTTACCTAAGCTCGCCCATTGGCCTTGTGTTGGTCAATATGACCAAAAAGGAAATTAAGTCAACCGTCATATTTTACGACAATAGCGTAGCCGTGCCCGTATATGCCACCACCTTGAGGAACGACAGCATTTTTGCCGTTACCGATGGGGGCGTGTACGTTACCACTACCGGCAATTCTTTTATCCAGAACCCGCAAACATGGACGCATATAGGTACCCGCAAATTCAGCTACATAGCAAGCACAAGCAACCAGGTTTTAGTGGCCAATAACGATAGCGTGTATGGGATAGACGCAAGTGGCAATGTTTCTTTCCTGGAGAAAATGCAGAACCCGGTGGCGGCCTTGAATGCGGCACCCACGGGCATTTGGATTAGCAGCGCCAATGCCGACAGTGCTACGGGCTATGCGGTATTACGTTCGGAGGCCGGTGAACACACCGATTCCATTGCCACCCGCAGCCCTACCCAAATAGTGCAACTGGCCAATGGCGAAGTGTGGTACGGCGACAACAGCCGGTTGGCGTTCCCAAATGATTACGGCTTCAGGAAAAAAATAACGGCCACCGAGAACACGCCGTACATTCCGCAGGGTCCCGTCACGCTTTCCAGCCAGGACATATACGCTTACAATGGCGAATTTTGGGTAGCCCACGGCGGCAAGACGCTCGACTGGGGGCCACTTTTCAGCCACGCCATGTTCTCGCAATACTCCGCCGGCAGCTGGGCCAACATGCAGCCTTGGGTTACCGACAACGATTGGTTCCAAGATGCGGTACGCGTGCTGCGCGATGAAGACAGGAAGAAACTGTACGTAGCCTCCTATGGCGGCGGCTTGTACGAGCGAACGGCAGACGGCAGCTATAAGGTGTATTATGGCAGCGATTATTTTTCCGTGGCGGCCACCACGCCCGATGTTTATTACGTATCGGGCCTGGCGTTGGACAATAGCGGCAATTTGTGGATGACCAATAACTTCGGCGTAAACGAATTGGTGGTAAAAACTACCGCCGGCAATTGGTACAAAATGCAATCGGTGGCGGGCAACAGTGGCCATACGGCTTTCGACGTGGTAGTGGACGATTATGACCAGAAATGGTTCATAGCTTACAGCAACGGCGGTGCCGTGGTGTACAACGACAACGGCACCATCGAAAATACCACCGACGACCAATACCGCATATTGAAAACCGGTTCGGGTAGCGGCAATTTGCCCAGCAACAACACTACCTGCATAGCCAAAGACAAAGACGGTGCTATATGGATTGGCACCGCAGACGGCATAGCCGTAGTGAACTGCCCGGGCGATGTGATTGCCGGCGATTGCGAGGGTACTTTGCCCGTGGTGACTTACGATGATTTCAACGGCCTGTTGTTCACGGGGCAGAGTATTAGGGCCATAGCCGTGGATGGCGCCAACCGCAAATGGGTGGGTACCAGCAACGGCGTATGGTTATTGTCCGAAGATGCCGACAGCATCGTATATCGGTTCACGGAAGACACCAGCCCCCTGCCCTCCAATTCTATTCAACGCATCAACATAGACCCCGTTACGGGCGATGTATATATCAGTACCGACAAGGGCGTAACGGCCTTCAGGAGCACCGCCACGGAAGGTAGCAGCACCATGACGAGCAGCGATTTGTACATATACCCCAATCCCGTGCCGTCCAATTACGAGGGCATGATAGCCGTGCGGGGGCTTGCCGAAAATGCCGATGTGCGTTTTACCGACATTACGGGCCAATTGGTTTACCGTACCAAAGCCTTGGGCGGCCAAGCCGTGTGGAACGGTTACGATTATACCGGAAGCAAGGCCCAAAGCGGCGTGTATCTGGTATTTGCTGTAAGCAAAGACGGCACCCAAAAAGCGAAAGGGAAATTCATCTTGCAACGTTAATGGTTGTTGCTCCATTGCGCGAATAGCCCAATAATTTTTTGCGGCTTTGCTGGCATCGTCAGGCTGCTTTTGAAATGCAGGTTTATAAACTACCCGCCGCCATTTATTTTCCCCAAAAACGCCTGGGGCAAAGTGGCCACGCTATTGGCCGCATAGTCGAAGCAAACCATGCCCGTTTTTACGTGCGCAATGTCGAGCAAGGCATTTTGTCGCAATGTTTGGAGCTTATACAGCAAATCGAAAGAACGGTCGGTTATTTCTTCCGGGTAAATGCTAATTTGCAACATATCGCCATACCTGCCTTCGTTTTTGTACGCTATGGCCGCATCGGACATAATGAGGCCCTTGCCCTCGCCGATGTTCAGTTCGTTGGCCGAAAGGGAGCATAAAAACTGTACCCTTGCCTCGTGGACTATGGACAATAAAGCATCGTTGCCCAAGTGGTTGCCATAATTCATGTCTGTTACCCTCAAGGGAATATGCGTGACGAACAACGGAGTTTGGTCGGGAAATTTTAATTTTACGCGCGCCATAAATAAAACTCGGAAAAATCCAATTTGGTATGAAAATTATATGTATCGGGCGAAATTACGCCGAACATGCTAAAGAATTGAATAATCCCGCACCCAAGGAACCCATTGTATTCATGAAGCCAAAGTCGGCGTTGGCCAAGCCCGGTGCGGGGGTGCATTACCCCGAATTCACCGACAACCTGCAATATGAATGCGAGGTGGTGCTGCGGATTGGCAAAAACGGCAAGCATATACCCCAAAAGTATGCCCGCCAATACTTCGACCAATGGACCGTGGGCATAGACTTTACCGCCCGCGACATACAAACCAAGCTGCAACAACAAGGCTTGTCGTGGGAATGCGCCAAGGCATTTGACGACAGCGCGGTGCTGGGCCGCTTTGTGCCCATAGACTTCGACAATCTGTACGGCACGTCCTTTTCCTTGAACCTCAATGGCCAAACGGTGCAAAGGGGCCATACCTCCGACCTCATTTTCCCTTTTGAACATTTGGTAAGCTACGTTTCCAAATTTTTTACCCTGCAAATCGGCGACCTTATTTTTACCGGCACGCCTTCGGGCGTGGGGCCGGTGCTGCCGTTCGATGTATTGGAAGGATATTTGAACCACGAAAAATTACTGGACGCAGAGGTGAAATAGTTGCATCAACGCTTGGGGCGAGACGAATGATGCTGCGTTCATTTGCTTTGGGTGTTGTATGGAATCCTAAAACAAGCATAAGAAAAAAATTAGCTGAACAACAAATCCCAACAGGCTCATGCACATTGTGGCACATTGGCAAGACGCACGACCTGTCCCGACATTTCGGGAAGGCCGCCGTGCCAAATCCCACCTTGCCAAAGAACCACAATCTCCCCCTAAGTAACTTTTATATACAGAGGGTTTTTCGTGCGGCTTTCCGTAAAGTAAAAAACCAGCGTAAAATAATCGGCCATAGGGTTGGGCACAATTTCATATTCCGCATCCACGGGGCTGAAACTCGAAAAGGAAAAAAGAAACAACCCGTCTTCCAACAGCTGATACCGAAAAGCAGAATCCATAACCGGATTTTTAATCGCTATCGCACCGGAATGGCTGTCGTGTTTGGCATCGGGGTGCAACTGAAACATATCTCGTCTATATAAGCTTCCGGGTCGGAAATGAGGGAAGAAAAGCGGATTTTTTTCGGTAAAATCATGGGGCAAGTTATTGGCTATACAGGCCTACAAGGTAGCAAAATAAGCCTTGAAAAATTTTTAATCTTCAAATAAATCGAAACGCTTGCAATTGGTTCGTTTCGCAGGGCTTTATTTGGGCTGTTGCGTCAATGAAGAAAAAATTTGCCTATTTTTTATACAAGCAGTTTTAGTACACGACAAAAAATACAATTAATTGGATTGCCAATAAATTATTTGT
>JASGFI010000177.1:0-4591 GCA_047605615.1 Edaphocola sp. | reverse complement strand
GGGGAGACTTTTATGCCTCCCCCTGATTTTTTTTCTCGGACAACAATGATAAAAAATAGCCGCCGCGGGGACGCGGCGGGGGACATAAAAAGATGAGGAAAAGATACCCTCACAGAGCAAGGGTATGCACTACTTGAGATAATACCGATTGTCGGCTATGACGGCGGCCACGTCGTCGGCAACCAAATAGCGTATGGATTTGCCTTCCTTTACTTGCTGGCGTATGTAGGTGGAAGATATTTGCAGCAATGGTGCTTGCAGGGTAGCCACGTTGGGCGGCAGGGCTTTGGCATCTACCGGAAAATCGGGACGCTGATATACGACGAGCTTGTAAAGCTCCAAAATTTTTTCGTGGTTTTTCCAACGGGGAAGATTAACATAGCTATCGCTGCCCATGATGACGGTGAACTTTTCGAGCGGGAATTTTTCGGTTAGGTAGGTAAGGGTGTCTATGGTGTAAGACGGCTTGGGCAAATGAAATTCGATGTTGCTGGCGCGAAATTTATTGTTGTCTTTTATGGCCAGTTCCACGAGGTGCAGGCGGTCGTACTCGTTCAGCAGGGTATGCGATTCTTTGAGGGGGTTGTGGGGCGAAACCACGAACCATATTTTGTCGAGGTCGGTATGTTCCAACACGTGGTTGGCTATGATTAGGTGCCCGGTATGAATGGGGTTGAAACTTCCGAAGTACAGACCGATATTCATTGTTGTTGCATTTTTTGGTTGGCCTAAGCCGGGATTACAAAGAGGAATCAGGCTACTTCTACCCAAATGAACTTGGCTTCACTCTTGCGGAGGCTGAGGGAATAACCCGATACATATATGGCCATGGGGTCGCCAAGCGGGGCAATGGTTTCAACGGTTATTTTTTCACCGGGAATACAGCCCATTTCCATTAATTTGACCATTGTTTCGTTATCGTCGAACTGGTGGATAACGCCGGTGGCACCGGCTTTCATTTCGGACAAGCGAGCTAACATACGTTGATTTCTAAAAACAGTGGCGCAAAGGTAAAGGCGCCGCGACAGCATACCAAATTAAATGCCCCATCGGGGGCAAAGCTTCGCAAATCGCTTTTGAAAAATCTTGTTACTTTTGCCCCTACAATTTCAAACCGGGTTGATGAGCATCCATAACAATTACGTGGCAATACTGGCAGGCGGCATAGGCAGCCGCTTTTGGCCGGAAAGCCGCCAATCGTTGCCCAAACAATTCTTGGATTTGCTGGGCACGGGCCAAAGCCTGCTACAATCCACCTACCACCATTTCAAAGACATTTGCCCGGCAGAAAATATTTACGTAGTAACCCATGCCGGCCATGTGGATTTGGTAAGCAAGCAATTGCCCCAACTGCCGCCGGCCAACATAGTGGCCGAACCATCGAGGAAAAACACCGCACCGGCAGCCGCCTACATCACCCACAAAATACACGCGCTGAACCCCGATGCCAACATCGTGATAAGTCCGGCAGACCATTTGATTACCAACGAACCAATATTCAGGACACAAGTATTCGATTTGTTGGATTTCGTGGGCAAGAACAACGACATAACCTGCATAGGCGTAAGGCCCACCAGGGCCGAAACGAAATTTGGCTACATACAATACGAGCAAGGTGCGGGGGAAGAACATTTCCTGAAGGTAAAAACCTTTGTGGAAAAACCCGACCTGGACTTGGCCCGCACCTTTTTGCGCTCGGGAGATTTTTTGTGGAACGCGAGCATATTTGCCTGGAACGCAAAAGCGTTCATAGGTATCCTGGAAAATTTTTTCCCGGAACTGAACGATATTTTCGTACAGGCGCACGACGTGCTGAACACGCCGAAAGAGCAGCAGGCAATGGCCATGCTCTATGCACAAAGCACCAACCTGTCCATAGACCATGCCATAATGGAAAGGGTGCGGAATGTGTATGTGCTGCCCTCGCACTTTGGCTGGAGCGATTTGGGTACTTGGGAATCGATATACGACCATTCGCAAAAAGATTACCTTGGCAATGCGGCCTACGGCAACAACGTGATGGTAGTAGATGCCACAAATTCCATGATAAAAGTGCCCAACAACAAATTGGCGATATTGCAGGGGCTGGATGAATTTCTAGTGATAGACACACCCGACGTGCTGTTGATATGCGAAAAATCGAAGCAGCACCAAGTAAAAGATTTGCTGGCGGAAATAAAACGCAACAAGGGAGAAAAATTTTTATAACCAACCAACAAGGCCGTAAATAGAAAAATCATTACAAATGCTACCAAAGTACAACAGAGTATTACTGAAACTATCGGGAGAATCGTTGATGGGCGAGCGCAGCTATGGCCTTGACCCTAAAATGTTGTCTCAATATGCCATTGACATAAAAACCATAACCGATGTGGGCGTACAGGTAGCCGTGGTAATAGGCGGCGGCAACATATACCGAGGCATGAACGAAGCCGAAACCGGCATAGAACGCGCGCACGGCGACTATATGGGCATGTTGGCCACCGTAATCAATGGCATGGCCCTGCAGGCCGCCTTGGAAAAAATAGGCGTAAACACACGTTTGCAAAGTGCCATAAAAATGGAACAAGTGGCCGAACAATACATACGCCGCCGGGCCATACGCCACTTGGAAAAAGGCCGCGTGGTGATATTCGGCGCCGGTACGGGCAACCCTTATTTCACCACCGACACGGCAGGTTCGCTGAGGGCCATAGAAATAAATGCCGACGTGATACTCAAAGGCACCCGCGTAGATGGCATTTATACCGCCGACCCGGAGCAAGACCCCACCGCCACACGCTACGAAACCATCAGCTTCAAGGAAGTAATAGGCAAAGGGCTGAAGGTAATGGACATGACCGCCTTTACCCTGTGCCAGGAAAACAACTTGCCCATCATAGTGTTCGACATGAACAAAACGGGCAACCTTACCGATGTGGTTTGCGGGAAGAACGTGGGCACGCTCGTCAAATAACGTATTTTCAATTAAAGATGTGCTTGGCCATGACGAGAAAGGAACGATACCAATTTGTCATCGATTACTTTGAAGAATATGCCCCCGAAGCCGAAACGGAATTGATTTACGACAATCCGTTTCAATTGTTGGTAGCGGTAATACTCTCTGCACAATGTACCGACAAAAGGGTAAACATGACCACGCCGGCCATATTTGCCCGCTACCCCGATGCGCAAAGCCTTGGCCAAGCCAGCTTTGGGGAGCTTTTCCCGTTAATCAAAAGCATAAGCTACCCCAACAATAAAACCAAGCACCTGATAGGGACGGCCCAAATGCTGGTCAAGGATTTTGGCGGGGAGGTGCCGCTTACGGTAAACGAATTGGTAACATTGCCCGGTGTAGGCAGGAAAACCGCCAACGTCATCACTTCGGTAATAGACCACCAACCCAATATGGCGGTAGATACGCATGTGTTTCGCGTATCGGCCAGGATAGGGCTGACCGTAAATGCCAAAACGCCCTTGCAGGCCGAGCAACAATTGACCAAACACATACCGGCACAACTCGTACACATAGCCCACCATTGGTTAATTTTGCACGGCCGTTACGTATGTGTGGCCCGAACGCCCAAATGTGCAGCATGTGGTTTGCAGATAGCCTGCAAACACTATCAACAAACATTGAAAAATACAGCATAAACAATATTTTGGAGCCATTGACCCCACAGGTAAAACCCGAATCCATTCCATTGACCTGGAAGCAAGCAGTACAGTCGGAAAGATTTGTGGTGCACATGATAGCCGCCGCATTGGTGTTTGCCGCCATACTATTCACGTTCCCCTTTTTCTTCCAAACCATCGAAATGAGGCAGGGCATCGTCCTCCAAGATTTCGTGGTGGGGCGAATAGTGCCCGGCGATGTATCGGTACCCATATTCATCTGTATTTGGGGCATTACCTTATTGACCGCCCTTAGGTGCGTGAAAGACCCCAATATGTTTTTGGTAGGGCTATATGGCTTCGTGGTACTGACGCTGATGCGCATGGCCACCATAAGCCTCCTACCGCTCAACCCGCCGCAGGGGCTTATTCCCTTGATAGACCCCATATCCAATTTCTTCTACGGCAAAACCCATTTCGTAACCAAAGATTTGTTTTTCAGCGGCCATACTTCTTCGCAGTTCCTGCTGTTTTTGTGTTTAAGGAAAAAGTGGGACAAAACGCTGGCACTTGTTTCCAGCATATTGGTGGGCGCCATGGTATTGATACAACACGTACACTACACCATCGACGTTGTGGCGGCTTTTCCGCTTACTTACGTGTGCTACCGGGTGGGTAAAACAATGGCTTCCGGTGGCTTGAAAAAAAACAACGCATAGCACACACAATTCCCACACCGCACGTTTGGATGCGGCCACGAGCGTATTCGGGCAAGCCCTTGGCCGAAGGGTGCATTTAAAAAATTTGTAGCTGTTCGTCATTGCTTCGTGCCTCGCAATGAACGTGGTGTATTAAAACGACAAATATTGAACAAGCCCCAAACTCTTTTTTGACTGTTTGGGGCTTGCCGATGCTTAAAGGGTATTTCTACTTAATCCTTCAACTTGGAAATATAAAAGCTGCCGTTGGTAAAGCGTACCGTATCGGGAAAGGG
>JASGFI010000176.1:0-4624 GCA_047605615.1 Edaphocola sp. | reverse complement strand
AAATAATTTATTGGCAATCCAATTAATTGTATTTTTTGTCGTGTACTAAACTCCAAAGGTATAAATTTCATGGAATAAAATCAAGTCGGAGACTTGAAATATAGCTATCACAAGTTACGCTTCGCTAAACTTGCGATAGCGGAATTACCATCCATTGTTGTTATATCGGTCTTGTTTTAAATATTGTTTTAGTATTCCGATGTAGTGTTTTATCAATTCTTCATTCTTAATGATCTTATCGTCAAATATAATATAGTTTTTATTTTCATTTATATATTTTATATAAATCTTAATATTATTATGTGTATTTTTGTAAATACTTTCGCATATAAGTTCTGGAGCTTGCTTAATATGATATTTTTCCGAACGCGAACGAAGCGTTTTGTACTTTTCATCCAACAATTTCAACGTATGCTGCTCAAATGTATTTTTCAAAGAATCTTGAGAGAACAGAGATGGAAGCGGGAAATGCATATAATTCAGCCAAGCGTAATTTTTCCAAAACATTGAATTATTGGTCGGAATATTATTTTTTTTGACCGCATTTTCTATTGACCCAAATGGATAGCTAATCTGATATTTTACCAGGTCATTACATGCGCACTTTCCTAAAAACAAAAATTGTTCGTAAGACATTGTATCATTACTTAATTTGAGCTTTACGGAATCCAATGTTTTATTAATTCTCTCGCTCTGCGGGTACTCCTGTGCGGCTGCAAGTAAAGAAAAAACAACAAACAATATCACTAACAATAATCTACACACATTCATATTCTATATTATTTTAACTCCCAAAAATATACGACTTTAGCTGATGAAGCGTAGTCATGCCCTCCTAATACCCCATAACCAGTCCACAAACCCACGTGTCCACTTGCTCCAAAAGCCGAAGCACTATCAGGTAGCATTAGGTAAAGACCAGTTTTGCCACCTATTACCTTTTGTATTTCGCTTAAAGTTGAAGGTTGTTTAATCTCTTTGTTAGGCATTCCTAAAGCACTTGGTGTTTTTGCATAAGTAAGGAACTTTGCAGCAGTAGTAATAAAACCTTTATTTTTAATTTCTCCTTGCGAGGCTACAAAGTCCCAGTATTTTTGGGGTATAGATATACCTGAGAGTAAAAAAGCGATTGATGCACGTGTTGCACAAGCATTATTTAGTAGGACTGTTTGTCCATTCCCTAAATCTAATAATTGCGTTGAGGGGTTGTACTTGCTACCAAAAAGAGACGAAAATACCTCTGTCGCAGGTTTGTCATCATCACCATCTTCATTCTTTGGCCAGTTACCCAAAATGGTATTATAATTTAAACTTGGGTCTCCCCCGCTTTGTGGCTCTGGACTATCAAATAACTCATCTGTATTCGCAGCCGATGTCCATTCATTTCTCCAAAAATCTATAATATTACTCATAATTATAAAGTATTTTGAAACTTCGAGTGAGGATAAGCTCACTCGAAGTCGATTAATAAATAAAATTCTTTAAGAAATAATCTGCGTCTGCGGCGTATCGCAACAAGAGCCATAAACCTTCTTGTACAGCTCGGCACGCTTTTCGGGGTCGTCGATGCCTTGTATGGTTTCCATTTGCTGCAACGCTTCCATGTTTTTCAGCTGCTCGCCAATGGCTACCGCATCCTGTGCTTTCATATTGAAACAATCCAAAGCCTCTCCCTGTCCCAAGAAAGCATCCACCACGGTGCTGCTTGTTTTAAGCGTATGGGTGCTTACGTTCAAGATGGGGCCTTTTACTTTTATTTCCAGCCCGCCCTCGTCTGCTTGCCAAGTGTCGGTAATGTTTTTGCGTATGCGCCAAAAGGTTTCTACTTCGCTAAGGCCCACACACTCCCCAATATTATATGTTACTTGTTCTACAAATGGTATCGGCTCGTCCTTGTAATTGAATACGGTGCAGTAATGCTTCAATATGGTTTGGCGTACCTGCTCTATCATTCCGGGTTCTACGGTGTCTTCCAACAGTTTGTCCAACTCTTCCAAGTCCACTACACGTAAACTTTCCTCATATCCATTACAAAAAGCAATCTTGATATTGCTCAAGTAGGTAATGGTTACATATTGCTGCAACAATTGGCGGAACACGAAGTTCAGCACGCGGCTCTTGTTGATGTTCGTTATTTCCCTCACGGTCGAGGTTTCTTCGCCCTCTGTGTAGGTTTCGGTGGTGGAGGTGTTGACCTCTATGCTGCGGTTGGCGTTGGAAGTGGACACGTGCTTGTCCAACGCTTTGTTCACGGAGCGCACGTTGCTGGCCCTTGTGGCCGAACTGCTGTTGGTGCTTGAGGTGGAAGAACCCCATTCGTATCCTCCGTCCACGCCAATCTTTACGATGTCAAATAAGGACACCCCGATATTTGCACTCACATTTCCTTTTTTGGAGGAAGACGTTGTCGTACTGTTGTCTTCCGTGGTGGAGTTGCTGTAGCCTGTTTCGTTCTCTATCAATTTTTCCAGTTCGTTGGTACTGCTTTCGCTGAAGCTGTCCAACACGTTTTCGGAATAGCTTTTTGTCGAGGATTGGTCTTTGTAGGTGCGAACGGTAATGGTTGTTTTTTCGCCGGGCAACAAAGAAAAAGTTTTGATTGTCCTGCCCGCACCATAGTCGCCAAGGTAGGAGCAAGTGGTATATTCTTCCACAACGGCAAAATAGGGTACGGGCATTTGGGGTTCTTTTATGTATTTCACCTGTGTTTCGTAGCCGCCCAGTTTTTTCCATCACCATGGGGCGCAGCCCTTCTTTGGCAAGGCGGGCCAGCTGCACTTCGTTGATGGCGTTCACCTTGTCGAAGATAAATGCCTCCTGGGCCAACACGACGTCCGTTTCGCCCGCAACGGGCGTCATGGCCAGGGCCACCGCCTTGAGGTCGGAGTCGGCAAGGCTGATGTGCTTGCGCAACAATACACTTGAAGGTATCAGCACATCGTCGGTACGTTGCAACTGCACGGCTTCGGCAAAGCGCTGCCTTAGTTGCGGCTCGGGCGTGTTCTGCACTACCGTAAAATAGTTTTGTGCAGGCACGGTCTTGGTGTGCGGCAAAAAAACTTCCTGACTGATGCCTTTTACAAACTGGTTTCCATAGGTGTTGAAACAAGCTGTTTGTGGAATGTTGTAGTTCAACACGGGAGCCTGACCGGTACCTAATTTGATAAAGGGTTCTTTTTTGAGGCAACTGTCTTCTTCCAGCTGCTGCTTCATCTCTTTAATGTCGTTAATGAATTCGTTAATCACAACTTTTGTTTTTGTTGTTTACGAAAATTTTCCTACGCCTCTTGGAAACGAAGATATGATTTTGTTTCTTGGCAGTTTGTTTGCTGTGTGTCATTTTTTTATGTTGCTTAGGGGTGAGTTGGGGAGATTGTTGATGATTTATTAAAAGTTGGGTTGTGGTAAGTGCGCTGGACTGCTTGCGGACAACGCATAACTTTATGAAATCTGTATCGATAAGCGGCGGCACCGGGCTGATAGGCAAACGCCTTACTACCCCACCGCTCAAATAATTCCTTTGGCAGCCAAGTTGTATTCCAGTATTTTGTCTTGGGGGTCGAAAGGTTTCACTTTGTCCAACTTCAAATAATCTATGCCTGCCGCCACCAATTGCTTTTTCTTTTCTTCGTCCAACACTTCGTCTGCCGAAGTGTTGGCCAATCGTTGCCCGGCTTGCAGCAAGCACGCTTCGGGTATCAGGCCTACCAGCTCGCAACCAATAGCCTGTACGCCGTACTCCATCGCCAACGAACAACACAAATCCCATACGGCCGTGGGCGACGTAACCCTATAATCGAGTAAATTCATGGATACCTGGGCGCAACCAAAATCGTCCATGTACCAACCCATGGCCCGCAATTGCGGCAGCAAGCCCCCGCTGCTGGTACGCATACGCTTGGCTATGGCAGTAGCTATGCGTTCGTCCTTGGTGCTTAGCGAAACATTGAACGCCACCAGGATATTGCGCGCACCAATGATGGTGGCACCGGTCTTTTGGATGCTTTGCCATTGCTTCAATCCCGGGCCGTAATCTGGCTGCCACTCGCTAAAGCCCATCTTTTGGCAAAGCCCTTCATATTGTCCTTTGCGCACCTGCGGAAGGCTACGCCTATAATCATGATGGGCGGCATATTCGTATAGAAAAACGGGAATATCCAAGGCTGCCCCTACCCGCGCCGCCAGCAAATTGGCATAATGTACCGCTTCGCCCATGGACATATTGTAGAGCGGCACCAACGGGCAAACGTCCGTGGCACCCAGCCGTGGATGCGCACCTTGCTGCAAGCGCATATCTATTTTTTGGGCGGCTATTTTAATGGCTTCAAAGGCAGCATCTATCACCGCATCCGGGCTGCCCGCAAAGGTAAAAACGGTACGGTTGGCGGCAGGGCTTGCATCCACATGCAACAGCTTTTGTCCGGCTACCTGCTGTATGGCGTTGTTGATAGCCGTAATGGTGGCTTCATTTTGCCCCTCGCTGAAATTGGGTACACATTCCAATATGGGTTGGTTCGTCATGTTTTGCACAATAAGGCTTTTATATTTTTCAGGAGATAAAGTTAGGCATGTACTAACTATTTCATTAGATAGGCGACATTTATCGAAACAAATGCGTACATTT
>JASGFI010000175.1:0-4688 GCA_047605615.1 Edaphocola sp. | reverse complement strand
TGGCGGGCGGTGTTTATTTTTTGAAAATTCAAGCAGAGGAAGGGAGCGTGAGGGAAAAAATAGTAATTGAATAAAAGTTGTTTTAACAAGAGAACAAAAGCCTTTGATAATTGTCAAAGGCTTCTGTTTATATTCAACGTTTTGCTAAGTTTAGGGTGGTGCGTTAGCAAAAATTGTGGCTCTTTGGCAAGGTTGGGGCTTGTGCGGTGGCTTTCCCGAAATGTCGGGACAGGCCGTGCGCCTTGCCAATGTGCCACAATGTGCGTGAGCCTGTTGCTGTTTTGTTGTTCAGCTAAATATTTGTTCTTACGCTCATCGGGGATTTCATACAACATGCGGCGGTCAGTTGCGGCTATCTATGCCCCAATACAGTTTTTGCCTTATGGTATTTAGGAAATTATGTTCGTCGAGCCTTATCAGCGATATGTCGAAACGTTCTTTGCGCACGGCCAATTGCACGTCGCGGGTAATGGTTTCCACGCGGCTGTCGAGCGTGCAGAGGAAATTGTCGGTTCGGCCTTCTACCTCAAAGGAAATGACATTGTCGTCGGGTACTACTATGGGCCTTATGTTTAAATTGTGCGGCGCCACCGGCGTGATGACGAAACTGCTGGCCTGCGGAAAAACCAAGGGGCCGCTGCAACTAAGCGAATAACCGGTGCTGCCGGTGGGCGTGGCTACTACCAATCCGTCGGCCCAATAGGTGTTTAGAAATTCGCCATTCAGATAGGTGTGTATTTTAATCATGGAAGACGAATCCTTGCGGTGCAGCGTAAATTCGTTTAGGGCAAAAGGCGTGTCGCCAAAGAGCGGCACATTGCTGTCGAGGTGTATCAGGCTCCGCTTGTCGATAGTGTAGGAACCCAGCAAAAGCCCATTGATGGCCGATTCTATTTCGTTTTCGGGTATGGCCGCCAGGAAGCCCAGCCTTCCGAGGTTGATGCCGATAATGGGAATGTTGGTATCGCCGATGAAACACACTACGTCCAGTATGGTGCCGTCGCCGCCAAGGCTTATCAGGAAATTGGTATCGCGGTTCAGGTCGGCATAGCCGGTAAACAACAAAGGCACTTCGTTGAACTGCACATGGGGCAACATCCTTTCGTAGAAATCGGCAAAGACCGATATGCGCACCCCGCGCTCTTGAAGTAGCTTGACGATGTTTTGCAACAAAGGGATATCCGTATCTTCAAATACCCGGTTGTAAAGTGCTATGAGCATTGTGGCAATTTAGGTTGAAATATGTTATTCCCCATTTCTGTGTAAATATAGTCCTTTTTCGCCTACATGGTTAACGGTGTATTCTATCCTAACCTTGATGTCGTACAGCGTAACCACGTCTATGCCCACGCCGCCGGCATACAGCAATTTGTTGCAATAGGCATCGGCTATGGGATATTTGTTGTAGCCGGCACCTGCATCGGCATATACTTTGGCATATACCCTTATCGGTACGATTTCAAAGTACCGGACAGGCAATTTTATGCGCCAATGGAGCAATTCCCGTTTAAGGTTCAGCCTAAGAATGCCAAAGGCCGAACCGTCTATCGCGTAATATTCGTAGCCTCTTATGTAATCGAACTCGTAGCCCAGGTTTTGCCTGAAAATATAGGGTTGGTGTTGGCCTGCCGATACCCGTCCGCGGGCAATGCCCGCCGCATACCATTTGCCGCCCAAGTGCCAGTATCGGTCGTGGTGCAGGTATAGGCTTGTTTGGCCGTAGCCACCGGCCAATGCCAGTTTTTGGTCAAAAGTGCCGATGAAGCGTTTGCCGCGCAAAGGATAGTTCCAGTTGTCCACGCCATTGTACTCGAACCGGTAAGTAAAATGCAGCACGTCCTGTTGGGTCAGCCCGTCATTGCCCAAATAAGTGGGGTTCAGCAGGGCAATGGTATCGCTTATCCAGTAATGGTGGTAGGCCAGGCGCAGCTCGTGCGTGGTGGCATAAGCCGGGCGGTAGGTGTACCAAATAGCTGCATCGATGCGGCGCAACATGAAATTATCGCTGCTACGCAGGAAACGGAGCTTGTTGGCATAAGTCATGTAAGGTATTTCCCTGTTTTGCAGTCCGTAAAAAGAAATACCGAAGCCGTGCCGTTGGTTTTTATCGGCAAAAGGGCGGGCGTAACTAATGCCCAGTTTTTGGGTGTAGCCCACTTGCCCCGTTGCGCCCAATTGCTCGCGGTTGCCCCTAAAGTTGTTGTGCGTAAGGGTGATGCCGAGGTTTAGCCTGCGCGGGTCGCGGCCCATTTCGTTCCACCATACGTTGAAATTTCGGTCGGCAAATTCCAGGTTGGGGTCGGGCATTATGGGGAAGCGGTCGAGCAGCACGATGTTCAGGCAATAAGTGTCGGCAGCTATGGCCAGCCATTCCACTTTTACGTCGGTAAAAAGCCGAAGGTTCAAGAGGCGCAGCTTGCTTTGCCCGGCCAGCATGGGCAATTGGTCGTTGGCTACGCAATCGCCGGGTTTTATGCCTATTTCCCGTAGTATCAGCGCATCTTTCGTTTTACGTTGGCCGGATATTAGTATGTCTTTTACATAGCTGCACGAAGATGCGTGTTGGCTATCGGGCAATAAAACCTGTGCCCCCGCCAAATGGCCACCCAAAAGGAAAACAAGAATGAATAAAACTGAGCGCAAAAATCTGTTGTTCGAGGCGCAAAGATAGCGGAATGAAATAGGAGCGTGTTCGTTTTGTGTTTAGGTAAAATAGAAATTTCGCCCCCCTGTCGCCGCTGCCCATATTTATGTGTCAACAATTGGGGGTATTGCGCCCCGCAGGGGCGCAACCTTTTTCGGGTAAAAACCAAACCGAAAATACCGCTTTTCTTTTTCCTCGTCCCGGTATGTGCGGACTTGCTTTTGCTCAAAAAACAGGCTTGGGTTTACTCGTTTGTGGTGTTCTTTTGCAGCGTGTCGTGTTAAAATTGCCCATAACACAGACACTTAACTAAGGTAGCCATAAGCGGCAAGTTGAACCGCCATGCCCGCTATATAACCAAGCCATAGTTCCCAAGGCGTGTGTGCGTACAGCACCAAGCGGGCCGTGCCTATCGTGCCGCCGACAAGCAATGCCAACAACAAGGGTATGGACAAATTGATATGTCCAATAAACATCAGCACGACAATTATGCTCAACACGCCACCCGCCGCGGCCGTGTGCATACTTACCTTCATGAATATGTTGAGCAAGAACACCACCACTATCCCCCAGAAGCACCCCAGCATCAATACCCTTAAACTGAGCGGCGCATTGAGGTTTTTCACTACCAAGTACGCCCAAAAATAAAAGGTCATGGTGGCGATCAAGGGTATGATGCGTTCCTTGGTAGTTTTTAGTTGAATGCTCTCTATGAATCCCAATGCCTTCAACAGCAAGATAGACAATAGCGGGAAGCCTATGGTATTGATGCCAATGTTGATGAGTAACTGGCTGCGCTGCGCCGCCTTTATCCCCGCAAAAGCGGATTTGTCCAATACCATCACAATAAATGCGGACAGCAGGGGCATAAACAGTGGGTGCAGCAAGTAAGATATTACTTTGGCTGGCCCCCTTAGCCCTTTATACGCTTGGATGTCCGGTAGGTGCAATTTTGACTGCATAGGTGGGCAAAGTTAACCAAAAAATTGAGCCTGGGATTCTTGGACACTTGGTAGCTGCAAGGCTAAGTCTTCGGAGCGCGGCAGCATTACACGTTGGGAGTGAAAATAAAGGTATTGCATTACCTTTGGCTCGTGGTAGCAGGCACTTTTGCAAATACCCGGTGCGTGCTGCCTATTTTGCTACCTTGTTGCTTGCGCGAGGCCAAGCCGCGGCAGTGGGCATATATCTTGAAATTATGAAACCAATCATATTAGTTACCAACGACGACGGCGTTACCGCACCCGGTATCCGCAGCCTTATAGAAGCCGTTCACCAGATGGGCGAGGTGATAGTGGTGGCGCCCGATAGCCCGCAGTCGGGCATGGGTCATGCCATTACCATTGGCAAGCCGTTGCGCCTGGACGAAGTTCATTTGTTCGATGATTTGGGGGTCAAGGCTTGGCAAAGTTCGGGTACGCCGGTGGACTGTGTAAAGCTGGCCCACGATGTCATACTCCATCGCCGCCCCGATATATGTGTGAGCGGTATCAATCATGGCTCCAATGCTTCCATCAACGTAATATACAGCGGTACCATGAGCGCCGCCATGGAGGCTGCTATTGAAGGTATTCCATCGGCGGGTTTTTCCTTGATGGATTTTAATTTCGATGCCGATTTTACGGTAGCGAAGCAAGTAGCGCGCGAGGTGGTGGGGCGCATGTTGGCCGACCGTATGCCCGAGCATTTTTTGCTCAACGTAAACATACCCAAGGTTACGCAGGAACAATTTAAAGGCATACGGGTTTGCCGCCAGGCCGATGCGCAGTGGAACGAGAACTTTGACCGCAGGCGCGACCCGAGGGGGCGTGCCTACTATTGGATGACGGGCAAATTCGTAAACCGCGACAAAGGCGAAGATACCGATGTGGAGGCTTTGGAAAATGGTCATGCCTCGGTAGTGCCCGTGCGTATAGACCTTACCGACAATGACATGAAGCAATGGCTCGAAACAAAATTTCCGGACTATGCCTTCAAACCACAGGTGTACTAGTTATGGTCGGAAGATTTTTTCTTCCGACTTTTTTGTTTTAAAAAATCTGAA
>JASGFI010000174.1:0-4777 GCA_047605615.1 Edaphocola sp. | reverse complement strand
CGCACAAAGGACCAACGGAATCCGGTTGCACATTTTTACCCGGTGCGAAGTATAGGATAGGCTTTGTCCATACAAATTGTATTTATATTCCAATGACTAAGTTATATCAAATATTGTGCATTGTATAAGGTTATACTGTTTATTTTCAATAATAGTCCAATAGCAACACGCACTAAAAACCCAACAGGAAACCCATGCGTATATCCAGCCTGTTGGCATACGGACTGATGGAATATTTATTGCCATTTTGGTCTGTCCTGGTATTGGAAGCTATATTTTGCAGCACATCGTACATGCCAATGATGAAAAAAGAACCAATGCCCTCGATGGGTTGCCGATAGCCGCCGCCCAACAACAAGCTGGGCACGGCCACCCTGTTTTTGTTGTACTGCGCCCAGCCCTCGCTGTCGAACGTATAGCTCGAAAAATCGTAAAAATCTATGCTGTTCACCTCAAACTGCCCTTGCAACATCACATTCCTGAACAGGGTATAGCGCGCCCACAAGCCACCGGT
Source organism: Edaphocola sp. (assembly GCA_047605615.1). GTDB lineage: Bacteria > Bacteroidota > Bacteroidia > Chitinophagales > Chitinophagaceae > Taibaiella. Next base: position 4,263 of record JASGFI010000174.1, on the reverse strand, counting down.
ATAGATAGATTGGGTAAAGGGCAGCGTTTTGGTGGCACTGGTATTGAGGTTATAGGTCTGAAAAGCATTGCTTTCCCTGTAATAGCTGTAGCCAGTGGTGACACCGGCAGCAAAATTGTCGGTAAGCCTATAACCCACCGAGGGCGCCACATTGATGTACGTAACCGTGCCAAAACTCAAACCAAGATTGCCCCCAAACACCAACCGCTTGGGGTCGAAGCCCTGCTTTTGCTGGTTGGCTTTATAGCGGGCATTGCCCGTGCGGCCGGTACTGTTGTACGCCTCTTGCGCACCGGCCGGCCCTGCTCCCAGGGTCATCATCGTTACCAAAATGACTATGCGTTTCATAAAAGTATTTTTTGTTCTGGTTGAAAAATTTTGGACGGCATTTCCGGTTATCCGTTCCAAGCGGTTCGCGTTTTTCACAAAACCTTTCCGGGGTTCAATATCCCTTTCGGGTCAAACACGTTTTTTATCTGCCGCATCAAACCTATCTGCACTTTGTCGAACACTATGTCCATATAAGGCCGCTGCACGTAACCTATGCCATGCTCGCCGCTTATGGTGCCGTTCACCGAATGTACGTAGCCAAATATTTCCCTTATGGCGCCGGGCAAGTCGTTTTTCCAAAATTCATCGGTCAATGCGCCTTTCACGATATTTACGTGCAGGTTGCCGTCGCCCGCATGTCCGTAACAAACGGAACTGAAACCATGTTTATTGCCAATTTCTTTTACCGTTTTCAACAGTTCGGGCAGGCAAGCCCTTGGCACTACGGTATCTTCTTCTTTGTAAATGGACCCATTCTTCACCGCCTCGCCCACTACACGGCGCAACCGCCACAATTCGTTTTTTTGTTGCGCATTTTCGGCAAACAATATTTCGCCCGTGTCAAATTGTTCCATCAACAAAGCAATGCCCTCCATCTCGGCAAACAAATGGTCGGTATTGTTGCCGTCAACTTCTATCAACAAATGCGCCGTTATATCGTCTGGCACGTTTACCGAACTGCTGCCCAGGTAGCGTATGGCGCAGTTGAGCGCATCGCGTTCCATAAATTCCAATGCCGATGGGTTGAAGCCCTCCAACATGATTTTATTCACTGCCGAGGCCGCATCTTCCGCATTGCGGAAAGGCACCAGCATCAACAGGTTTTCCTTGGGGTAAGGCAACAGTTTCAATACTATTTGGGTCACTACGGCCAATGTGCCTTCGCTGCCCACTATCAGTTGCGTAAGGTTGTATCCGGTGGCGTTCTTCAAGGTGTTGGCACCCGTCCATATTACTTCGCCATTGGGCAGCACCACCTCCAGGTTCAGCACATAATCTTTCACGGTGCCGTACTTTACGGCCCGCGGCCCGCCGCTGTTTTCGGCTATATTGCCGCCAATGAAACAAGAGCCGCGGCTGGCCGGGTCCACGGGGTAAAACAAGCCTTTTTCTATTACCGCATTCTGCAATTCTTCGGTTATCACGCCCGGCTGGGTCACTACCTGAAAGTTGCGAGTATCAATGTTGTTTATTTGGTTCATGCGCCGCATGTCCATACACACGCCGCCATATAGGGGCAGGCAGCCGCCGCTAAGGCCGGTGCCGGCGCCGCGCGGGGTCACGGCTATGTTCTTGTCATGGCACCAGCGCATTATTTTGCTTACTTCCAAGGTAGTGGTGGGTTGCAATACCACCTCCGGCGGAAAGGCAAAATCCTCCGTATGGTCGCTGGCGCAACGCATCAATTGTTCCTCGTCGGTCAATACATTTGCAGCGGGCAGTATGCTGCGGAAATAATCCAAGTCGGATTGGTCTATTTTCTTAAAAGTTGCTTCGGTAATCAATGCGCACAAATTATATGCGGCAAAGTTAATATTTTGCCCCGTGCTTCATGGAGATAGTTTTGTAAACAGACGGTGAAAAACGTGTGCCGGGTTGCCAATTTGTAAACCACCAACCGGGATGAAATAATATTTAATTTCGCCCCAGGCTTTTTTCCTGCCCAGTCTGTTGGAACTTGCAACAGATTCCAATTAATATGAACATAGGAAATACACCCACCGCCAAACCAAAAAAATGAACGCAATGTACCAACCCGAAGACGAAATACGCCTCACGCAATGGGCCAAGGAATTGCTGGCCGATACCCGGGCGGATGACGATGCTTCCGCAATTGACCGTTTGCGTGCCGTAATCAATTACAACGACTGGAAATATTACGTACAAGACAATCCGGTACTGGCAGATGCGGAGTACGACACACTTTTCAAACAACTGAAAGATATAGAAGCCGCAAACCCCGAATGGATAACGCCCGACTCGCCAACACAACGTATCGCATCCGGCATCAGCAGTCAATTTACTACCGAAAGTCACCTGGTGCCGATGTTGAGCCTGGAAAATTCGTACAATGCCGATGATTTGTTGGCTTGGGACAAACGGTGCAGAGAAGCACTCGATACCGATGTGATAGAATATACAGTAGAGCCAAAGTATGATGGAGCGGGCATTTCACTTGTTTATGAAAATAATTTGCTGCAACGCGGGCTTACTCGCGGCGACGGCATTCGCGGCGAAAACATTACGGCTAACATCAAACAAATAAAAAGCATACCGTTGCAAGCCAATTTCTCCGCAAAAAACATTCAATCCATCGAAATTCGCGGCGAAGTAATTATCCATAAAAAAACATTTACCAAATACAATGAGCAACGCATTGCCGAAGGCTTGCCGCCACTTGCCAACCCTCGCAATGCCGCATCGGGAACGTTACGCATCCTTGACCCGCAAGAAGTAGCCAAACGTAGGCTGAGTGCAGTTTTATACAATGTCAGCTATCATACCAATGAAAATAACGTAGCCGATAACGAAGTGCTGCAATCGCATTACGACACGCTGCAATGGCTGTACAATATTGGTTTTGCCACGCCCATCAATGATATGAAAAAATGCTTGACGATAGACGACGTGATTGCTTATTGCCACTATTTCGAAGCAAAAAGAGATGAATTGCCCTTTGAAATTGACGGAATGGTAGTGAAAGTAAATCGTAGCGAAATGCAGGAGAAGCTTGGCATTACCACACATCATCCACGATGGGCAATGGCTTATAAATTCAAAGCAAGGCAAGCTACGAGCAAATTGTTAAACGTACATTTTCAAGTAGGACGCACCGGAGCGATAACGCCCGTGGCGAAAATAGAACCCGTACCCATTGGCGGCGTAACGGTTGGCAGCATTTCTTTATTCAATGAAGATGTGGTGCGCGAAAAAGATTTGAAAATAGGCGACACCGTATTGGTAGAACGAGCCGGCGATGTTATTCCATATATTGTAAAACCGCTACCGGAGCTGCGTTCGGGCGATGAGAGTGAAATAGTTTTCCCAAAAAACTGCCCCGTGTGCCATGAAGAATTATACAAACCGGAGGGCGAAGTGGCGTGGCGTTGCATTAATGTAAGCTGCGCCGCACAAGTGGTGGAACGCATTATTCACTTCGCGAGCAAAGATGCCATGGACATACGTAGCTTGGGAGAAGGCATCATCAACCGGTTTTACGAGCAGGGCATAGTGAAAGACATAGCGGGCATTTATACCATGGATTACCAGCGTTTGGACGGGTTGGAAAAGTTTGGCGCCAAATCGGTAGAAAACCTGAAAAATGCCATAGAAAAATCGAAAAGCCAGCCGCTTAACCGGCTAATATTTGGCTTGGGCATTCGCTATGTGGGCGAAACCACGGCCAAGACCCTGGCCAATGCCGTAGCCCATTTGAAAGATTTCCGCCAATGGGGCATAGAACAGTTGTGCGCCTTGGAAGACGTTGGCCCCAAAGTGGCCGGTTCGGTACACCGGTTTTTCCAAAACCACGAAAACCTGCACCTGCTCAACGAACTGGAACAGTTGGGGTTAAACTTGCGCAACGAAGGTTTCGGGCAAACGGCCAACCTTGGCGGAGGCTTGGGCGGTGCCACCTTTTTGTTTACCGGCACTTTGTCGCAGTTCAAGCGCAGCGATGCCGAAGCTATGGTGGAGGCTCGCGGCGGCAAACTGCTAAGCGGCGTAAGCAGCAAGCTCAATTATTTGGTAGTAGGCGCCGATGCCGGCAGCAAGCTGGAAAAGGCCAAGAAACTGGGTACCGTAAAAGTGCTGAACGAGGATGATTTTTGGGCCATGATGCACACGGAAGCGGAATAGCCAAGCGTAATTTTGTAGCCTTAGAGCCTGTTTAAAAAATAAATAAAAGAGCACCAGTTTGTCTATTAGTACATT
>JASGFI010000173.1:0-4790 GCA_047605615.1 Edaphocola sp. | reverse complement strand
TTCGCCGAAAAGAGCCATAAGGAAACGAACGAATGAATTTTAAACAGGCTCTAAGTCAAAACACTACCATCTTCGGGCAAGCCTGTGTCCCGCCCTAAAACTTCAAGCTTACATTCACGAAATAATTGGTGCCGTAACCATAAAAATATTTAGACGGAAAATGGCCGGCATTGCCGGTAGTCATGTCGAAGCGCAACTGCTCGAAACCGCCGGTAGCCACATTTTTATTGTTCAAAATATTGTTGACACCCACGTTCAAATAAAGATAGGTGCCGCGCGGCAACCATTTCATGGCCTTGCTCAGCAGGAAAGATTTTCCGGCAAACAAATCTACCGTGAATGCCGATGGCAGTTTTTCCTGGTCCAAGATTTCGTGCCATTGCTCGCTGCCCGGTGTCAATAAATCCACGGCCGCTTCGGTGCGCCTTATGGGATTAACATCCACATAATTGCGGTCCAGGAAATTGAAATTTACATTGGCATACCAATACTGCGGCGAACGGTAGTTCAAGCCCAAGGTATAGGCCGATTGCGGCCCGGAAGCCACATGGTAGTTCTTCAGGTACGACACGTTTTGTTGCACCTTGGCGGTAGTGTCGTTGTCGGGATACAGGCTGCCCGTGGGCCTGGAAGTGTAGAACACCTGCATATAGGTGGCCACCGCAGTGGCGGAGAAGCTGGGCGATATTTTGGCCTGCAAAGCCAGTTCGCCACCCATGTTGCGTACCGCCACGCCGGTCATCACATAATTCACGAAGGTGTTGAGGCCTTCGTAATAGAAACGCTGCGTTTTGGTTATGTCGGTGGTGTTGGTAAGGAAACCCGTGAGCCTTCCCGAAAAACGCGGCGAACGAAGCAGGTACCCACCTTCTGCCGATTGTATTTTCTCTATGGCAGGATTGGGCACCGCATTGTTGCGGGTACGGGGCGAGTAAAAAGTGTTTTCAAAGGTTGGCGCATTGGTCATCAGGGCACCGTTGGCAAATAAATAATTGCGCCCGTTGATTTTATAAGTCACGCCACCTTTTGCCTGATAAGTAAAGAAACTGTAGCTCTTGGATTTTCCGTAGGAGGTAAGCGGAAACAATCCGTTCTTGTACCTGCCGTCACGAACGAACACATCGCTGGCTATGCGGCCGGCAAGGAAAAAATCGAACCTATTGTACGTAAACACGCCTTGCGCCCAAGCAAATGTTTTGAAAAAATTTGAATTATAGTCGTAGCCGTACTTGTCGCCTTGGCGCACTACCCTGTCGGGGTTGTTCAAGTCCACCTGATTGAGGCTGTTGTTGCCCACGTAGGTACGCTCGGCAAACTGGTTGAGGTTTGCGTAGTAATCGCCACCCAACAAATCGAGCATTTTGCGGTAGCTTTCTATGTGTTGGCTTATGGCCGATACGCCGGCATACAGCGTTACGTGTTCCGAAGTAGCCTTTTGTATGCTGGCGGTAAAATTGTATTTCTTGGTATCGTCCCTGTCTTCGCCCACCACGTATATGGAGCGGTTGCCCGTGGTGCCGTTGAAGGTTTCGGCGTTGGCCCTGTTGGCCGCATACAGCCTATCCCAGTTTACTTGGCGCACACTGGGGTCGGTCAGCCATTTTTGGCGCACGGCTTCGGCGGTTTCCGGGTTGGCCACGTTGTCGAACTCGGTGTAATAGCTGGGCATCTTACGGTAATAATCCGGCCTTGGGTCCCAGGCATTGTACCAATCAAGGGCGGAGTTGCCGTTGTAGCCGGTTTGATAAGACAGGCCTATGTTCAGATGGGTAGCAGGATTGGGGTTCCATTCGTAATTCAACATGAATATGGGCTGAAAGCTACTGTTTTCGCGGGCATTCCGCTTTTTGCCATTTAACCAACCCCAGTTGGGATTGTAGAAGTGGCTGCCCGCCAATTCCATGGCTTCCTTGGTCGTGGGCATGGCCTTGCCGCGTGTGGTGGGTGCGCCAAAGGTGGTAAAATGCAGCATACTATGCTGCCCCAATTTGCGGCTCACGCCCAGGTAATATGAATAGCCGTCGTAATTGGTACCTTCTACGTACCCTTCCTTGGCCCAGCGTTTGGATGCCGATACCGACAAGGCCCAACCGTTGTTCATCATGCCGGTGCTGTGGGTCAGCATCAAGCGGTTGTTGTAGGTGCGGTTGGCCCTGGAATAAGACACACGGGTCTGCTTGCGTTGGGCGGCGGCGGTGGCATTGATGGCCGTGGAACCGGTAAGGCCGCCAAAACCTTCCTCGCCGGGTTGCAGGCCAAACACCACCGATTGGTTGCGGAACACATCGTTCAGGCCGCCCCATTGGCCAAAAAATGCCGAGCCTATTTCCACGTCGTTCATCTGGAAGCCATTCATATATACCTCCAGCTGGTCGCGGTTGTAGCCGCGCAATTGGTAGCGCAGCGGGCCAAAGGTAAAGGCCGCGGCCGATAGGTACGGGTCGCGGCTGGCGGTCAAAACGCCCGAAATGCTTTGGTCGCTCACGCCTTCATCGTCGGCACTCAGGCTGCTTTCTTCCAGGGCAATGGTGGGCATTTGGCCCGTGGCGGCATTTACGGCGGCTTCGTCCGTGGCTACGGTAAGCGTACCCAAATCGGTAACGGATGCGCCCACCGCTACGCGCACGGTATCGTGTATGGAAGACCCATTGGAGAGTACCACATCGTAATTGCCGGCTTTTACCTGGCTGAAAACAAATTCGCCGTTGCCGTCGGTTACGGTGAGCAATTTTTGCCCGGGCAGGGTCACTTCCAGTTCGCTTACGGGATTTTTGGTAGCCTCTGCCACTACTTTACCTTTCAGTATGGCGCCTTCCTGCGCCAAGGCAGCAAAGGGCACACACATACACCAAAAACAGGATAAAAATTTATTCATTGGCCCATTAATTGAAACAAGAAGCCAAAGATAAAAATATTCCTTATAGCTAAAAATATTGGGGCAATTATGTTTTGATTAAAATTTTTGTTGAGGAGAATGTAAGGCACGAAAAATATTGCGAAAGTTAACACCGTAAGTCTATCCCAAAACGATATATTCTAACAATTGAATTGGTGTAAGGGAAAGTGCCTCGGCCAAGTCCAGCAGATGTACAACCGTCAATTGTGTTTTACCGTTTTCAATCCTATTGTATGCGGAAATGGATAATGAAAGCGACCTTGCAACCTCCGTTTGAGAAAGCCCTTTCTTTATCCTTAACAACTTAATTCTATTGGCCATTTCATGGTTTAACATTGCCCCTCTTATTTGCAAAAAATGATATTTTTTGCAAATAACGAAAAAAAAAAAATGAAAAAACAGACATATTAATTACTCCATAAATTTACGCTCGCCTGCGTATGGGCGTTACAATCATTTTTAACCAAACTAAATGTTTTTAATGATGAAAAAAATCATCTTTGTGTCATTTGCTGTTATCAGCATTTCTTGCAGCTATGTTCAAAATGCAGCTGCTTACACGGTTTCTGGCCATTTTTCACCGGTTGCGATAGGAGATGGTTGGTACTCGTTCAATTGCCCATCTCCTGGCAGGTGCTTTTCCGGCTCTGGTTCCGCGCCTGCCCCCGGCGACCGTATCACCATCCATTTAGCAAGTGGTGATTATGACGGAGGAACCGTTAATGTCGACACCGGCTGACGTAAGTGACCCCAACGGTATTTATGAAGTGTCATTGCCCGAAGGTTCAGACCTTTACGACCAAATGTAAACTATACCAACTAATCAACTTAAAACAACAAGAGGCTGTCCGATTTTTCGGACAGCCCTTTTAAAATTTATATCCGATATGAGAACTGTTTTTTGCTGTATTGCGCTGATATTTTTAATCGGAAGCCCGGGTTACGGCCAATACAACCTTGAAGTTGCCATCAACATGAACGAGTGTAGCCAATGCTTGAACAATGTGGGCAAACTAAAAAAAATAAACCCGGCAATACCCATATTCGTGATATTGGACGAACAATCGAAAAAGGATTCCCTGTCGGTAATACAACATCTTGGTTTGAACGGGCAGAACATAAAGTACATTTGGTCCGACTCGTTGCAGAAAAAAAAGCTCCGGGATGGCTTTTATGGCACCGTTCTTTTCGCCAACCCCCGACACAGGAAGGTATATGTTTTCGATTTGAAAACCGAATTTAACGATGCTGCCGTCAAGTTTGTCAACGGGCTGGCCAAGGATACGGACACCCTGACATTTGAAGATGCCTTAATCAAATCCCAAACACCACCAAGTTTTCAATACAGGGGCAAAGCCGTGTATGTACACAACGGCCTTGCCAACAATGTAGTATCGTACAGTTTGTTGAACGGGGAAAAAATCATGGAATTGTCTTTGAACGACTCCATGAAGCGGGTGGCTTTTCTGAAAAAATTTGGAAGCTTGGGGCAATACCACGAAACAAAAAAAATCCTTTCGGCCCTTGGGATAAGCAACGATACAAAAATTCATCAATTTTATGTTGCGCCTGCCAATAAAGACATACTCCTATTGGTGCAACTCCCCCTGGCAGTAACTTCAAGGGCATCAAACGACACGTTTGTTACCGGGTTTTATGCCATAATAACCTTCAATAGCGACGGGGTATTGAAAGACATAGCCAATGTAAACCCCATATCCATAGACTATACGAGCGAAGAGTATTTGCTTAAAGAAGCAAGGAAAGAAGAATATTCCTTTTACGCCACGGATTATTCCGGTTTTTTTGAACGCGAGGGCAAATTATATTTTACCGTTAGCATTTTAGTACACGACAAAAAATACAATTAATTGGATTGCCAATAAATTATTTG
>JASGFI010000172.1:0-4816 GCA_047605615.1 Edaphocola sp. | reverse complement strand
TTCCCATAAGGTAAAGATACAAAATATTTATAAATATATTTCCGTTTGGTTAATAGTACCTTCTCAACTAATGGTGATAGGGTTTATAGGGGCTGGCTCATTCTTGAGCCGGCCTTCTTTTTTTGTACTAATTGCCGAAATTCTTTCTTTTCCCCCCAACCCCTGCACTTCCGTTACACCGGAAAAATAGGCGAACTTCGCTCTCCAAAAAAACAAGCGTGGACTATATTATTCAATCGTACAGTAACGAAATAGCGGCACAAAGGCTAAGTTACTTGGGTATCAACAAGCGTTACGGACAATTAGCCTATGGAAGGCTGGCGGCAGCCTTGGCGGCTATTTTCTTCCTGTATCAATATTTTGCAAACAAGGCTATGTGGCTGTTAGTGGCCGCTGCCGTGTGTGTGGTGCTTTTTGTCGTATTGCTGAAAATGCACCAAGTGGCCGCCAACAAAAGAAAATTTGCCAAAACCTTGCTGCAAATAAAAGAAGCAGAGCTGTTGTTTTTGCAGGAGGGAAAAATAGAGGCAGACAATGGCTTGCGGTTTGCAGATGCGGCACATGCCTACACATCCGACCTTGATATTTTTGGCCATGCCTCATTGTACCAATACCTGAACCGTACGGCTACCTACATGGGTGCGGCGCAACTGGCCAATGCCCTGAAAAAGGCGGCGGCAAAAGAGGATATAGTACCCATACAAGAGGCCGTGGCCGAACAGAGCAAGCACCGCGCCCGCCGCCACAAATTGTTGGCCATGGGCCTATTGGCAAGCGACCGTGAAGATAATTATAAAGCACTGATGCAATGGTCGGCGGCGCCCCCCGAACCGGTACCCCAATGGGCGCGCATGGCCGCTTGGATATTGCCCCTTGGCCTGCTGGCCTGCATGGCCGCTTACGGCTTATTCGGAGAGCACCCTGCGTGGGGCATTGCCCAAAAAATAATTTTTGCGCAGTTATTGGTGTTTTTTGCCACCGTAAAACATATAAAAAGCACCCTTTTTACTACCGATAAAATTACCGCCATGTTGGCCGAATACGGCAGTATGCTGCAATTGGTTTCGGACGAAACATACGAAAGCGATTACATGAAACGCTTGCAGGCGCAAGTGGCCACGAGTAAGGCCGGCGAAGCATTGCGGCAGTTGGGCAAGATATTCAAGGGCATGGAAACTATTCAAAATCCTTTTGGGGCCTTTGTCATGAATGGCTTGTACCTGTACCATATCCACCAATGGAACAAATTGGTTCTATGGCGTAAGCGGTATGCCGGTTTTATACCTCAGTGGCTGGAAACAATAGGCTCGGTAGAAAGGATAAATAGTTTGGCGAATTTCGCGGAAAATAACCCCAGGGGCTGTTACCCTTCGGTCAATGAAAACTGCATCGTTAGTTTTGAAAATTTGGGACATCCGTTAATTCCCCAAGCCAAGCGTGTGGCCAATTCCATTAGTTTCCAACACCAAAAATTCGTGATACTTACAGGCTCCAACATGAGCGGCAAAAGTACTTTTTTGCGTACGCTGGGCGTAAATATGGTGCTGGCTTGTGCCGGTGCGCCCGTAATGGCCACTGCCGCCACTTTTGTGCCTATGCCTGTCTTGGTTTCCATGCGCCAGGTAGATTCCCTTTCGGATAACGAATCGTACTTCTTTGCGGAAGTAAAAAGGCTGCGATACATAGTGAAACTGGCCAAGGAGCAAACTTGTTTTATACTGCTCGACGAAATATTGCGCGGCACCAACTCAGACGATAAGCGCAGCGGCACCATAGGCGTAATCCTGAAACTCGTTTCCGCTACCGTAAACGGTGTGATAGCCACCCACGATTTGGAGGTTTGCGCCACCACTTATGCCCATCCCGAAATGCTGTCCAATAAATGTTTCGAGGTGGAAATAACCAATGACGAACTGCATTTCGACTATAAGCTGCGCGAGGGTATTTGCCAAAATAAAAGCGCAACCTTTTTAATGGAAAAAATGGGGATAATTTAGCGTTGCTTACCCATTCTTTAAATCTTTGCTAAATAGTGCTTTAGCCATTGTTCCCTCGTTATCTTTAGGTAAAATATCGTCCGCTGGTTGTTCGTTGCAATCCGGTGGCGGGCATTAATCCGTAGATTTATGAAAAGGAGATTTTTAGTTTTTTCGGTATTGTTTTCGGGCTGTGTCATGTGTGTAGTGCCCATGTGGGTTCATGCGCAGAAGAAAAAGAAAAAGTCCCCAAAAGAGCAATCCGTGCACCTCGAACCCTGGCAAGTAGATACCCTGATGGCCCCCATACCCATCAGCCGCCAATTGTTTGCCGAAAATATAGACAAGCAATTGAAAATTGCCGATTTGAGGGACGGCGAAAAAGACGGTGCGATAGACGCAGAAGATAAGCAGGTAAGCAAAATGGTTACAGATGCGCTGTTGCACGATGCGGCTTTGATTAAAATTCATATCGAAAATTTGCCCAATGCCAGCAGCCAGGCCAAGATAGGCTACCACCGGGCATTGGAAGCCATGTTGCGCAAGCTGAACGCCAAACCCTTGACACCCGAAAATGCCACCTACACACGCAGGTTGGTGGAAAATTTCAACGATCTGATGGTGGCCGTTGCCACGGGAAAGGCCGATGGATTTGCCCATGAAAACGCCAATATATACACCTTGGACAATAGCGAACTATTGGCCGGTTATCCAAAGGCCAAGGCTTATGTATTTGAAACAGTGGGACTGGAAAAACCGGCGGTGATGATAAAACGACTGCCCGAATTTGCCCGCGAATCTTATGCCGACCCGGTAATAGCCGCCGCCGCGCGCATAGTGCCCGGCACCATACTTACTTACGCCACCAGCACCAGCTATCTAAGTGCCGCCGTGCGCAGGAACAAAGACCCTTTGGTGCAGACAATAGTGCGCATAGGCACAGAGAGCAAAACGCCACTCAAGGCATTGCCTTTCTTGAACGATGTCCATAACAAGAAGCGCACCATTCGCGAGATAGATGCCATTACGGCCAATCCCAAGGCATATTTCAAGGCATTGGTGCAATTGAAAACAGCAGGCGACACGCTGGGCGGCAAGGCCATAGACGAAGAACTGGACCTGCGGGGCTTGGAGTTTGTGCGGGAGGCTAACCGCCTGCACGATTCGCCTGCTCCGGTGCGGTTCAAGTCGCTCACGGATTTTGGTGCCGAAGATTTGTATTTCATGATGATTGGCAGCCAAGACGAGATATATACCAGTTCCTTTGTGTGGATGTTCAACCGTATGTTGGAACAAATGAAAGGGGAAAGTGGCGCAGCTCTTTTGGATAAGGTACACAAAAGCCATTTCAGGACTTTCATTCGCATGGCCGCGGGCTACAACACGCTTTCGCCTTTCCTTGCCACCATGGACGAAGGGCAAAAAACAGCCTTGATGAAAGATTTCGTGACCGGGCTGGAGCTGGGGCCTGAAGACGATTTGGAAGATGCCGTGGACGTGGCCGATGCCTTTGGCAGCATTTCAGACCCCGAATTGATTTCGTTTTTGAAAGAAGAAATAAAAAGCAATTACGAACGCACCTACAAGGCCAACGATGCCGATAGCGAAAAGGGCGTGATAGTGTATGGCTTGCTCAGCACCATTTTCAACAGTGCCGACAATGCCAATCGGCTAAGCGGCGAACTGAGCGTTATACCCCCCGTTACCTATGTGCCTTACCAATCGTTGGTCAATGGCAAGGGCGAAGTAATTGTCCATACTTTCTTTTATGGGGACGAAGACGGGCGCATGTCCTTCAACAGCTTCAAGACCAATTTTTCCCCTTCTAAATGGAAAATGGCGCAGAACAAAGACTGGGTAACGTTTACCGCCGCGGGAAAAAATCCTGTTACCGTGTATGCCAATTTGCCTTTGACCGAACCCAAGGACGAAGAAGCGCAGAAAGCCCTGCAGGCTTATCTTGAAAAGAACGACATAGTACCCACCATGGTCATTCATCGGGGGCATAGCTATCATCTAAGCGGCTCTTTGGCCAACCTTACGCCCGATGTGAAGATAGTGATGTTGGGCTCTTGCGGCGGCTACCACAACTTGGCCCAGGTACTGGACAAATCGCCCGATGCCAACATTATCAGTTCCAAACAAACCGGTTCCATGAGCGTGAACGAGCCTATTATCCGTTCCATGTTCGAGCAAATATTAGAAGGGAAGGACATAAATTGGATAGATACTTGGAATGGCCTGGGCGGATATTTCGGCAAACGCAGCGCCACCGAGAAAGACCTGTTCAGCGACTACGTGCCACCGAACAAAAACTTGGGTGCCATATTCATAAAGGCATACCGGAAAATGGCGTTGAATGCGGAGGGGTAAGAAGATTTTTTCTGTTGTGCCTTGGGCTGGTTTTGTGCAAATGGTCGGTCGTCTGTCATAAGACGGAACGTCCCACTATTTGAAGATAGGGCGTGGCCGCGCTCAAACTAAGTCAACCTGCATGGTGCGCGCCGTGTTGATGACTTTTGATTACGAAGCATAGAACCTCTTTGCCAATGCGCTTGCCTTCCAAATAGAGCTTACCGATTTGCCCCGGTTTGCTTCACCAGTTTTACCGTACGGTGGTCGTTGCCCCAACTGATGACCAACACATAGGCACCATCGGCCAAGCCATCGGTAACGATACGGGTTGTGGCTTGCCGTACTTGCTTGTGCATTTGCAACACTTTGCCCGTAATATCGGTTAGGCTCAGGGAGGGTTGCTTGTCCAACAATGAATTGTTGGCTATACTAAAATTTGGGATTGTTAAAGTGATATAGCTTTACAGACACAGAACACATATCTA
>JASGFI010000171.1:0-4820 GCA_047605615.1 Edaphocola sp. | reverse complement strand
GCTTCACCGCCAAGGACGGCAGGCAGGGCAGCAGGCTGTTCGTGAAGGAGTAGGGCGCAATGGATGAGGGGGGCGGGAGTTCAGGGTTTAAAGTCTGACATCTAAAGTCTAACATCTAAAATCCCACTTGTCATGCTGTAAGCATCTGAGAAATCATTTGCCATAGATGCCTACGGCATGACAGAGGGGAGCGTGACGGGAGCGGAGAAAAGGGGGGCAGTTCAATGGTTGTCATGCCTAAATCATCTAAACATAAAGGGGGGGGCAAAAACACCCCCAATGTACCAAACAAGCACCCTTGCCGTCACCCGTCAATAGTGGCATTGATGCCCCTGTCAATCAAGGCTTCGCACATGGGGCGCAGGGTGTCGAAAACGCCTTTTTTCACTGCGTACTTGCCTTTGTGGTGTATCATCAGCGCACACTGTTCGGCTTGTTCGGGCGTGTGGTGGCATATTTCAACCAGCGAATCTATTACCCAGTCGAACGTATTTACATCATCGTTCCATATAATGATGTGGCGCATAGCTGCATCCAATACATCGGTAGCTATATCCTCCTTGTGCCAAGGGTTAAATTCGGACATTGTCAATTGATAAGGCTCCATTGTAATCGAAGTTTCCGGTAACATTAGAAATACAAATTTAGCAAACAATATGTTTATCCGTTCAATAGTTCTTTTCTTTGCCCGCTATGGAAAGCCAAAATTTTACCAAAAAAACCATGGACGAGCTACAAAGGGCCGCGCCCGGCTCCATTAGTGCCGCCCAACGGTTTCCGATATTCATCATCCTCGATGATGTGCGCAGCATGAACAACGTGGGTTCCATATTTCGTACTGCCGATGCGTTTAACGCCGCAGGCATTTACTTATGTGGCTATACGCCGCGGCCACCCCACCGCGACATTCAAAAAACCGCGCTGGGCGCAACGGAAACCGTACCTTGGCAATACGTGCCTACCGTGGCAGAAGCCATACAGCACCTCAAAATACAAGGATACCGCATCTGGGCTTTGGAACAGGTACACCACAGCAGCACCTTGGGAAAAACCGATTTCAAACAAGGCGAAAAAATAGCCCTTGTTTTTGGCAACGAGGTGGCGGGCGTAAGCAACGAGGCGTTGGCACTATGCGACGGCTGCCTGGAGATACCGCAATGGGGCAGCAAACATTCGCTCAATATATCGGTTACGGTGGGCGTGGCACTTTGGGAATTGGTCAGGTCTTTAAATGGTTGAAGCATGATAACTTTTTCCACAACCTTGCATCAGTTCGAGGAACACGGCGACAAAACCGGTTGGACATACATAGAAATACCTCCGGACATAGTGCAGCAGGTTTTTCCGGGCAATAAAAAGTCGTTCAGGGTCAAGGGGAAATTGGACAATTACCCGTTGGAAACCGTAGCGGTGCAGCCCTTGGGCAATGGCAATTTCATCCTTGCCGTAAATGCCGCCATGCGCAAGGCCATCGGCAAGCGAAGCGGTGCCGCGGTCACATTGAGCATGGAACGCGATGAGCGTAAATTGGCCATTGCGCCCGAATTAATGGCTTGCCTGCAAGAGGATGCCGAAGCGCTGCAATATTTCGACACGCTTGCCCCTTCGCACCAACGTTATTTCAGCAATTGGGTAGCAGATGCCAAAACAGGGCCTACGCAGACCAAAAGGATTGCCATTTGCCTTTCGGCATTGAGCCGGCAATTGGATTTTGGAACCATGATAAGGGAGCAAAAGGCAAAAAAGGATTCTTTGAAAGGAGAAAATGGGATAGCATTCCCCCTGTCGCAACAAAAAAATCGCCGATAGGCAAAAAAATCTCACCTTTGGCAATGGCCATTCAGGTTTTGGTGATACCTTTGCGCCGTAACAAAAAACAATAAACATGAAGAAAATTTTATTGCCGATTTTGATGTTCTTTTTCGTTGGTAGAACATTATTTGGTCAAACTCAAAACGATACGACGGACAATTCCAACGACCCGCCGAGTATTATAGCTCCGGAAGTGTACCAACCGCCAACTTATGGACTCGTAAATGCCAATTTATCTCCGGAAGTAGTTTCTTTTCTTGAAGGGAAAATTGCCAACTACGAAGCTTATGATTTTAATTATTCTGACTTAAATGATTGGGATTGTTAAAGTGATATAGCTTTACAGACACAGAACACATATCTACATGTACTTCTATTTGATTTACAACTTTGTCAATTTTCAAAAAGCTGGCAAAGTTTTTAAAAACTATATCAGATTAACAATGCCAAATGATTATCTGTTAAGTACTCCTTATGCTATCGAGTTTTATTTGAATAAAGGAAATGATTCAACTTTACTGACATTACAAAGAAGGGATTTACGTTCTTCTAATTTTATTCAAACTGAAACAGGCTTGGAAGGGGGCATTACTGCCTTATTTGAGCGCAACGATTTGTCTGATACATCTTTCATTGTGAGGACACTAAATGGTTTTGCGGACAGGGACAAAAGCAAAATCACGCGATTTGCTGTATATGAAGATAACCTGAAAGGCTATATTTATAACACTGAATTGAATAAAGTTTTGTACTTTATTTCATTACAAGATTTCATTAAAGAAAGCGGAATTATTTTTGCGACTACGGACAACCCTCTTTTGGTCTTTGATTTAGGAGATTTAATTGCTCGCTCCAATGGGGTTTGCGGTGTACTTGACGAAGTAATCGACTCGGTGGATAATGACAATCAGTACAGGGGTTATTTTGAAGACTGTACGCCCCGCTACTTAGAAATAGCTACAGAAGGCGATTATTGGTGGTGTCAGGTTCATGGTAGCAATGCAGCAAATAAAATTTTGGAGAATTTATTCTTTGTAGAAGGTATTTATACATACCATTTCAATATTTCATTCGTTGTGAATCATGTTAGTTTGTTAATAAGCAACCCTTCCTTGTATAATACAACTGATCCTGACGAAAAAATACAACAATTTAGAAGTTACTGGAATTCGAATCATGCAAACATTCATAGGGATGTCGCTATTCTCTATACGGGAAAAGCATACGCAAGTACCGTAATTGGAAACGCTTATCCGAATTCACTATGTAATCAATCCTTGGCTTATGCCACCATGCAAAACCATTCTAAAAATATTCTGATTTGTGCCCATGAATTAGGGCATGTTTTTGGGTCGAAACATGATGAGGATTATGCCAGTTCTACTTGTAGCGGTAGCGATAAGCCAATTATGTGTTCTTATGCTGTTGCAACCGGCCCTAATTATTACTTTAGCCCATATACGAGAGATGTAATCCTTACTTCAATCAACAACCATGCCGGTTGCCTAAATGATTATGCCAACGGAAACCATTTATCCAAAATTCACAAAACATGGAGCAACTTTAGAAATCCACAGTGGGTAGCCTCGTGGTACGTTAATTATGGCGATGTAAAACTTGCGGGGAACTTCGATGGGGAAAATGAAGGCGACGAAGAAATATTTTTTGCCTCCCCGGACAGGAATTGGGTAGGAATCATGGATTTTTCTTGCGATGAAGGTACCGATTGGTACCATCTTTGGGGCAATGGCGGAAACAGGGTTTTTGGCACATGGTACAGGAATTACAACGATAGGTATCTGGCCGGTGATTTTGACGGTGACGGCAAGGATGAAGTAGTTTCAATTTCGGGGAGCAACCAATGGTTTGCCATTCAAGAATATGCCCCGTCTTCATGGTCGTGGACACATAAATATGGCAATGGGGGTGCAGGCAAAATAGCTTATTGGTATTTAGGAAGCCAAGACAGGTACAGGGTAGCAGACTTTGACGGCGACGGTAAAGATGAATTGCTTTGTGTTAACCCCAACGGTTGGTCGCAACTTATAAAGTTTAACTGGAGTGCAGGGGGGTATTATGTTCCTCAAACCATTTGGTCTAATGAGGGCAATGGTTGGGTTGGTGGCGTACAAATAAGCAATACCGACCAATGGCTGAGCGGCAAATACACACAGTTGGCCAAAGACGAGTTGTTTACCATAAGCGGAACCTGGGTAAGCACCCAAAAATTCAACGGTAGCGGTTGGAATTGGGTATGGAGCCAATATGGAGCAAGCCATTTTGCATATATGTACATTTTGCCGCTAAATTCGGAACAGAAACAACTGACAGGTAATTTTGACAGCGACCTGCGAGACGAGTTTGTAAATATCAACAAAACATGGGCCGGTACTGCCGATTATGACGGCAGCACTTTTGTACAGAATTACAACAATGGCGGAACCCAGCTATTAAGCGATTGGAACTTGAATGCCGACAACCAGTATTTGTTTATAAAGGCTGCACCCACTGCCGAAAAACAAATATTAGGATTTCAATATAACTATAATTGTAATGGTTTTTGGTTTTGGCAAACATGTGGTTACAATACCAAAATAGCATCTATGTACAAAGGCAATAGTACTGCCTATAATTTTAGACCGGGTAACAATGAAGAAGGAAATGATTTGGCAAAGGCGAATGGGCTAAAGGTATATCCAAACCCTGCCACCAATACCATTAACATAGACTTCGCTGGCGAATATGAAAACGCAACCTGTACCATAACCGACGCAATAGGGAAAATGGTGAAATCGGAACAAATTACGCCGGCCTCCCCAAGAATTAATCTGGGTGGCTTGATGCGGGGTGTATATGTGTTAAAAGTTCAGTTCGGCAACAAAAATTCATTTACCACTAAACTTGTCATCAATGAATAAACTAATGTTTTCCATGGCCATACTCGGGGTGAGTATGGCCATGGGTTCTTGTAGCAAAACAATTGAAGCAACTCCGGTAACGACAGATGA
>JASGFI010000170.1:0-4965 GCA_047605615.1 Edaphocola sp. | reverse complement strand
ATGTAATTACTGCAATATTAATTGTTTGAAATTTTTGTCGTGTACTTAGAAAAAACTGGGCAAAAAGATAGCGCAAATACGCTTGGGCAAAAATATAAGCCAAGCCGACTTGGCGCGTTCCTGCGACAAAGACCCGCAAAGCCTCAACCGTATAGAGAAAGGCAGGGTGAACCCATCGGTTAATACACTAAAAGAAATTGCGGATATGCTTGAAGTCAATGTCAGAGATTTTTTTGATTTCTAATTGGTTGCTTTGGTTGATGTTGCTTGGCCACCATGCGCAGGCAGGTGGCGCCGCAATCCATGAAACCGAGCTGGCGGTAGTGGGCGTAAGTCTTCAATGTGGGTAATTCCTTGTTCTCCGTAAACCATTCCCTGTTTTTGCTCCATGCCCCGTCATCTCGACCGGGGCCTATTTGATGAAGCAGAGCGTAATCAAATAGGCGGAGCGGAGATATATCCCCCGGCATATTTAGGGGATTCCTCCATGCGAAAATCCTTGTCATACTATTTGCAAAAAATAAATAACCCATTTTATTAACCCGCCCCTACCCGGAGGGGAGGGAGGACGGGTGTGCTGGCGGGAATATGGATGTTACGATTGGAGTAGTTTTGAAAATAAACAGTATCATTCGGCTGCAATGGGCTACCACCAAATGCTATGGTAAACAATCCAAGGCTTTGAGGATAATGGCACAGGCTCGCTTTATTTCTTCGGCGGAAATGGTGAGCGGCGGCACCAATCGAATACAATCGGGCGCAAACAAAAACCAGTCTGTAAATACGCCTTCGCCCGTGGCCGTTGCCTCGTTCATACAGCAAGCTATTACCTGTTTCACCTCCTCGAAGCTACCCAGTTGCAAGGCCAACATCAAGCCTTTGTGCCGCAGCGATTTTATTTTTTCATGTTGCAACAGGCCCACGATTAATGCCTCTTTTTCGGCTACGGTTTCCATGCAGCCCGCTGCCAATAAGGCTTCCAAGGCCGCCTTGCCCGCCGCACAACTTACCGGGTGGCCACCAAATGTGGTAATATGCCCCAACACGGGATTTTGCGCCAAGGCCTGCATGTTTTCAAAAGAACTAATGAAAGCCCCCAAAGGCATGCCGCCGCCAAGTGCCTTGCCCAACAGCAACACATCGGGCACTATGTCGTATTGCTCAAAACCCCACAAAGTACCCGTGCGGCCAAAGCCCACCTGTATTTCGTCCAACACCAAAAGTGTGCCGGTGTGCGTGCAACGCTGCCGCAAGGCCTGCATCCACGCCGTTGAAGGTGCCAATACGCCGCCTTCGGCCTGAACGGTTTCCAAGATAATACAAGCGGTATTTTCGGTAATAAATTCCAAAGAATCGAAATCGTTGTGGTACACATGCCTTATGTCGGGCAATAGCGGCCGATAGGCATTGCGCCAATACTCGTTGCCCAAAATGCTCAATGCGCCCTGCGTGGAACCATGGTAACTGTTGTGGCAAGCTATGATTTCGGTACGTCCGGTAAGGCGTTTGGCCAATTTCATGGCTCCTTCCACGGCTTCTGCGCCGCTATTGGTAAAATAAACATTGTTGAGCGTTGGGGGCAGGTTGGCGGCCAGCAGCGCGGCGTATTGCACCTGCGGGCTTTGCACCACCTCGCCATAAACCATTACATGCAAATATTGGTCGGCTTGGTGTTTGATGGCCGCCACCACCTTGGGGTGGCAATGACCCACGTTGCACACGCTTATGCCGCCAATCATGTCTATGTAGGCATTGCCGTCCGTATCGTAAAGCAGGCTGCCTCGGGCTTTGCCGATGGGCAGTGCCATAGGTTCCGGCGAGGTGGGGGCTACGTGTTGTAAAAACAACTGTCGTTCGTTCATTTTCGGTAAAATTTATTCTTCGTGATTGGCGAAAAGCCGGGCGGCCAATGCCAGGCTTTCGGGCTTGCCCACATCCAGCAGCACATCGCCGGTATGGTCATAAGCCAAAATTCCGTGCGTGGGGCATAAGTCCAGATACAAATCTACCAGCGAAAATTTTCCGGTAAACTTAATGTACTCGAATATTTTGCCGGAAACAACCTGAATGCCGCTAAAAGCCATTGCAGCAAGGTGGCGAGACACCGTTGCCGGCTTGTATTCGCCCGTAACACTGTTGTGCCAACCGGCCAACCTACCCTTTCCGTCAAATAAAAATTGCCGCGAAGAATCCCTTTGCTGCACGGCCAGGGTGGCCAGCAGTCCGTGTTCTTGGTGATAGGCTATCAATTTACCCAGATCGATATTGGAAAGCATATCGACATTCATCAGCAAAAAACACGCTTCCGACTGTAAAAACGGCGCGGCGTGCAACAGGCCGCCACCAGTTTCCAATACCGCATCGGCTTCGTCCGATATTTGGTAACGGCTGCCAAAACCATCGTTTTCCTTCAATGTATCTATTATTTGCCGGGCGAAATGATGCACGTTCACCACCACATCGTTGATGCCGAAACGTTGCAGGTAGCGGATATTCCGTTCCAACAGGCTTTGGCCGTTAACGGGAGCCAGGGCCTTGGGTTTGGAATCGGTAAAAGGCTTCAGGCGCGTACCCAATCCGGCAGCCAACAACATTGCTTTCATGAATTTGTGAATTAAAAAATGCCCTTTCCGGTTTAGGCAAGAACCAAATGGCCGTGCAAATTACACAATACCCGATACTCGCCGCCTTTTTCTTATTTTTGGCGGGCAGAGACTGGCCATAAAAACAGTAACAGGAGAAAAACAAGCAAGCATGAACGAATATCGCCCCGGAGGGTTCCAAATATTGCCGCCGGCCATCAAGAACCTCATTATCGTCAACGTGTTGGTATTTGCCGCCACGTATGTGTTGCAGAAAGCACGGATAGTTGATTTGGATTATTACCTCGGATTGTTCCAATGGAACTCGCCGCTATTCAAGCCGTGGCAATTGATAACCCACATGTTCATGCACGGCGGATTGGGACACTTGGCATTCAATATGTTGGCACTTTGGATGTTCGGCAACGTGATTGAAAACATATTGGGCACCAAGCGTTTCCTGATTTTCTATTTTGTCTGTGGCATTGGCGCCGCCCTTTGCCATTCACTGGTATTTAGCTGGGAACATCAGGAGGCAATAACTTGGTTCCATCAATTTTCGGCTGCCGACAAAGAAAGCATGGTCAATACGGCCTTGCTCAAAAACCAAGGCGATACCAGAATCGTTCCGATGTTGATACCCATGGTGGGTGCTTCGGGAGCAATTTTTGGCTTGTTGTTCGCGTTCGGTTATCTGTTTCCCAACACGTTGGTGTATGTATATCTGCTATTTCCGATAAAAGCCAAGTATTTTGTGGCAATATATGCACTTACCGAACTTTTTTACGGCTTTTCCAATAGTTCTACCGACCACGTAGCCCACTTTGCCCACCTTGGCGGCATGCTGTTTGCGTGGTTGCTCCTGAGGGCATGGAAGGTAAGGGGCAACAGAAATTATTATTAATTCTTGACCCGAAAAGCGATTTTTTTTCATAACCCGGCCTTTTTTCGCTTGTTTCTACTTATATTGCTAAAGAATTAGCAGCAGTCATGAAAGCAGAGTTTAGCAGGCAACGCGGCCAACTAATGGCCAACTATGGCAGGAACGCCCTTATCCAGTTGATAGCGGCCTGTGCGGTGGGTTTCATACTGGCCTATGCCATGTACGTTATCGTTTTGGTCATAAGCCCCGACCAAAAAATACTGGTGAACGGCGTTTATAAAACCGTTGGCTTTCAAAATGCCGTTAGTCCCTACATTGCCTTGCAACCGTTCAAAGAAGTATTGCACAAACCTTGGGTATTGATAACCTACGCTTGGGCGCATAGCAGCTTCATGAACCTGTTGAGCAATATGCTTTGGCTGTATTGTTTCGGCTCGGTGGTGCAGTCGCTGGTGGGCTACCGCGAGATAGTGCCGCTCTACATTTCCACCTCCGTGATAGGTGCTTGTTTCTATGTGGCGACCGACATAATATGGCCCACCATGCCGGGCAGCACTTTGTTGTTGGGGGCTTCGGCGGGCATAGCGGGCTTTGCGGCAGCGGCCATTACCCTTGCGCCCCGTTACCGTTTTTATTTGGGCGAACAATTGTCCATACCGCTTTGGGCAGTATTGGCGGTGTATGCGGTACTCAACGTGGTGGCGCTTATTGGCAACTATTCTGTGCTCAGCTTGATATTGGGGGGCGGCCTCGTTGGCTTCCTTTATGTAAAATTATTGCGTACCGGCAGCAAGCCCGGTGCCTGGTTTTACGGCATGGGCAACTCCATACAAACCCTTTTTGCCCCGGACGAATATAACGAACAGGTACACAAGAAAAAACGGCTGGAAACCTATCGCCAACTGCAAAACGGCAACGGCAGCAAGGAAGCTTCCATAGACCAATTATTGGATAAAATAAACCAAAAGGGCTACGATTCTCTGTCTTCGGAAGAAAAGGAAACCCTGCTGCGCGCCAGCAGGGAGAATTAAATCCTCGCTTTTTTCCGATTGTATGATTTCCAACACGACCTCAACCCAAAGAAAGTGAAGCAACGATTGCCGTTAATAAAGATTTTTGCCAACCTCATTTTCGCCCTAAATATAGGGGCAACCCTTTGGTTGTTGCTATGCAAATACGTAAGCTTCCACAACATTGGCGGCGTTCCCACGAAGCTTAGCTTACTTAGTTTTACGTGCTTCTTCGCGGTATTGGCCAATGTGCTGTTCGCCGTGTATTGGCTTGTTTTCACCAAGCGCAAAATCAGGGCATTGTGGTCGTTGGCTGCGCTCGTCATCTGTTGGGACATTGCCGTATCGGTGTTTGGCCTCAATTACATAGGCCACAACAACGTAGCCCCCACCGACGAGGGCGGGCTGAAAATAATGCAATGGAACGTACACATGTTCGACCTGGGCGAGTGGACAAGGGACAAATCGTCCAAGGCGAAGATACTGAAGC
>JASGFI010000169.1:0-4983 GCA_047605615.1 Edaphocola sp. | reverse complement strand
CCCCACAACTGTTTTCCTGAACGAAAAACTGGAAAACTCGGGCCCGGTGCCGGGCTACTTGGAGGTTTACCAAATAGAACCCATTTTGAAATACCTTGCCACCAATCAAAACAAGGTGAAGCCGTACCAAGAATGGCAGCACGATTTCAAACCGGCGTGGAAGCCCGCACCATAGGTTTTGCCCATATCCGCACTATTCAAAATACTCGTACGTACGGATGGTGCTGCTTACCAATATGCCCGATTGATACATGTCTTTCTGTATCCAGTTTTTGTGGTTGTCGTATTGATACACCATGTCGAACATGGCCTCGCCCAATAGGTCGAAATGCTTTTCGGTAACGGCATCGCCGTTTTGGTTGTAGGTAAAAATAGTGCTACTCGTTACTTGGCGTTCGTCGTTAATCAGGCTTTCTTCCAGCAAGTGCCCGGCGGCATCGCGTAGCCGGGTGCTGCCTTCTATCAGTTTGCCCGCGCCGTTGCTCGTGGAAAAGCTTTGGCTGGTATTGCCGTTGTTTTCCTTGCGTGTGGCCATGCGTTTTATTTTGCCCATCCTCAATTGGTCGTCCAATTCCTGCACCTCGCTTAGGCAATCGTTTTGATATACGTACTTGGTAGTGCCTATCGGGAAGTTTTCGCCGTTCCGCTCGCGCATCATGGTTAGTTTATCTGCCCTCCATGTAAACGTGTATTGGCTCCGTACTTTCCCCCTGGCATCGAATATGCGGTAGTATTCTTGTTTGCCGTTCCGTTTGTAGCGCAGCTCTATGGAGTCCAACGGCTTGCCTTCTTCTTGCCTTGCCAGGGCTACCAGCTTATCGTTGCGGTAATAATACCGGCCTTTTGTTTCCGTTATTTTTCCGCTCTTGTAGTGGGCCGGTGCGGCCACGGTTAAAGAGGCCAGTCGTCCGGTAGTGTCGAATGTGGCCGCCATGCTGCTTTCGTTTTTGTAGTTGGGTAAAATAGCTTGTGCCGTACCTGAAAAAGCAACCGTGTGCGTAGGCGGTATATAAGTTTTGGCAGCAAATGACTTCACAGCGCCTTTTAACGAAAAGTAATTCCTGTCCTTGGGCGATACCAATGAATCTATATTGGCGGCGTTACAAAAATGCACCGCTACCAGCGGTAGGGACAGTAGTAGTTTGAATAGCTTTGCGGTGTTTGGTTTCGGCATGGTGGCTAATTAACGAAAAAAGCTGCACATTGGTGTATGTGGCCTCCGTTTTTCTTGGCGCATACTTTTTATAACGACAACCACCACGCAATCCTGCTGCTTTCGCTGCCCCAGTCTTTGGTGGCTTTTTTTATTTCGGCCAGCATTTCTTCCTTGGTGGCTTCCCTGCTTTTTTTGGCGGGCTTGAACCGGCTCACTTCTACCGGCAAGGGGTTTACCATGGTGGCAAACCATGTGGTGTACAATCGGGGTATGGCCAGGCCCAGTATCATGCCTGGCAAGCCATTGAAACTTTCGGGGCCGCCGCTTACCATTATCTGGTCGCAATAAAAGGCCACCACCACCACGCTGTCGCATATTTTTGTTACCGCTTTGCGGCATGGGTAACCGGCTATCGTGCGCATTTCGTCCATTATTTTCCATTCGTATCTGGGCAACTGCTGTTGCTCCAAATAATTGTTTTCAAAAGCCAATTTTTGCGCAGCAATGGTGTTCTTTTCAAAGTTGGCATACACCTTGTTTTCACGGGCTACGTTGCCCCAGTCAAACTTCCAGCCGCTTACCTCTTGCTCTTTCACAAAGCTGTATTGGGTGGCGTTTTTGTTGAAGGTCATCTCAAATTCGCTGATGGTATATTGCGCTATCTTGTTGATGTTGTCTTTGACCCAAATGCTTTCTTCACCGGTTGCTTCGGTTTGCAATTGGGTGCGCAAACTGGTCTTGCGTTCGTAGGTTATTTTGCCCTGCGACAGGAATTGGGCCTTTGCGCCGTAGCACCCAATGATGGATAGTATAAGGAGTAGTTGTTTCATGTTGTTGCGTTTAATCCTGCCTATCTGTTTCTATTGCGTCTGCGCCTTTTGCCTTGGAGCCTGTCTTGGTAAAATTCCAGGTAAGGCCGAGCATGAAATAGCGGCGTATGGTGTTGTAGGTGGTTTCCGAAATTTGCGTAGCGGTGTTGTACCTGTCAAATCCCTGGTTTTGGTTCAGTATGTCGTGCGCATCGAAGCGCAGCGCCAACGAACGGTCTTTCAGGAACGTCTTGCTCAGGTGGGCGTTCCAGCTAAGTACATTGTTGTTCTTGTCTTGCGGGTCGAGCCGCTGCCTGATGTTCCAATCTATGTCGGTGCCTATTTCCATTTTGAAGGGCAGGCGACAGGTGGCATCCAATTGCTGTTGGAAAGTCCAGTATTTGTTTTTTGCCGAGGTGGCTATGCTGGAACGATTGCTGTTGTACGAGGGCGAAAAAGAAAAACGGATGCTCAAGGTAGTGTCTTTTTCGTAAGAGCCATTCAAACGGGGCGTTACCGAAAAATTGTCGTTGGTATTGGCCAGGCCATTGGTGAAATTGTTGGTATGGCTATAGGCGGCACTGCCGGAAATGCTTGCATAAACATCGCCAAACTTCCTGCCGTAATCCGCATATCCGCCACCATTGTAATTGCCGTTTACGTTTACGTAGTTGGTGGTTCGCCGGGCGGCTTCGTCCACATATTGCGTAGCGGTCACGTCGTTTTGGTTTATGGTGAAATAGACATTGCAGTAAATGTTCCTGCTCGAAAGCATTTTGTAGGCATTGTAACTCAAACTGAGGCTGTGCCGGTAGGTTTGCTTCAGGTTTGGGTTGCCAAGGGTTATGTTCAAGGGGTCGGTATTGTTGCGCAGCGGCTGCAATTGGCTAATGCTTGGAGGCTTGATGCCTGTGTTGTAACTGAAGCGAACGCTGCTCATCTGCGATTTGCGCCAGGTAAACCCGACCCGGGGCAACAGGTTGAAAAACGAGTAACGGTAGCTGGTGTCGAACAAATAGTCCTGCTGCCTGAAACCGTTGTTGGAAGCGGCCATGCCCGCAAATGCGCTCCACCTTTTCTCTACGCTATAACGCAAGGTGGCACTGCCTGTATGCTGCATATTGTCAAATACATAGTCGGCACTGAACTGCGGGTTGAAAACGCCGGTATGGTGGCCGTTGGTATCATTTACGTCGTAGGAACTAAGTTTGGATTGGTTGTTGTTCAAGCCAAAATTGTAGGCAATTTCCAAGTTTAGGTTGTTGGTAATGGGTTCGGTATAGGCCACCCTCAATTTGCCGGTAAGGCCGCTGTTGTTCGTTTCTTTAAATTGGTTGATGTTGTAGCTGCTGTCTATGGAATAAAGGTTGTAGTCGGAAAACTGGGTACCATTGCCATGGCTGCTGCTCCAGTCGCCGTTTAGCATGGCCGATACCGTGCGCCCTTTTTTCTTGAATCTTTTGCGGTACAACAGTTCGGCATTGCCGGCGTAGTTATTGATTTCGGTACGGGTGTTGCTGTTGTTGTCGTTAATCAGTTGGCCCGATGTGGCTACGGATTCGCTGTAAGCAGCATTGTGGTTGCGGCGTTTCTCCACGCTGCCGTTTACCGATAGTTTTACGGACGATGTGCTGTCTATCAAATATTCCGATGTAGCCCTTGCCCCGTGGCGTTGGCGTTGCAAGGTGCTGTTGGCTTGGTTGTTGTAATAATATTGGGTATCGGGCAAAATGTACTGCGTGCGCGAATTGTTTGCTCCTTCCACCACATTGTTGTTGTACTTGTAATTGCCGCTGAAACTAAGCGAATCGTTCAGCCACTTATTGGTGTATTGCGCGCCGCCGGTCCATGTTTTGGGTAGCCCTTGGCCGGTATATCTGCCGTCCCAACCACCAAATTCATCGGACTGGGAAGTTGCTATCCAATTGCCGTCATCGTCCTGGGTTACACTTTGGTTGCCGGAGCCGTATTTATTGCCATTTTCCCAATCGAGGCCGGTAGTATTGGTATTGGCCATGATGCCGAAGGCCGATATTTTCCGTTTCTTCTTGAATGCGTTAATCATGGCCTGGTTTTCCCAATAAGAGGGCAATCCGCCCGATACGCCTATCTTTCCGAAGTAACCTTTCTTGGCATCGTCTTTTAGCTTCAGGTTGATGGTTTTCGATGTTTCGCCATCGTCTATGCCCGTAAATGCCGCTTGGTCGCTCTTCTTGTCAAACACCTGCACCTTGTCCACGGCACTGGCGCGCAGGGTTTTGGCCACTATTGCGGGGTCGTCGCTAAAAAACTCCTCGCCGTCCACCGTCATGTGCTTTACTTCCTTTCCATAGGCTTTTATCTTGCCGTCCTTGCCTATTTCTATGCCGGGCAGTTTTTTGAGCAACTCGTCCACATTGTCGAAAGCACTTGTTTTGAAGCTGTCGGCGTTGTACTCTATGGTATCGCCTTTTATCACTATGGCCTTGGCATCGGTAACGACCACTTCGTCCAGCATTTGTTTTTTGGAAGTGAGTACGATAGTGCCCAAATCTACATTCGCGCCTTGCGCTTTTAGCTCGTCTATATAAATGGCAAAGGAGGGGTGCGCTACCAGCAACAAATAACGGCCCGTGTCCGGCGCGGACATGCGGAACGAACCATCTTCGGCACTTCGGCCAAAGGTTTGGAGCATGGAATCCGAAGCCCTTATCAAGGCAACGGAAGCGTACCCGGTAGGCGTAAGGTTGACAGTGTCTTGCAACTTGCCACCAATGTGGGGCGCACCGCTATTGGTTTGCGCGCGCAAGTTGGTGGCGGCCAATAATAGCAAAAAGGAAACAAGGCTAATGTACACAAGTCTCGCCATGGGTTGTTTTTTCTAAATGACAGCGTGTATTTTGACGTGGTGGAACCACCGGAAACCAAAACGACAAACGAGTATTTTAATTGCAGGGCAAGGCAAGATAATTTTTTTCACCAGACGTTTAGTACACGACAAAAAATACAATTAATTGGATTGCCAATAAATTATTTGTA
>JASGFI010000168.1:0-4985 GCA_047605615.1 Edaphocola sp. | reverse complement strand
CCTTTAAAACATAAACAAAAAAATGGTCGGAGGTTTCTTCCGACCATAACTACCCAAAGCGGTAGCCTTTTTTGATTTCCGGGAAGTTTACCGACACTACACGTTGTTATACCGAAAGGCAATGTGATTACCTGCGTACATCGGGCTATTTTCGTCCCCAAAAAAGAATGAAAAAAATAGGCAAAGACTACCGACTTGTGGCACTCTGTACTGCGGCGGCAGTATGCATCAGTTTGGCTTTGTTATTGGTGCCCAGCCTCGTACATACACAACTTTTTTGGCTTACAAGTGCCATAGGGGCCGCTTTCGTTTCCCTGTTGCTAATATGGAATATCTACAGGACATCAAGAAAGATGGCCTAAAATATATGGTCGCAACGCCTCAATTGCTGTGTTGCCTTGCTCAAAGGGTGCGGCCACCATCTTTTTGGTTGCAAGTAGTCTTTACGGGGCGGTTTCTATTTTTTCTTTTATGGCGGCAAGCGTTGCTTTTAATTGTTCCAATTGGTCGGAAATCAGTTCCCATTGTTCCGATTTAAGCGGTGCGTCGCCGTTTAGGGCATCCATGTAGGCATTTTGCAGATGCTGTTCGCCGCGGGCACATTCTTCGAGCAAGGTTTTCCTGTTTTTGCCCACAAAAGTGGCTTTTAGGGCTATCCATGCCAGGTGCAATTTGCCCGACACCGAGGTGTGCATTTCCACCTCGCACCCTGATTTTTTCACTTCGGCACCCAGGTCGTCCAGGAAATGTTGTGTTTGAACGGCTATTGATTGAAAGAAATCCAACAAATCTTTATCCTGCCCCTCCAACAAATCCATTGTTTTTGAATACCCCCTCAAGCGGTCGTTATTCATCAAAATCAGGTCGTTGAGTGCTTCCGCTCCCGAATTTTCCATCATTACTTTTAAGCAGTGCTATTTAGTTACAGGCTGCAAAAGTAAGGTACGGAATTGTTTTTTTACGAATAAATGTTTTTCTTCACCAACCATTTTTTCGCATTCACGAAAGCTGCCAGCCAAGGGCTTGTTTCGTCTTTGCGTTCGGCAGGATAATGCGCCCATTGCCATGGGAAAACGGAACGTTCCACGTGTGGCATGGCCACTACGTGGCGGCCCGTTTCATCGCTTATCATGGCGGCATTGTAGGCGGAGCCATTGGGGTTGGCCGGGTAGGCAGCGTAGCCGTATTTGCCCAGTATTTTGTACTCGTTTTCGGCTTTGGGTAAATGAAACTTGCCCTCGCCATGCGAAATCCAGACACCAAGCGTGCTGCCCGCCAACGAGCCAAACATTACGGAATCATTGGCCTGCACCGTCATGGACGTAAAGGCACTTTCGTGTTTGTGGCTGTCGTTGTGCAGCATTTTGGGCTGTTGGTCGTGGTTCGGGTAAATCAAGCCCAATTCAACGAACAGCTGGCAGCCGTTACAGATGCCAATAGACAAAGTATCGTCGCGCTTGAAGAAGTTTTCCAATGCGGTACGGGCTTTTTCGTTGTATTTAAAAGCACCGGCCCAGCCCTTGGCCGAACCCAAAACGTCGGAATTGGAAAAACCGCCCACGGCACCCAAAAATTGTACGTCTTCCAAGTTTTCCCTACCCGAAACAAGGTCGGTCATGTGTACGTCTTTTACATCGAAACCGGCCAGGAACAAGGCTTGCGCCATTTCCCTTTCCGAGTTGCTGCCTTTTTCGCGTATGATGGCGGCCTTTGGCCTTGCGCCTCCTGTGCTTGGTTTTCTTCCGTCAAATTGGCTTGGGAAAGAAAAGTTCAAGGCTTGGTTTTTGTAATTATCGTAACGTTCTTTGGCTTTTGTTTCGCCGCTTTGGTATTTGTCGAGCAAGTAAGAAGTCTTGTACCAAACATCGCGCAGGGTAGCTATGTCGAAGGCGTGGGTTGCGCCGTTGTTGCCGATGTTCAGGGTGCTTTCATTCGATACGGAACCTATTTTCTGCACTGCCAACCCGGCCGCCGCCAGCATGTCTGCCGCCTCTTGGCTTGCCTGAAAAACCACGGCAATGTTTTCGGCAAACAACAATTTTATTATGTCATCTTCGCCCAGTGCGGTGAGGTCGAGGTTGGCGCCAAGGTTGTTGTCGACAAAGCACATTTCGAGCAGCGTGGTAATGAGGCCACCGCTGCCCACATCGTGTCCGGCTTGTATTTTTCCTTCTTTTATCAATGATTGCAGGGCGTTGAAAGCGGTTTTGAAATAGGCCGGGTCTTTCACGTCGGGTACTTCGTTGCCTACTTTGTTCAGTATTTGCGCAAAAGAGCTGCCGCCCAATTTGTATTGGTCTTTCGATAGGTTGAGGTAAAAAATATCGCCGCCATTTTTCTGCAATACTGGCTCTACTATTCCCGTAACATCGTCGCATTGCGCACCGGCCGAAATAATGACCGTACCCGGCGACAACACTTCGCCATCGGGGTATTTTTGCTTCATGGAAAGCGAATCCTTGCCCGTGGGTATATTGATGCCCAGGGCAATGGCAAAGTCCGAACACGCCGCCACGGCACGGTACAATCTTGCGTCTTCGCCTTCGTTTTTACAGGGCCACATCCAGTTGGCCGAGAGCGATACGCTTTTCAAGCCATCGGTCAACGGTGCCCATACCATGTTGGACAATGCCTCCGCAATGGCCATGCGGCTGCCTGCCGCTTCATCTACTATGGCTATGGCCGGTGCATGGCCTATGGCAGTGGCCACGCCATATTTGCCTTTATAGTCCAGTGCCATGACGCCTACGTTGTTCAAGGGCAATTGCAGCGGCCCGGCACATTGTTGCTTGGCCACGCGACCGCCCACGCAGCGGTCAACCTTATTGGTCAGCCAGTCTTTGCAAGCCACGGCTTCCAACTGTAGCACGGCTTCGAGGTATTCGTTCAGTTTGCCAGCATCGTAGTCCGGGGCTTCGTAATGGCGGGTTACGGTTCGGTCGTCCATGATGGTTTTGGGCGAACTGCCAAACATATCGCCCAGTTGCAAGTCCATGGGTTTTTGGCCGGTAGTGGCAGATGCTATGGTAAATTCATGATTGCCCGTAACCTCGCCCACCACAAACATGGGTGCCCTTTCCCTTGCCGCAATCTTTTGCAATGTGTCTATATGTGCGGCGGGCACCACCAGGCCCATGCGTTCTTGCGATTCGTTGCCTATTATTTCCTTGGCCGATAGCGTAGGGTCGCCCACGGGCAATTTGTCCAAGTCTATATGGCCACCGGTGCTTTCCACCAGTTCGGAAAGGCAGTTGAGGTGGCCGCCTGCGCCGTGGTCGTGGATGGAGGCAATGATGTTGTGGCCGCTTTCCACCACGGCGCGTATGGCATTGGCCACACGCTTTTGCATTTCGGGGTTGGAACGTTGTATGGCGTTCAGCTCTATGCCGGAGCCGAATGCGCCCGTGTCGGCAGAAGATACGGCCGCGCCGCCCATGCCTATGCGGTAATTGTCGCCGCCCATCACCACTATCTTGTCGCCGGGCTGGGGTACCTGTTTTTTGCTTTCGGCCAGCTTGCCGTAACCTACGCCGCCGGCCAACATTATTACTTTGTCAAAAGCCAGTTTACGGTTGGCTTCTTCGTGTTCAAAGGTCAATAAAGAGCCGGTAACGAGCGGTTGGCCAAATTTGTTGCCAAAGTCGGAGGCACCGTTGGAGGCTTTTATCAAAATGTCTTTGGGGGTTTGGTACAGCCATTTGCGGGGCGGCATACCGGTTTCCCAAGGCCTGTTGTCTTCCAGGCGCGAATAAGCGGTCATGTAAACTGCCGTGCCCGCAAGGGGCAACGAACCCTGGCCGCCGGCCAGGCGGTCGCGTATTTCGCCGCCGGCACCCGTGGCCGCGCCATTGAAGGGTTCTACCGTGGTGGGGAAATTGTGGGTTTCGGCCTTTACCGATATTACCGAGTCAAATTCCTTTTCCACGTAATTGGATGCCGCGGCACCCGCTTCCGGCGCAAACTGGGTCAATTTGGGCCCCTGCAAAAAGGCTACGTTGTCCTTGTAAGCAGATACGATATAGTTGGGATTTTCGGCGGCGGTCTTTTTAATCAATTTGAAAAGCGAGCTTGGTTGTTCCTCGCCGTCTATCACGAAAGTGCCGTTGAATATTTTATGGCGGCAATGTTCGGAGTTGACTTGCGAAAATCCAAAAACCTCCGAATCGGTAAGGTTGCGGCCCAATTTTTTCGACAAACCATTGAGGTAATCAACCTCTTCGTCGCTCAACGACAAGCCCTCTTGTTTGTTGAAAGCAGCGATGTCGCTTATTTCCAAAATGGGTTCGGGTTGTATGTTTACGCTAAAAATGTCTTGGTTCAACGAAGGAAATTCTTGAAACAGCATCTGGTCGAAAGACCGGCCATTGTCGGTTTCTTTAAATTCTTCGATGCGGACAATGCCTTCGATGCCCATGTTTTGGGCAATCTCCACGGCGTTGGTGCTCCAGGGCGTAACCATGGCAGCGCGCGGCCCCATGAAATTCTTTTCGAGGGTATCAGTGGCCAGGTAGTTGCTGTCGCCAAAAAGCCAATTGAGTTTTGAGATGTCGCTATCGGAAAGGTTGTTAGCGGATTGTACTGCAAATACGGTGGAATTTTTCCCGAAAAAATGAATCATGTCTTCGATTAAGGCGCAAAATTACGGCTTATATTTCGGAAAATGGTGTTGTTAATCTGCTATGATCCTTAAAAACTTTGCCAACTTTTATACCTCTCACCGGGTAAAAGTGTGCCATCCGATTTCGTTGTTTCTTTGTGCTACATTCGAGAAAAATCTTTCTATGCCCGCTCTTGTCACCCCCTGCCCTGCCCCCAGAACCCTTTGGTTGGCCAGCGTCTATACAGGGTGCTTTTTAAATACTTTCAGCATGACACGGGGAGTGCCGTAATGTCCTTTTCATTCCCTCTTGTCACCCTGAAAGGGTCTATACGGGTAGTTATGGTCGGAAGATTTTTTCTTCCGACTTTTTTGTTTTAAAAAATCT
>JASGFI010000167.1:0-5319 GCA_047605615.1 Edaphocola sp. | reverse complement strand
ACTAAAAGCAAATTAATGCTTCATTTTATTTCCATTAAAATTTTACTATAGCCAATTTAATTAACTTAAACAGCCTATAAGAGCTACAAAAAAACGAATGGATTTTAAGCAGGCCCCTATATCCCCAATACGGCCTTTAGCTTGCTGTAACCGGTTCTGCTTACGGCTATGCGGGCACCATTGCGCAAGGTAACGCAATAATTCTCTTTTTCATAAAGCTCCACTTTGTTGATGTGTTGTATGTTCACGATGTAAGAACGATGCACGCGCACAAACTGATGTGGCGGTAGCTGTGCCTCGAAGTGGGCCATGCGTTGGTGTTTCAGGTAATACTTGCCCTCTGTGGTTACCTTTACGTAATCGTCTGCGGCTTCTATATACAATACATCGGGCAGGGGTATTATCTTTATGTGCCCGCGGTCTTTTACCACTATGCGCTGCGATTGTTCGGGCAATTGAAGCGCCTTGCTTCCGAACTGTGGCGCATTGCCGGTATTGTGTTGATGCCTAAGTTTGGCAAGCGCCTTTTGCAAGCGTTCGGGACTTATGGGTTTTAGCAAATAATCGAGGGCATTGACTTCAAAAGCTTTCAGCGCGTACTCGTCGTAAGCGGTGGTAAAGATGACCCTTGGCGGATTTTCTAAAAGTTCGAGAAGCTCGAAGCCGGTAATCTTGGGCATTTGCACATCGAGGAATATCAGTTCGGGTTGGTGTTCTTGAATGGCCTTCAGTCCCTCGAAACCATCGTTGCAACTGGCTACAATCTCTATGTCTTTTTCGTCTTCCAGCATTTCTTCCAGCACGGAACGTGCCAAGGGTTCATCGTCTATTATGATTGTTTTCATGCCTGTTGCTTTTTTAGAAAGATACAATACCCAAAATCATACTACGCGTTCTTGTTCGCGAAACCAACGTTCGGGTATATCGTTGGCGGCGGCCGTAAGATAGTCGTTGTAACTGCAAGGCGCATAGCGGCCATCGGGCAGCTGCATCCACCATCTATTGGTGCGGCGGCTTTTTAAAAATATGGTATCGCTTTTGTTGAGCGATACGTGATATTCGGTAAAATCTTCGGCCTGTTCCACCTTTGCTTCTTTTTTTCGTACCAAGTAGCCGTCTATGAAATACCACAGCATTTGGGCTATTTGTTTGGCGCCAAGGCGATGCTTGTCTTTTTCGGGACGATAACCATAAATGCCTAAGGAACTTAGGTGTGTGGCCATGCCTGCATAGCGGATTAGTTGGCACAGTTCGTCGCCAAAAAAGCCATTGGGCGATGCGCCGCTGTTCCAAGGGGCATCGCAAGCCCTCAATACGTTCATGTCTATGCTCAGCAAATCGCAGTTGCGCAATACGGGTTCCATATCGTCCATGTCTGCACGTACGTGGCCCAGCCGGTAGCAGTCGAACCGGAGTTTGTCGAGCGTTTCGAGCATATTTGGGTTCGCATAATAGCTTTGGAAACCGATATGGCTGTAATGTCTGATAAAGTTGGGTTGGCCGGTAAGCATATCCATAAGATAGCTATCCTCGCTTATGCCTTCGGCATCTTCCAAATCTATAAGCATATCTATAACAGCGGCATTGATGGTTTGCTCTGTTTTTTTGAACACGTCATATTGTTGCAGCGTAAGGTCGTGCGTGCCGCCAATTGCTATGGCTACCTTGCCGGCCTCTTGTACCTCGCGCAGTACGGTACGCAATGCAGCCCTGGTGTCGGCGGGGGTGGCGCCTTGCAGTATATTGCCCATATCGGCAACTTTTATGTCGCTATGCCAATCGTATAGTCTGTACAACTCCTCGCGCACTGCGTCCGGTGCATTGCTCCATGCGGTATTTTGTGTGCTGCCGCTGCTCTCTCCGCAACCTATGATTACTATTTCGGCCTCCGACCAATCGGGGTTGGTTTCGGTAATTGCTTGTATGCGCCTGCCAACCTGCAAGGCATGTGCCGCATCGTTGGCGGGTAAATCGGCAAAGTGTTTTGCCGCAAAAAACGTATGTAGGTCGCTCATCGTAGTTGGTCTTTCGTTCTGCGGGTAAAGATACCACCGGCAAGCTATGCCAACAACAACAGGTTGAAAAAAAGTGGGGGAAATGTGCAAGAAGCCGGCAATCTTTTATTGCTTGTGTTGTGCGCCCCGCAGGGGCGCAACATAAACCCACATACGCCCCAACTTAGGGCGTATGTGGGTACAGATTTACGGCGAAGGGCTGTGGGGCATTGCCTTATGGCTTTCGCCTAAACCGGAAATAGATTATGGTTGTTTCTTGGCTTTGGGCGGCAACGAGAACCAATGGAAGCCATCGCGGGCTATGAGTGCCTCGGCGGCCTCCGGCCCCCAAGAGTCTGCTGCGTAATTGGGGAAATTGATGCTTTTCTTCCCTTCCCAATTTTTCAATATCGGCATCAACAAATCCCATGCTTCCTCTACTTGGTCGGCGCGCATGAACAGCGTTTGGTCGCCCAGCATCACATCTAGCAACAGCGTTTCGTAAGCCTCCGGCGCAGGTGTGGCATAGGCGCCGTCATAGTCGAAAACCATATCTACGGTATTGAGCATCATGTCCAGTCCCGGTCGCTTGGTTTGCACCTGGAGGCGTATGCTCATTTCGGGTTGTATGCTTATCACCAGCCTGTTTTGTTGCCAGCTTTCGTTGGCCTCGTCCGGAAATACCTTGTGTGGCGTATCCCTGAATTGTATGGATATGATGGAGGCACTTTGGTGCATACGTTTGCCGCTGCGCACGTAAAAGGGCACACCCTGCCACCGCCAGTTGTCTATGAAAAACTTCAGCGCGGCAAATGTTTCGGTATTGGATGCCGCATCCACATTGGCTTCCTCGCGGTAGCCGGACAGTTCTTTCCCCTGCATCCACCCCGGCCCATATTGACCGCGCACGGCGTTGAAGCGCACGTCTTCCGCGCTAAACCTGCGCATACCGGTCAGCACGTCCACTTTCCTGTTGCGCACCTCGTCGGCAGTGAAATTATTGGGTGGTTCCATGGCAACGAGGCAGAGCAATTGCAACAAGTGGTTTTGTATCATGTCGCGAAGGGCGCCGCTGCCATCGTAATAGCCGCCGCGCCCTTCCACGCCCAATTGTTCGGTTACGGATATTTGTACATGCTCGATATAGTTGCGGTTCCACAAGGGTTCAAACAAGCTGTTGGCGAATCTGAAAGCCATTATGTTTTGTACCGTTTCTTTGCCCAGATAGTGGTCTATGCGGTATATTTGGCTTTCGCTGTACATGCCGTCCAACAGTTTGTTCAGTTCTTTGGCCGTTTCCAAATCGTGGCCGAATGGTTTTTCGATAACCAGCCTTACGCGGCTCTTGTCTTCTGCCAACCCTGCATCATAGATGTTTTTGCTGATTATCGGAAAAAAATCGGGCGATACGGCCAGGTAAAAAATGACATTGGCTTTGGTTTGCCATTGCTGGTTGCACTGGCTTATCTTATCGCCAAATGCCTTGAAGGTGGCAGCGTTTTTGGCATCGGCCACTTGGTAGCCTATATGTTTTGAGAACGCCTCCCAGTCTGCTTTTTTTGCTTTGCCGCTTCTTGAAAATTCGTCGATGTCTTCTTTTACGTTTGCGGCAAAGTCTTCGTCGCTCCATTGGGTGCGCCCGGTGCCTATAATGGCAAAGTTTTCAGGCAACCAGCCATCCAAGAACAAATTATACAGGGCGGGCGACAGTTTCCTTTTGGACAAATCGCCGGTGGCGCCAAAAATGATGAATATTACGGGAGCACACATCGTGTTTTCGCTCATTGTGTTTGTTTATTTGAAATAATTCCGTTGCAAAATAGTTGGGTGTCTATATCGTCTGCCACACCGTATGAAACACGCCTTCTTTCCCTATCAACTCGTAGGTGTGCGCCCCAAAGAAGTCGCGCTGCGCCTGTATCAAATTGGAAGGCATACGCGCGGTACGCAAGCTGTCGAAATAGCTTAACGATGCGCTGAACGCAGGCAGTGCGTAGCCGTTGCCTATGGCAGTACCCAATACATTTCTGGCACCTTGTGCCGCAGCCGATACGCTTGCCGCCACCTGTTCGTCGTCCAATAAATGCGGCAGCTGTTCGTTGTTTTTGAAGGCCGTATAAATATCGTTCAAAAATGCAGAGCGGATGATGCAGCCGCCGCGCCATATACGTGCTATGGCCGCCAAATCCAAACCGTAATTATACTCCTTGGAAGCACCGGCCAATAAGTGCATGCCTTGTGCATAGGTGACTGCTACGGCAAAATAAAAGGCATTCTCCAAATCGGCCAAGGCCGTGGCCGCATCGCCCTTGAAGGCGGTGGCACTATTGGGGTAAATGTTGGCTGAAGCTATGCGCAGGGCTTTATATTTGCTCAGGTCGCGCATGGCCACGGCGGTATCTATGGTGGGTATGGGTACCTGCAAATCCATGGCTACCTGCGAAGTCCATTTACCGGTACCTTTGGCGCGTGCTTCGTCTTTGATGTCGTCGAGCAATAAATGGCCGGCGCCGGGTTCTTTAAACGCAAATATATCTTTGGTTATCTCTACCAAAAACGATTGCAGCCTGCCTTCGTTCCACCCGGCAAATACTTTGCCCATGGCTTCATTGTCCAGCGACAATACATTTTTCATGTAACCGTAAGCCTCGGCCAACAATTGCATGATGCCGTATTCTATGCCATTGTGCACCATTTTTACAAAGTGGCCGCTGGCACCGGGACCTATGTAGGTAACGCAGGGTTCGCCGCCTACTTTTGCGGCAATGCCTTCCAGTATGGGTTTCATCACGGCATAGGCTTCTTTGTCGCCGCCGGGCATCATGGAGGGGCCGCGGCGCGCACCTTCTTCGCCGCCGGATATGCCCATACCAAAAAAGTGCAAACCTTTTTGTTCCATATACGCTACGCGTCGGTTGGTATCGGTAAAGTGCGAATTGCCGCCGTCTATTATTATGTCGCCCTTGTCCAAGAGGGGCAGCAATTCTTCTATCACATCATCTACTATTTTGCCCGCAGGCACCAACATCATGATGGCGCGCGGGCTTTTTAGGCTTTGTACAAATGGCGTTATTTCACCGAAACCCTTTACCACGGTGTCTTTCGCTTCTTGTTCC
This sequence comes from Edaphocola sp., assembly GCA_047605615.1. Classification (GTDB taxonomy): domain Bacteria; phylum Bacteroidota; class Bacteroidia; order Chitinophagales; family Chitinophagaceae; genus Taibaiella. Next base: position 209 of record JASGFI010000167.1, on the reverse strand, counting down.
AACAAGATGCCCTTGCTTGCATCTTTATCGAAACCGGCACAGGCTACGCCGTGGTCGGCCATGTTAAGCAACAAGTTGCGGCCCATGGTGCCCAATCCTATCATACCAAAATCATACTTTAAATCGCTCATGTTTATTGATTGTTTGTTGTTTTTTTGTTTAGTACACGACAAAAAATACAATTAATTGGATTGCCAATAAATTATTTG
>JASGFI010000166.1:0-5451 GCA_047605615.1 Edaphocola sp. | reverse complement strand
CATTGTTATTCTTAAAACTCAATAATGAATTATCTATACTTAGTTACTAATGCCCCGCTTTTTTCTTTAATTCAGCGAAATAAAAAAAAATAGCCGGTAATGGCCAAATCCATTATTTTTGACATCCTAAAACAAAGTAAAAATTCCAAAAAATGAAGAAAGGACTCCTCGTTACCTTAGTAGTATTGGCCGTAGTGTTGATAGGCGGCTGCAGTGCCTACAAGAGTTTTCAAAATGGCCTGAACGCCTCCAAGCAAGAAGTGGCGGCCAAATGGGCCGATGTGCAAAACCAATACCAACGCCGTTCCGACCTTATCGGCAACCTTGTGGCAACCGTGAAAGGCGCCGCCGCCCACGAGCAAAACACGCTGACCGCCGTGATAGAAGCACGGGCAAAAGCTACGCAGATAACCGTAAACGCCGACGACCTTACGCCCGAAAAACTGCAACAATTCCAGGCGGCGCAAGGCCAGCTGAGCCAGGCATTGGGCAGGCTGATGGTTGTGTCCGAACAATACCCCGACCTGAAGGCCAACCAAAACTTCTTGTCCCTGCAAGACCAGTTGGAAGGTACCGAAAACCGCATAGCCACTTCCAGGAAATATTACAACGATGCCGTATTGGTGTACAATACCAAAGTGACCAATTTCCCGGCCAGCTTGGTGGCCAGCTCCATGGGCTTCAAGGAAAAACCGACCTTCGAGGCCGATGCCGCCGCACAAAAAGCACCCAAAGTTGAATTTTAAACAGGCATTAAGCTGTAGCAAAAATTACATCACAAGAAAGCGGTATCCACACCGCTTTCTTAATTTACAGGCAATATGTTTGGTTTATTTAGAAGAAAAAAATCGTTGCTGCCCAAGGCCGACCAAGAGGCAATAATAGCCGCCATAAAAGCCGCGGAGCAAAACACTTCGGGCGAAGTGAGGGTTTTCATAGAATCGCGTTGCAGCTATGTGGACGCCACCGACAGGGCGCGCGAGGTTTTCTTCAAGCTGAAAATGGACAAAACGCAACTTCACAACGCAGTGTTGGTGTACGTGGCATTGGCCGACAAACAAATGGCCTTGTATGGCGATGAAGGTATTTACAAAAAAACCGGCGGCGACCCCTATTGGCTTTACGAGTTGCAACAGATGCGGGCTTTTTTCAAGGAAGACAAAATAACCGAAGGCATAGCGGCCTGCATCAAAAACATCGGCACGGCACTAAGCACCCATTTCCCCTACGACCGCAATACCGACAAAAACGAATTACCCGACGACATTGTTTTTGGCCATTGACCGCCAAGCCAACATTTACTACTATGACTAAGACCGTATATAGAAAAATGGCCGGCACCCTGTTGCTGTTCTTTTCTTTGGTGCAACTATCGCTGGGCCAATTCGTGAACAACTTGCCCGCCCGCCCCGCCCCGCCACGGCTGGTCAACGATTTTGCCAACATGATGACACCCGGCCAGCAGGACGAACTCGAAACCCAATTATTGAGCTTCGAGCAACAAACGTCCTCGCAAATAGCGGTGGCGACGATAAAATCATTGGACGGCAACGATGCTGCGGACTATGCCATTTCTTTGTTCAACAAGTGGGGCATAGGCCAAAAGGGAAAGAACAATGGCGTACTCATTTTCGCGGCTTTGGACGACAGGAAAATGTGGATTACTTCGGGCCAGGGCATGGAAGGCGCACTTACCGACCAGCTGGCCGGGCAAATAGTGCGCAACGAAATGACCCCCGAATTTAAAGCGGGCAACTATTACCAAGGCTTCTGCAAAGCCGCCCAATCGGTAATGGCCGCCACCAAGGGCGAATATACCAACGACCAATCTCTGCAAGCGGACGATGGCACCGACGTGTTGGTGGCATTGGTGATATTGGCCGTTATCATCTTCATCGTACTGATGTTTGTCAAAGGCGGCGGCGGCAATGGCGGCGGCGATTACATGAGCCGCCGTGGCGGCGATTTTATTACCGGGGCCATACTGGGCAGCTTACTTAACGGCGGTGGCCGTGGTGGCGGCTTTAGTGGTGGCGGTGGTTTTGGAGGCTTTGGCGGCGGCAGCTCCGGTGGCGGCGGCGCGGGTGGCAGCTGGTAAAACGAATTGCCTTTTCCTATAAAATAGGTCTGCACCAAGCAGTGTGAAAAACTAAGCTATCTCGGGATTAAAAGCCGAAAAACGATACGCCCTTGCAGAGCCGTTCGCTACCAACGTGAAATTGGTGGAAAATACACCTGGCTGGCAGCAAGAAAAATAACCAAGAAAGCAATTATCTGCCATATTAACGTAGTTTTAACCCCATACAGATATGGCATTTTTACCTTTGTGCGTTGATAAGGAACAATAGACTATTTTGCTTTTTATGTTGAGAAAAGGGATTTTGCCGATTTTAATTTTATGGTGCTTGCAAATGCCGGCTTGGGCGCAGGAAGTGGTTTTTTCGGCGCAGGCCAATAGCAATAAAATAGGCACCAAGGACCAATTGCAGGTAACCTATACCATTACCAATGCGGAAATCAAAAACTTTAGGCCACCGGCCTTCTCGGGTTTCTCGATAGCGGGCGGCCCCTACCAGTCCAACAACAGCAGCATATCCATAGTCAACGGGCAAACGCGGCGTTCGTCTTCGTTGAACATTACGTATGTATTGCTGCCTTTGCGTGCGGGCGAAGTTACTATTCCGGCGGCCCGTGTAGAGGCCAATGGCAGGGACATAGCGTCGAACCCGTTGACGATACAGGTAATCAACGGTTCCATGATGCAACGCCAACAGGCGCAGCGCGACCCCCTTGACGACGACGACCCCTTTGCCGCCATGCAGCAAATGCGCCGCCGCATGTTGCAACAAATGCAGCAGCAACAGCAGGGGCAGCAGCAAGCCTACCAACAGCAACGCCGCCAGCAGCAGGCACAAGCCGGCCAGTTGGCGGGTATGGGCGAAAAAAACATAAACAAGAACATCTTCATAAAGGTATCGGTGGACAAAACCAACCCGAAGGTGGGCGAGCAGATAACGGCCAGCTACAAACTGTACACCCGCTTGGCCATGTCGGTCAACCTTACGCAATTGCCTTCCCTGAATGGTTTTTGGAGCCAGGATTTTCAGATCCCCAATCCGCCCAAACCCACCGAAGAGGTGGTGAACGGCGAACGCTACCAAGTTTTTTTATTGAAAAAATCGGCCTTGTTTCCGCAGCAAGACGGCACCTTGGTGCTGGATGCGGCCAAGGCCGAGGGCGTGGTGCGCGTAATAGAACAGGTGCAGGGCAGGAATCCTCTGGCCGACGACCCCCTGAGTTCTTTTTTCATGGACGACCCTTTTTTCAACAACGATATGTTTAACGGCTACAATTACAAGGACGTGCCCGTAAAACTGTCGAGCGCGCCGGTAAAAATAACCGTCGGCCCGCTGCCCACCGCCAACCAGCCCGCTTCGTTTACCGGTGCCGTGGGCAAGTTTACGGCGAAGGCCGAGATAGACAAAACATCGCTCACTACCGACGATGCCGCCACCCTTACCTTCACCATAAACGGAAGCGGCAACTTGAAACTGATTGGCGAACCCAAAATTACTTTTCCGGCAGAATTGGGCGCCTACGACCCCGCCATAACCGACACCATAACCAGCCGCAACCCCGCCATAACCGGCAGCAAAATATTCAGCTATACCCTTAACCCGCAAAACCCCGGTGATTACGGTATACCGGCCATTAGTTTCAGCTATTACGACGTAAGCACGGGTACATACAAAACAGAAACCACACAACCCATAAAGCTGCACGTAACCAAGGGTAAAAACTATACCGGAACCATAGCCCAAAACCGTACATTGCCTGGCGACATACACGGGGTACAAAGCAGTGCCTCGGTATTGGAAAATGCCGCATCGCCCTGGATAGCCCAACCTTGGTATTGGCTCTTGTACCTTTTGGCGGGTGCAGCGGCATTGGTACTGGTGTTGCTGCAAAAACGCAACGAACATTATGCGGGCAACGAAACCCTGTATAAAAATAAGAAGGCCAATAAAGTAGCTTGGAAGCGTTTAGCCACCGCGCGCAAATTGCTGCCCCAAAAGGAACACACGGCTTTCTACGAAGAAATATCGAAGGCTATATGGTTGTACCTCAGCGATAAATTGAACATACCCTTGAGCCAACTGAGCAAGGAAACCCTGGCTGCCGAGATGGAGGCCAAACAGGTATCGGAGGCGCAAACCGACAAACTGCAACAGTTGATTATGGAATGTGAAATGGCCTTGTATAGCCCCGTGGGTGGCCGTAAGCAGCGGCAGCATACCCTGGACGAGGCCGGTGCAATAATAGGCGCATTGGAAACCGTATTGAAAAACAAAACCAAAACCCTGCAACAAGCTTAGCCGATGAAACATTTTTGGGGAATCCTATTGGTGCTATCAGCCTCTTTTTGCAACATAAAAGTAGTGGCTGCCGGTGCGCACGAAGGGCTGCTGCAACAAGCCAACAAGCTCTATAACGCCAAGCAATACGACAGCGCGGCCAAGGTGTACGGCACGCTCTTGGATACCTATCCCGAAAGCGCGGGCCTGCACTATAACTTGGGCAACGTGTACTATCGTAAAAACCAGGTGGGCAAGGCCATTTTGCACTACGAAAAAGCAAGATTGCTGGCACCGAACAACAAGGAAATTGTTGACAATTTGATTTTGGCCAACGCGCGTATCCAAAACCCAATAGCACAAGCCCCGCCCTTTTTCTTTGAAAAATGGTGGCAGGGATTGGTGCATGGCTTGTCGGTAAATGCTTGGGCCACGTTGGCGTTGTTGTTTTTAACCGCCACGCTGGCCTTGGCCGTGTATGTACGCCGGAAACGCGGGCAGGTGGCCTATTCGGGTCGTTGGATTTCATTTGCGGCAGTACTCTTCGTCATTACCGGTTGCATGGCGTGGTTTGCCTACGAGGCATCGCTGGGCGGCAAGAGGGCGGTAGTAACAGAAATGTCCGTGCCGCTGCTCAACGCCCCCCAAACAAATGCCAAAACCATAATGGCCCTGCCCGAAGGTACCGTAGTGGATGTAGATGCCAGCCAAGGCGGCTTTACGGCAGTTACCCTACCCGATGGCCGCAAGGGCTGGGTAGCGTTGGGCAGCGTGGAGGCGATATAGCGGTTATCGAAAGCCCGTATAATTCCGGGCAGTTTTGTAAGCCATTCCCGTTGTATGAAATCCCCCGAACAAGCGGATGAACAAAAATTTAGCCGAACAGCCAAACATCAACAGGCTCACGCACATTATGGCACATTGGCAAGGCTCACAAAGTTACCTCACAAAAGCCAACCTTGCCAAAGAGCCATAATTTTTGCCAATGCTACATCGTAAATTGACAAAAATATCCAATACAAACAAAAGCCATTGACACAATTATGGCATTACTAAAATTTTAATGAAACAAAGTTTAGTTTTCCGAAGTAAAATA
>JASGFI010000165.1:0-5532 GCA_047605615.1 Edaphocola sp. | reverse complement strand
CCCACACAGGAAGAAGTTTCAGGAGAATTTGTTAATTTTTGTCATGTAGTGAAAAAACAAATAGACACTGTTTTTGAAGCCATGCTTAAAAAAAAACACCTGGGCCAAACACACATTTGCCAAAGGAGGCTCTACTGTTTCTATACTAACCTACACGTTTTTCGCCGAAGACAAAGAGGGAAACACCTTTTATACAGCATATTTTTTTGAAGAATTAACCATTATAGAATACATAAAAATCAAAAATGCCATTAATAATTTTAACCTGTCTATATTGGGCAGGGGCCTTGATTTCAATGAATTATTAAGGATAATGAAATAAGCTGTTCGATGCTTAATGTTTTTAGCTTGCATGCGTACGGCGAAATGGCAAAACTTCATCCTAACGCTTTGCAGACTAATATTTGGGTGGTACTTTTGCAAGAAACTTGAAACAGTTTATTTCCGCCAACGATGTTGCAGACATCAACGACTTTTTGGCCAAGGCACTCCACTACAAAGCCCAACCTTTCAAAGACAAGGATTTGGGCGTGGGCAAACGAGTGGGCTTGTTGTTTTTCAACCCTTCCCTACGTACCCGGCTAAGCACGCAGCTTGCCGCACAGAACTTGGGCATGGAACCCATTGTTTTCAATGCCGGTGGCGACGGCTGGGCATTGGAGTTTGCCGAAGGTGCCGTCATGAACGGCAAGACGGTAGAACATATCAAAGATGCGGCGCCGGTATTGGGTGCTTACTTCGACATATTGTGCGTGCGTACATTCCCAAGTTTGACCAACCGTGACGAGGACTATGCCGAAAAAGTATTGGGGCAAATAAAGAAATATTCGGGTGTGCCCGTGGTAAGCCTGGAAAGTGCCACGCTGCATCCCTTACAATCGTTCGCAGACGTAATCACCATTGCCGAAAACAAACCAAAAGGCCGAAAACCCAAAGTGGTATTGACCTGGGCACCCCACATCAAACCCATTCCGCAATGCGTAAGCAATAGCTTTGCCCAGTGGATGGGCCGGTGGGAAGATGTGGATTTGACCATTGCGCATCCGCAAGGTTTTGAGCTGGCAGAACAATTTACCCAAGGTGCCGCCATTACCCATGACCAACAGGAAGCCCTTCGGGATGCCGATTTTGTGTACGTAAAAAACTGGAGCAGTTATAAAGACTATGGCAAAGTGCATGGCGGCGGCGGCGACTGGATGCTAACCGAAGAAAAGCTGAAAACCGCGCCCAATGCACGTATCATGCACTGTTTGCCGGTAAGGCGCAATGTAGAGTTGAGCGATGAATTGCTCGACGGTTCGCGCAGCCTGGTAACGGAACAGGCCAAGAACAGGGTGTGGAGCGCGCAAACGGTATTGGCCGAAATATTGAAAGGTTTATAGCTTGCATTGCCAATAGCTTCAGCTACTGGGCAAAAAAAGAAAAAGCTAATCATCCTGATTATTCATCGTTTTCTCCTCTTTATATCCCCAGTGGCGACCGGGAAGGGTGGGGAATAGAGCCAATTAAAAATGAAAGAACAACTTTTAGTCATAAAAATAGGGGGCAACGTAATTGACAGCGAAGGAAATTTGCGTCAATTCCTGAAAGATTTTGCCGCCTTGCCACAAAAAAAAATATTGGTACATGGTGGCGGAAAACTGGCTACGCAGTTGGCCAAGCAACTCGATTTGCCACAGCAAATGGTGGACGGCAGGCGTATTACCGATGCGGAAACGCTGAAATTGGTAATTATGGTGTATGCCGGCCTGATTAACAAAAACATAGTGGCGCAGTTGCAGGCAAATGGCTGCAACGCAATCGGCATAAGCGGTGCAGACGGCAATTTGTTGGAGGCCCATAAACGGCACCATGCGGGCATGGACTATGGTTTTGTGGGCGATGTGGACAGGGTGAACGATACGCTTATCCAAACCTTGATGGCGGCCAACCTTAATCCGGTAGTAGCGCCCATTACACACGATGCACACGGCCAATTGCTGAACACCAATGCCGACACCATAGCACAAGAAATAGCCCAAGCGGCATCGGGGCCTTTTGACACGCAGCTTATCTATTGCTTTGAAAAAGCGGGCGTGTTGATGGACGTAAACGACGAGCAAAGTGCCATACCGGTTGTGGATAAAGACTACTTTGAACACTTGAAAGCCAACAAAATAATTTTTGAAGGCATGTTGCCCAAATTGACCAATGCCTTTGCTGCCATTGGCCGCGGGGTTGGTTCGGTAACTATTGGCAGCTGGAGCCAACTAACCAAATTGGCCATTGGCCAAGCAGGTACAAAAATTATTAATAATTAAAATCTTGGAACAACTTTTTGATAAAGCAATATTGCTTTTGCAAGCTTTGGTTGCTACACCATCGTTTAGCAAAGAGGAAAACGGCACTGCCGACATAATAGAAAACTGGTTATCGCAAGAAGGTATCGGTTGCGAACGATACAACAATAATGTGGTGGCCCGCAGCCCCCGCTTCGACCCCGAAAAACCTACGATATTATTAAACTCGCACCACGATACAGTACGGCCCGCCAAGGGATATACCAAAGATCCTTATGTATCTACCATAGAAAATGGAAAATTGTACGGACTGGGCAGCAACGATGCCGGTGGCGCATTGGTAAGCCTATTGGCTACATTCGTGCATTTTTACAACAGGGAAAATTTGCCGTTCAACCTGGTGTTGGCAGCTGCCGCAGAAGAGGAAATATCGGGTATCAAGGGCATAAGCAGCATTGTGGACGAACTTGGGAAAATAGATTGCGCCATAGTGGGCGAACCCTCTTTAATGCAAATGGCCGTGGCCGAGCGCGGCTTGATGGTGTGCGATGCGGTGGCCAAAGGCGTTTCGGGACATGCGGCGCGCAAGGAAGGCGTGAATGCCATTTACAAAGCCATGAAGGACATTAATTGGATAAGCAAATATAGCTTTGAGCGGGTGTCGCCATTCTTGGGCGAAGTATCTATGTGTGTTACCTGCATAGAAACCGACAACAAAGCACACAACGTAGTGCCTGACCAATGCCGTTTTACCATAGACCTGCGTTTGAACGAATGTTATACCCACGAAGAGGTACTGCACACGCTCAAGACGAACATGAACAGTGAAGTAACCGCCCGCAGTACCCGGTTGCGCAGCACCATTATCGGCATGGAGCATCCCTTGGTCAAGGCAGGCTTGGATTTGGGCATGGAAGCGTATGGCTCGCCCACCATGTCCGACAAGGCATTGATGCCTTTCCCCGCCCTGAAGTTGGGTCCGGGCGATTCCGCACGCAGCCACACGGCAGACGAGTTCATATATGTGGAGGAAATAAAACAAGGCATCGGTACTTACGTAGCCCTATTGGAGCGGGTGGCCTTTTAGGCATTGAATGAAAACCCTGCGCAAAGCGAATTACTGCACCTTGAAGCCGGTTAGCTTTTTTGAATTGAACACCTAACTCTTGTTTAACGCAAGAGGGAAGCTCAAGGGGAAGACGGGCAGCTAAAATGGGCCCCACCACCCGATACAAAGGCATCACTTCATCAGTTTACTATGCCTATACCCATACAAAAAGTACACCACCAAACCGATAACCAACCATATCACAAAGCGTAGCCATACGGTGTGCGTTTCCTGCGCCATGAGGTAAAAGCAACTGATAAGCCCCAAGACGGGAACCAACGAATATTGCCTTACGAAGGTAAAATACGCCAACACAATTGCCACTATCCAAAAAGCCAGCATGGGCAAGCCTTCCACATTGATTAATCCGGTAAAATAACCCGGCACGTAACGCACTACCAACACAACCGCCACCAGCAACAGTACGGGATAAACAAAGCGGCCATTGATGTATGGCACTTTGAATTTACTGTCGGGTTTGTCCGTTTGCTTATCTAATACCAATATGCCGCCGCATACCAATACGAAGGCAAACAAAGTGCCAATACTGGTCAACGACAACACCATGTCGAGGTTCATGAACAAGGCGGGCACGGCTACCACTATGCCCGTGAGTATGGTGGAAAACGACGGCGTGCCGTAACGCGGATGTATGCGGGCAAATATGCGGGGCAACAAACCATCCCTGCTCATGCTCATCCAAATGCGGGGCTGACCTATTTGGAACACCAATAGCACACCGGCGGTAGCGATAATGGCACTTGCAGCCACTATGCCACTCAACAATTTTAAGCCGTGGGCATTGAATACCATTGCCAAGGGGTCGCCCACATTCAATTGGGTATAATGCACCATGCCCGTCAATACCAAAGCCAACAGCACATATAAAACGGTACAAATAATCAGGGAGTATATCATGCCACGAGGCAGGTCGCGCTGGGGGTTTTTACACTCCTCCGCAGTGGTGCTTATGGCATCAAAACCAATGTAGGCAAAGAATACAGCCGATACACCTTTCATGATACCGCCAAAACCGGTGGGTGTAAATGGCGACCAATTATCGGGATTGATGTAAAACGACCCCACCGTAATTACCAAAAAAATAATGGCTAATTTTATGCCCACCATTACGTTGCTCGCCGTGCGCGATTCACGTATGCCCACCAACACTACATAAGTGATAATAGCCACTATTGCCAAAGCCGGTACATCCATAATAAGGCGGAAACCTGCTATTTGCGGTGCTTGAACCCAAGCATTGGCTGCCATTTGCTGCACTTCCGTGATGCCGGTTGCTTTTTGCAACGCCAAAAATCCGCTATGCGCAGTACCGTAATCCATGGTAAGCCAATCGGGTATGTGCCAGCCTGCGTGTTGCATCAAATTGGTGAAATAATCGCTCCAAGAAATGGCAACAGCTATATTGCCAATGGCGTATTCCATCAACAAATCCCAACCGATGACCCATGCAAACAATTCGCCGAAAGCCACGTAGCTGTATGTATAAGCACTACCCGACACCGGCACCGTGCTGGCAAATTCGGCATAACACAAAGCCGCAAACCCGCAGGCTACGGCGGTAAAAATGTATAAAAATATTACGCCCGGACCGCCGTCGTAGCTGGCTTTGCCAATGCTGCTGAAAATGCCCGCACCTATCACGGCAGCAATGCCGAGTGCAGTAAGGTCTTTTACGCCCAATACTTTTTTGAGGCTGCCCGCAGGTCGCTCTTCCTCACCCCAACCCTTTTCGGCATCGGAGAGTATGGAGGCAATAGTTTTTTTCCTAAATACAGATTTGCTCATCGTTCGGCGTTTTTAATGGGGTGTCCCGGTGCGCTAAGATATTTGTTATGGCACAAGATGCAAAATGCAGGAATATTTTTTCGTAGTCCCACTACGGCCGCGACAAATTCGCCACCGAAATTTTCTAAAACCACTTCTCTGTTTGCGCATGAAAGAACTCGCCAGCAGGTGCTTTTTCAGAATTGTTTGCTGTTTTCAATAAAATAACGGCATTGGTAATGAAAGATAGTTTTGTATATTTGCGCCTAAAAACAAAAAATATGGATTGCCCAAGATGTCAAGGCACACCTAAGTACACGACAAAAATTTCAAACAATTAATATTGCAGTAATTACATCC
>JASGFI010000164.1:0-5555 GCA_047605615.1 Edaphocola sp. | reverse complement strand
CTATTAACAGTAAGGCTTTTGAATGGTTTTATCAACTTTTTTGTCCATTAACCCGGATTTTTGATTGAAGTCAGTCCGAAGTAGAAATTTGTCGGAACATTATTTTTTGCACGGTCGCTCGTGGGGTTTCTGCTAACTATCCGGTGTGCAATATACAAGCCTCGGTTTACGCTAATACAATGCAAGCCCGTGACCTTTTGCCGGTTCACCCGGCAGCAATATCCGGCCCTTGCTACTGCAATTGCTGCCACAACGCTTCGCCAAATTCTTCCAAGGAACGTAGCTTGGCATCGGCCAGGCCAAACTGCGGCTTGTGGTATGCGGCTTCTTCCGGCACCACCACCACGCGCATACGTGCGGCCTTGGCGGCTATCATGCCATTGACCGAATCTTCAAACGCCACGCAATCAAAGGCGGCTTCGTTCAAGGCATGGGCGCATTGCAGGTACACTTCAGGGTGCGGCTTGCCAAACAAAGCGGTATCGGCCGAGGTTACTTCGTCGAAATACGGAAGCAGGCCAAAATGCCCCACCAGTTCCTGCAACATGCGCATGGGCGACGAGGTGGCCAGCCCTATTTTTATTTTTCGCTTCTTGAAAAACTCCAAGGCAGCCGCCACGCCCGGCATGACGCTGCCGTCGCGCTTGGCACGGGCTACAATGTCGTCGAGTATGGCGTCTGCCACTTCTTTGGCACTGGCCGGACCGGGCCAACCAAACTTTTCTTTCCAAAATTCCGTTACCTCGTATATGCGCAACCCGGTTGTGTATTTGAAAAAATCGGGGCGGATAGGAATTTGGTAATGCGTGGCCACCTGCAACATACTTTGCCCCCAAAGGGGCTCGGTATCCAACAGCAGCCCATCCATATCAAAAATTGCGGCCATGATATTTATTAAAACAAGCCCCATAGGGGTAAGGGGCAAAGCATTGTTGTACTTATTGTTGCTATCAGGTGCCAATCCTTTAGTTGGGCGACCATACGCCCTCCAAATGCGAGGGACATTTGTATGTTTTCAGCTGGAACGAAAACGAGAACTGCACCATGAGGTATTGGTCTTTGGTGGCATTGTCGCCACGCTGCTTGCCCGCACGGCCCAGTTTTTGCCCATCCACGGCTACGGAACGGTCTTGTAGTTGGCTGGCCACCGTGGGGTGCATGTCGTTGCTCGGAAACTTGTCGGCGCCCACATAGGTCTTGCTCACATCGTCCAGGTAATCGGTGAAGGTAAACCTGTTCACTATTTCTGCACTCAGGTTCACGCCGGACGACAGCCAATATTTTACGCCCACGCCTACCGGTATGTTGAAGCTATAAGTGTGGTATTTCCTATCGGCATATCCGGCAAGGTTTTGGCCTTCGGTACCCAAGGGGCGGAGGTTGTAGCGCAGGCCATTGTACATGGTAAACGGATTGTAGTAAAATGCGCCCAATCCGCCCGTTACATAAGGCGTAAACCTATGGTCGGGGTCGCCGGAGGAGAACCAGAAAAAATTGAACTCCGCCATCACGGCCGCTTCCAGTATGTCCGATTGGAAATTCAAGTTGCGCTGCCGCTGAAAGGCATTGGAGGTTAAGTTATCGTCGTAACCGAGCCGTGTGTAATTGACCGAGCCGCGCAAGGCCATGTAGGGATTGAGGTGGTAGCGCATGAACCCGCCCACGGCCGGCCTTATGAATTTCAGGCCGTAATTGGGGTTCAAATCGCCGAAATAGGTAGCCCCTCCCAGCAGTATCCCGTATTCCCTCGACTCGAAAAACTCCTGCCCATGCACCGTTGCCACCGACATCGCCATGGCACACACCGCCAATATTCTCTTACAAAAATGAAGCATTATAGATTTCCTTCGCATTTTCCTTTTCCGAAACGCTAAAGTTAGGCTTTTTATTTTTGTGCGTAAGAAGAAAAGCGAAGCAATTTTCCGTTGGCTTGCCGCCCAGCACATTGTTTTCCTTTAAAATTTACCGGCCCGTATTCTTTGCACGAATACTTTTTCACCTTAACCGGTACCTAAATTCACTACCTTTGTCGGCTAAATTTTCATACTCGTATTGGCTGCTATAAAACAACTGGCGGGGCAAACCTTGTGGTACGGAGTCAGCAATATAGGCGCACGCTTGCTCAACTATGCACTAACCCCGCTCCTCACCCATTTAATGGACGACCCTTCGGGGCTTAAGGACTATGGCAATTACAGCCTCATATATTCATGGATAGCGGTGATGAACATCATCTTCACTTACGGCTTCGAAACGGGTTTCTTCCGGTTTTCCAACAAACCGGGCACCAACCGCCGCGATTTGTTCGACTCCACTTTTGGCTCGCTTATCATCAGCACCATTGGCCTGGTAGTTGTCCTTGCATTTTTTCGGGTACCCATCAATAATTTCTTGGCCTTGGGCCACCAGCCCCGGTACATAGTTTGGTGCCTATTGCTCATCGCTTTCGATACCTTATCGGCCATACCTTTCGCACGGTTGCGGCAGGAAAACAAACCTCGCAAATACGCGTTCATAAAACTGTCGGGCATAGTAGTGAATATAGCGTTGACCGTATTTTTCCTGGTGTATATGCCCCGCATCAATGCTGCGCACCCCAATGGTTGGCTGGCCACATTTGCCAAAAACAACAACCGTGTGGGCTTGCTGATAATGGCCAATTTGCTGCAAAATATTTTTGTGTTCCTGATGCTGGCGGGCGAATGGAAGCACTTCAGGCCAAAAATAAATACGGCCTTGTGGAAACAAATATTCGCTTACAGCGCACCCATGATAGTGATAGGTTTGGCGGGCATGGTAAACGAAGTGATGGACAGGCAAATGCTGGCCCATTTTTTGCCCCTGACCGATGCCGAATCCAAGCGATTGGTGGGCGTATATTCTGCCAATTACAAGTTGGCCATTTTCATAACGCTGTTTATCCAGGCTTTCAAGATGGCCGCCGAACCTTTCTTCTTCAACCAAGCCGCCGACCGTAATGCGCCGCAACTGTATGCAAGGGTGATGAAGTGGTTTGTAATTACCCTGTGCGTGGCATTCTTGTTTTCTGCGTTGTATTTGGATGTATGGCAGTATTTCATTGGCAGCAATTACCGTTGGGCCAGGGGCATAGTACCCGTGTTGCTGCTGGCCAACGTATGCCTCGGCATATACTACAACCTGTCGGTTTGGTACAAAATAACCGACCGTATGCGCATGGGCTTGTACATCACCTTGTTCGGCGCCCTCATAACCCTTGTTGGCAATTACTTTTTCATCCCTGCCTGGGGCATTTACGCCAGTGCGTGGACTACCTTGGTGTGTTACGCCGGCATGACGGTGGCCACTTATTTCGTGGGCCGCAAGTATTTTCCCGTACCCTATCCGGTTAAGAAAATATTGAGCTACCTAACCATGGTGCTGTTGCTTTTTGCCCTAAAATGCGGCATAGATTGGCTCACCAAAGGCATGGCCTCCACCGGGCTACAAATCGGTATTCGATTTACGGCGGCCAGTGGGTTGATGCTTTTGTTCGTGCTGCTGGTTGTAAAAGTAGAGAAAAGCGAATTGCAAAAAATGCCGGTTATCGGCAAGTACGTTCGATAATGGCAAAAGCCCCGACACCGTTACTGGCTCGGGGCTTTTAATTTCCATAAATTTTCAAAAAAATTACCTCAGCAACTCGCAAGGCTTCATGCCCGCCACTTTCTTGAAGGTAGTGCTGAAATGCGACGCACTGCCGAAACCCATGCGGAAAGCCACTTCGTTTACCGAATATTTCCCTTGCAACAGCATTTCTTTGGAACACTCGATGCGTTGCCATTGTTGGTATTCGTGTATGGTTTTGCCAAACATGGCCTTGAAGCCTTTTTTCAAATAACATTCGTTCATGCCTACCTGCCGCGAAAGTTCTTTTATGGTATGCGGCTGGTCAAGGCTGGCCATGATGGCGCGCTCCGCGTCCAATACTTTGTCGCGTTCGGTGCTGCTGCTCAAAAAGCTGCAAGCCGGCAGCCTGTTGGCTTCGTCGGGTATCACGAAGGCTTCCAATGCGTACCGCAACAGGCAAATCACCGCCTCTTGCCGCCGCAGGGATACTACGAAATCGGGAGCGGGAGCGTCTTCGGCCAACAAAAATTCCAACAATTCCTTTGCATGGCCATT
Source organism: Edaphocola sp. (assembly GCA_047605615.1). GTDB lineage: Bacteria > Bacteroidota > Bacteroidia > Chitinophagales > Chitinophagaceae > Taibaiella. The sequence continues at coordinate 1,412 of JASGFI010000164.1, read as the reverse complement.
CAGGCTGAACGCTTGTTCGGTGCAGCGGTCGAAGCGGAAGGGCTGCTTGCCGTTGACAATCGATGCCGGCCATTGCGCAAAAAATTCCGGATGGTACACCAATTGCGCCACCCTGTAATGTGCATCCGCGTCTTCGGTACATTCCGGCAAGAAAGATAATTGCAGGTAACTGCTGCCGTCTGCCACGGGATAAAAGTTCAGGTACGCCTTTTCTTCCGGCACGTCGTTATTCGGGCATAGGAGCATATCGGCGAAATAGAAATCCACGCCTTTGCACACGGTACGTTTGGTAGCTTCGGCAGTCACCGCTTCATCGCCCAAAAAGCGTTGGAGAAAATCGTCCTTGGGCCTGCGCACACGTTCTGTCTTACAAGGTCCTGTTCTCATAGTGTTGCAAAGGTAACGGCTTTTGTACAAAGTTATAATGCCCGGGATGTCGGCTATCTTTTTACGAGAACCCTGGTTCCGGGCCATACGAATTGGTACATGTCTTCTATGTCCTCCGGCTTCAGCGATATGCAGCCATCCGTCCACCCCATGCCCCAGTCAATCATTTTTTCGCCGCCCCTAAAGATGCCGTGTATGCCTACCGAACCGCCTATGCGTGCGTTGGCGGGTATCAGCCCTTTTTGTTTGCGCTCGTTGAAGCGTGCATAGCTGGTATCGTTGGGATAGTTGAGCAACATGAATTTTTGCCAAGTGCCGTGGTCGCGTTTGCTCAATATCTTGAACCAACCTTCGGGCGTGGAGCGGTCGCCTTCCATCATTTTGTCCTTCAGCCTGTCGGGGCCGAACACGGCGCGGTATTGGCGTATGCGCTTGCGCCGGTATATAAGTGCCACGTAATAATCGGTCTTGTTTACGTACACCAGCATCGAATCGTGTATCAGGGTATCGGGGTTTATTTTCTTGCGGTCTTTCAAGCTGGGGAAAGGCGGGGCCACCGTGGTTTCCGTAATCTTGATATTGCCCTCGTAATACTCTATCACGCGGGTGATATTGCCGTACTTGTCTTTTTTTTCGCTGAGTACTTTCAGGTTTCTTTTTTCGGGCGGCGGCGCGGCCGCTTGGTTTTGTTGCGCCTTTAGCAATGCGGCGGCACCAAATACTGCCAATATTGCGGCGAACATGCGTACACGAAAACGCTTCATTTCTTGCTTATTCTTCAATGACTAATTTATTCGGGTAGTGCCGGCTTGGTTTTTGGGATGCGGACGAAGGTAACGAAATAACCCTGAAAATACATCCCCGTTCGATATCTTTTAGGGGAAACGGCCGTCTTTGGGCGGGAGCTGTGTGTTTCCTTGGTTGACACGCAGCGTGGGGGGGGCCGGGGGGGGGGGGGTTGGGGGGGGGGGGGGTGACGGTGCCCGTCGCGGGCGCTCCGTCCTCGGGCGGGGGAGCGGTCATGG
>JASGFI010000163.1:0-5725 GCA_047605615.1 Edaphocola sp. | reverse complement strand
TCAACTAAATCCGAAAAATAATTAACCAAAAAAGAGTCAACCTATGGTAGGACAAAACGGAAACCATTTCCAGACTCAAAGTTCACAAATTATTTGACCAGATTTCCTTCCACAACACCGAAATTTTAAAAGAATTAAAACTGACAAAAACACACCTTGTTTTATGAAAGGTATTGCATTATTAACCCGATGGGATTATTTCGTTATTTATTTTGTTCAATATTTTGATTGTCATTAGTTTAATTTGTTTTTAATTGCCGTTATATTGCCGTTGTGTTAATAACCCAATCTGGTGGCTTTTTTGCTTCATCTCGTTTCTTGCTATATTCCTGATATTTGCCAACTCCAAATCAGGTAACTTTGCGGGCGGTGCTTTTATTTAGTGTGCGCCACGATACATACCAATGGACAATCACGTAACCATGCTCGGCCACCCCGGCATCTTAATTGGGTTTGGCATTTTGGTTTTTACCATGCTGCTGCTCGACCTTGGGGTTTTCAATAAAAAGAGTCACATTGTAGGCAATAAGGAAGCAAGCCTTTGGACACTTACTTGGATTGCCCTTTCCATGGCCTTTGCCGGGGTGGTTTACCTGGTTTTTGAAAAAGACAGCCACGAGCTGGCCGTAACCAAAGTAACCCAATACCTTTCGGCCTATTGGATAGAAAAGGCACTTTCCGTTGACAATCTTTTCGTCTTTATCCTGGTTTTCGATTTCTTCAACGTAGCCAAGGAACTGCACCACAAAGTGTTGTTTTGGGGCATTATCGGCGCATTGGCGTTCAGGGCCATTTTCATATTTGCCGGTGTGGAGTTGATCAACGTTACCTACCTGCCCGTGTTCGAAGCCTTGGGCCGCGAACTGAGGGTGAATGTGGTGTTGACCGTTTTTGGTATTTTCTTGGTTGTAGCCGGTATCAAATCGGCTTTTGCGCAGGAGGAAGACGGTGCTTCCAAAGACTTTGGCCAAAGCCCCGGTGCGCGTTTGGTACATAAGTTCTTTAAGGTGCGCGACAATTTCGAAGGCGATAAATTTTTTACCGTAAAGAACGGTGTGCGCATGGCCACGCCGTTGTTCGTGGTGCTGGCCATAATTGAATTTACGGATTTGATATTCGCGGTAGATTCCATTCCGGCCATATTCGCCATTGCGCCCGACGACCCTTTCATCCTGTACACTTCCAACATCATGGCCATACTGGGTTTGCGTTCGCTGTATTTCCTGTTGGCCAATTTCATCCACATGTTCCGCTTGTTGAAATATGGGCTTGCCGCCATACTTGCCTTCATTGGCGTAAAAATGGTTATCAGTCCCTTGGTGCACATTTCATCGCCCGTAAGCCTGGCGGTGGTGGGCAGCGTGCTGTTGGTGGCGGTATTGGCATCGGTATTGGTTTCGCCAAAAAACAAAGTGCTTTGACCGTGCTTTTTGCTTCGATGTGCAGGGAATTTTGTCTTATAAAAATAACGCAGTATTTGGGGTATTCAAGGGTTGGGCATTGGCTTTCATCGCATTTCTTTTTACCGAAAATCTTTATCCAAGTACTTTGTGTCTTTTACCAACAGCATCCACGCAAAAATGATAAAGTACCTGCTGCTTTTGAGTATCTTAGGTATAAATATTGCTGCCCATGCCCAACTTTGCGACGGCAGCTTGGGCGACCCGGTGGTGAAGATTGATTTTGGCTCCGGTACCTCCACGCATGGCTCGGCACTGGGAAGCAGCATCACCAGCTATACCTACACAACCGCCGATTTTCCGGGCGATGGTTACTACACCATCGAGAGCACGACCAACACCCCCGGCACATGGTGGACCACCACCGACCACACCGGTGGCGGCTACATGATGGTGGTGAACGCCAGCCTTTCCGTAACCGATTATTTTTACAAAAATACCGTTACCGACTTGTGTCCCGAAACTACCTACGAATTTGCCGCATGGATAATGAACCTGCTGCGCAATACGGACAATAGCTTGCCCAATATTACTTTTACCATAGAACAAACGGACGGCACCGTTCTCAATACCTACAATACGGGCGATATAGCCAAAAATTCCAGTGCCGTTTGGACGCAATATGGTTTTTATTTTACCACTCCCGCCAACATATCTACCGTGGTAATCAGGATGCGCAACAACAAAGCGGGTGCCGCGCCGGGCAACGACATTGCGCTGGACGATATTACGTTTAGGCCCTGCGGCCCCACCGTGACTGCCGTGTTATCAACCGGCGACACTACCGTACAGATGTGTGCCGGAGCTACCACGGCACCCGTAATTTCCGGTACCGTGTCTTCGGGCTATTCGTCGCCGTCTTATCAATGGCAAATGAGTGCGGACGGCGGCACTACTTGGACGGATATTGCCGGTGCCACATCCGCATCTTTCACCATTCCCACTTCGCTTACGGAAGGCAATTATCTTTTTAGGCTAACCGTGGCCAATGGTACCAATATATCGTCGGCCAGTTGCCGTATTGCCTCCAACCAAATCAGTGTCATAGTCAATGCCAGTTCTTCGGCTTCTTCCAACAATCCTACTTGTGCCGGCGAAACACTGGAACTATACGCCACCGGCAGCAGCAGCTATACCTATAGCTGGACCGGGCCAAACGGGTTTGCCAGCAGCCAACAAAACCCTGCTATCGACAACATCACTACTGCCAACAATGGCACTTATTACCTTAGCGTGTCGGGCTATTGCAGTGCCTACGATTCAGTAGTGGTAAATGTCCAAGCAGGCCCTATGCCCAATGCAGGCAGCGACGTGGCTATATGTTTGGGCGATTCTACGGTATTGCAGGGCAGTGTAGATGCCGTAAGATATTGGTGGTCGCCGGCGGCTACCTTGTCCGACTCAACTATATTGAACCCGGTGGCAAAACCATTGGTCACCACGGCTTATGTGCTGTATGCCGCCAATGAATTATGCGTAGCTACCGACACCGTAGTAGTATCCGTATGGGCTACGCCCGAGGCCAATGCCGGTCCCGATAAGTTTATCTTAAAGAATACTACTACCGTATTGGAAGGTGTGTCCAACACGGATGGCGTAAGCATAGCATGGACTCCCGACTACAATATCTCTGCAACCAACATACTGCAACCGACAGTACATCCAGACGTGGAAACTACCTATACGCTTACGCTTACATCTGATTATGGATGCGGCACAGACTCCGATGAGGCAGTGGTAAAGGTTTACGATGACTTGTCCATTCCCAATGTTTTTTCGCCCAATGGCGACGGCATAAACGATACTTGGCACATACTGCAATTAAGCAATTATCCTACCGCCGACGTAACGGTTTTTAACCGTTACGGACAGCAAGTATTTAAGAGTATAGGTTATACCCAGGAATGGGACGGGAAGCATGGCGGCAATTTGGTACCCGTGGGCACCTACTATTACGTAATAGATTTGAAACTCGATATTCCATTCAAATATACGGGCTGGGTAGAGGTGCTTCATTAAATTCCGGCAAAATAAAACATACCTTGTTCATATTGAAAATTAGGGCAATGAAAACTGTCAACATGCTGCTTGGTTTTATGCTGTTGGGCTTCTGTGGCTACGGCCAGCAAAAACCACATTACACGCAGTACATACTCAACCAATACGTTATAAACCCGGCCTTGTCCGGCATTGAAAATTACATTGACGTAAACGTAAGCCATAGGCACCAATGGGCGGGTATCGATGGTTCGCCGGTAACAACGTATATCACTGCCCAAGGCCCCATCAACAAAGGAGATTACAGGGCCAGCCCCACCGGCTACGATATGGTGGACGAACAGAACCCGCGCGGCAGCGACTATTGGAACAATTACGAGGCTTCGCCCGCGCATCATGGGGTAGGCTTGCAGTTGTTCAAAGACAATTCCGGTGCGCTGAGCAATACGGCTGCCTATGCCACTTATGCGTACCACATGGCCCTGGCACCTTCCATAAACCTGTCGGCAGGTTTCGGGGCCGGCGTAAGCCGCTACAACATAAACCAGTCCATGCTCGATTTCATGAATACCGAGGTGGACCCTTCGGTGTACAATACCTATGCCCTGAACAAAACAAAATTTGACCTGAACGCGGGCGTATATCTGTATGCTTCCAAATATTTCGTGGGTCTTTCGGCGCAGCAGATTGTGCCTTCAAAATTGGTTTTTTCCAACAATAAAATAACCACGCTCGATGGCAAAACCGTGCCGCACATTTTCCTTGCCGGCGGCTATCGTTTTTTGGTAAACGAAGATTTCAATATTACCCCTTCCCTGATGTTGAAATACATACAGCCAATGCCCATACAAGCCGAAGCCAACGTAAAGGTGCAATACCGCGATGCGTTGTGGGCAGGCTTGGGCTACCGCCACAAGGACGGGGTAGCGGTGATGGCCGGCTTCAGGGTGCTGAATTTGGTAAGGGTTAGCTATTCGTTCGACTACAGCACTACTTTGCTGAAAGCGTATAACGACGGCACACACGAATTGCTTTTGGGCTTCACTATTGGCAACCGCAACAATCACAAGCAAATATATACCTGCCCCAGGGAGCGGAATTGGTAAGGGGGGAAATATACCAGTTGGTAACGATGCTTTGCAGTCTTATTACGGTACCGCTCCGGCACACTGCTCCCAAAAACGTTGCGCAAGGTTAAAAACTATTGCTTCTGTTTGTAAAATAATGCTTGGCTTAACTTTTTAGCCTATCTTGCGGAGCGTTTATAACACCTTAGCGTAGATATGGATTTTCTGATAGAATTTTTAAAGAACCTTACCAACCCCGACTGGCTGCAAGCCCACGGCGCACTTTATCTGGTTGCCTTCATCATCTTTGCCGAAACAGGTTTGTTCATAGGCTTCTTTTTGCCCGGCGATTCCTTGTTGTTCATTACGGGCATGATGATTGCTTCGGCAAAACCCGAAAACTCGGCTCCTTTCGGCAGCCACCCCGTCAACCTTGTTTTTTGGATGTTCGTGCTTACGCTTTGCGCCGTATTGGGCAATTTGGTTGGCTACTGGTTTGGCCGCAAATCGGGACCTTTGCTGTTTGAAAGGAAGGAAACGTGGATATTCAAACGCAAGCACCTGCAAAATGCGCACGATTTCTATGAAAAACGCGGCGGCGGTGCCATTATCATCGCACGGTTTTTGCCCATAATCAGGACCTTTGCCCCCATAGTGGCCGGCATCGTGAAAATGGATTTCAGGAAGTTTTTTGTGTTCAACGTGATAGGTGCCGTGGCCTGGATTGCCAGCATTACCTTTTTAGGTTTTATACTGGGCGAAAACGAGTGGGTAAAGCACAATTTGGAATACATCGTCATAGGGTTGGTGTTGGTCACTACCTTGCCGGTCCTGTTCAAGATGTTTTTCGGTAAAAAGGGACAAAAATCCGCTTAGGGTAGTCCGTTTAAAATTCATTCATTCATTTCCTTTTGGCTCTTGTCGGCGAAAAACTTCGTTTCGACCCGCCCTCCGCACAGCAAAGGGAAGGGTAAAGTTCGGGCGTGGCTGGCATCTTCGTCAAGATGCCCGGAAAAGGATGCCGATGTTTGTTAAACAGCAACAAAAGCGTGGAAGCATTTTTATAAACATTCCGACCTTGAAAAGGTATAGTTTTATACGAAAGTGAATTACAAAAACAGACCAAAAATATTTTCACTCCCACACCGGTATTGCCGCCTATGTCCAGTATTTTTTTGGGCTTGTCGGCAAACACTATGG
>JASGFI010000162.1:0-5846 GCA_047605615.1 Edaphocola sp. | reverse complement strand
TCAGGATGTAATTACTGCAATATTAATTGTTTGAAATTTTTGTCGTGTACTTAGTGTGGTCATACAAGATTTTTTATGTTACGGCTAATCATGCCCCCAAAAAACAACCTTTCCGCATTGGCGGTGGTAACGGCGGCAATTTCCTGCAAGGAAACCCCTTTTGCCGCTGCCAATCGTTGGGCTATGATGGGTATGTAGCTGCTTTCGTTGCGCTTGCCCCGGTAGGGCACGGGCGCAAGGTAGGGAGCATCTGTTTCCAGAACCAAATGCTGCGGGCTTATTTGTTTCAGTATTTCCGGCAGGTCGGTTTTCTTGTAGGTTAGCACGCCGCCTATGCCCAGCAAAAAGCCCAAATCCACTATCTGTTTGGCTTCTTCCAAGGTGCCGCTAAAGCAATGGAAAACGCCGCGGAGGTTTCCGTTTTGCTTTTGCCTTACCATGGCTATGCCGTCGGCCACCGACTCGCGGGTATGTATCACTATGGGCAATTGCAAGTGCAAGGCCCAGTCCATCTGGATGTTGAAGGCTTCTTTTTGCTCGGCCACAAAGGTTTTGTCCCAATAATAATCCAAGCCTATTTCGCCCACGGCCGCAAATTTCCCTTGCTGCAACCAAGCCTCTGCTATGTCCAATTCCTCTTTGTAGTCTTCTTTTACGTAACAAGGGTGCAGCCCCATCATGGGGAAACACTGTTCGGGGTGGGCTTCCGCCAAATCCATCATGGGAGGTATGGTGTGCCTGTCGCAGTTGGGCAAGTATATTTTTTTGACACCGGCATCCAGCGCGCGGCGCAGGGTTTCTTCCCTGTCGGCGGCAAACCTGTCGTCGTAGAGGTGCGCGTGTGTATCTATGAAGGTCATATTCGGAAACGTAAATCAAGTGTACAATCCACCATTTATGGATATTACCTGGCCGGTGATGTACCCCGATTGTTTACCGGCCAAAAAGCCCGCCAGGTCGGCCACTTCGCCCGCTTCGCCAAACCTGTTCATGGGTATCAACTGTTTCAGGCTTTTTTCGTCCAGTTCCCCGGTCATGTCGGTCCTGATAAATCCGGGGGCTATGGCATTGACGGTAATGTTTCTTTTGGCCACTTCCAAGGCCAATGCTTTGGTGGCGCCTATCACGCCCGCTTTTGCAGCCGAGTAATTTACCTGCCCCGGCATTCCCTTCAGGCCGCTCAGCGATACGATGTTGACGATGCGGCCATACCTGTTGAGCAGCATGGGGTTCAATACGGCTTTGGTAACGTGGTACATACCTTGCAGGCTGGTGTCCAATACGCTTTGCCATTGCGCATCGTCCATAAAAGCAAGCAGCGCATCTTGGCGCGTGCCGGCATTGTTGACCAATATTTCTATTGTCGCATCCGTATTTGCGGCTTGCCAATTGCCGATGGCTTCGTCCGTGGCGGCTTTGTCTGCCACGTCAAATTGCAGGGTGGTGGCCGCTACGCCTTTGGCCTGTACCATTTGGGCGGTTTCCTTTGCCGCTGTTTCGTTGCCGCGATAATTGATGACAACCGGATAGCCCATCTCGGCCAACTTCAGGCAAATGGCCCTACCGATACCCCTGGAACCACCCGTTACCAGTGCATAACCTTTCTTCATAAGAATAAAAACGGGTGCGAAGATACCCAAAATATGACGGGTAGGTTATTTCAAGAAAAGAACCCCGGGCATCGATGCCCGGGGTTTGCTAAAAATTAAGATTAAATCAACTTACTTTCCTCCTTTTGCCTTCTTGGCATAGTAGTCTTTTACTTGGGTAGCAAACCCATTTGACGGGTCTTTCTCCAAAATTTTGTTCACATAAGTCAAAGCATCGGCTTGCTTGTCGGTGTTGTAATAGTAATAGGCCAAATAGTTGTAGGCATTCAACAAGTCGGCATCTTTATGCTCTTGCGGCAAGGCCAACCATTCTTTGTAAAATTCCACGCCTGCACCCGTTTTTGCTTCCGGGTCGGTGGCGGCGGCAGTACGGCCTTGCCAATAGGTAGCTTTGCCCTTAACATTATCGTTGGGATATTTCTCCTTCAGGGCAGAAAATGCTTTGGCGGCTTCGGCATAGTCCTTGCCGTAGTAATTATAGAGCCCCCAGTTAAAATAATCAAGTTCGGACGCGTCGGGATTGTCGGCTACTATGCGGCCGTACCAGTCGCCTGCTTTTCCGTAGTTTTTGGCCGCTTTGTAGGCGTCGGCTATTTGCATATAAAGCGCGCGCTTGTCCTTTGTGGTATCTTTGGATACTGCTATGTTGTAGTAGTAATCGGCACTGTCGCTATATACCTTTTCTTTGGTAGAATCGGCTTGTGCCAGCGCGGCGTATATCTTGCCGCTATATACGTAGTCGCTGGGTATTATTTTGTCCGGATCTTGTTTGGCCCAGAAAGTTTGCATATTGCCCAATGCTTTGGGGTAGTCCTTGGTTTCGTAGGCGCTGTAAGCTACCAGGCGGTACAGGTAGGGTTTGGTAATGCCCTTGGCTTGCAATTGCTGTATTTTGGCCTGCGCCTCGGGATATTTGCCCGACAAGAAAAGCAGGTTGGCGTGGTTCAGGTTGTCGTCATCCGAATTGTCCGACAGCTTCATGTACTCTTCCATGTTTTTCAGGGCATTGTCAAATTTGCCGGCACGTTGGTAAGCATAGGCCAACGATTTGTAAGGCAATGGGTTGACAGGGTCGGCATCTTTGGCAGATTGGTAATTTTTCAGTGCGTCTTCGTAGCGTTGCGCACGGTACCACAAATCGCCTATTTTGCTATAAGCCAAAGAGTTGTTGTTGCCTTTTTCGATAGCGGTTTCGTAGGCGGTCATGGCCTCGCCGCCGCCACCGGCGGTTTTAAGGTGCGCATCGCCCAATGCTATATAAATATTGGCATCGGCGGGGTTTATTTCTATGGCTTTCTTGTACCAGGTTATGGCATCGATAATGTTGCCTTCCTTGGCATAGGTTATGGCATCGGCCGCGGCTTTATATTTTTCCCACTCCTTCTTTTTGGCCTTGTCCACTACCTTGGTAAGCAGGGCATTGGCTTCGTCTTTCTTGCCTTGGTCCAGCAGCAAGCGGGCGGTGCCGGCTTGGTTGTAAAAATCATCGGGATACTTGGCAAACGTTGCCCGCGCTTTGCCGAACTCTTCTTGCTCTACTTCCGCAAGCCCCAATTCGTAATTGGCATAAGCATCTTTGGCGGCCAAGGGTTCAAGTAGCTTTTCGGCAGATACATAGCGGCCATAGCTAATCATTTTCTCCCCTTCCTGTACAGATTGCGCCCCGGCGTTCAAGGCCAGTGCTGCCGCAACGGAAGTCAATAGGAACTTATTCATTTTGTTGTTGTTTTTGTGGTGTATTTTGTCTGTCGATATTTGTGTTGTACGATTAAAATTTCTTGGAAAAAATGCTACGGCTTTATCTCTGCTTCGCGGAGCGTAACGGCTGCCTGTAGCGGAAACAGCCTTGCTTTGTTGATAATCAACTGCCCTGCCTGTCCGGTCAAGAAGTTGGCAAAGCCCGCACCCAATCCGTTCCAGCTGTCGCGGGTTATGAAGTACATGTTCCTGCGCAAGGGATATTGCTTCAAGCCGATGTATGCCTGGTAGGGTTTGTAAAAACCGGTATTGGCGGTATCGTTTTCGTTATTCAAGGCCACTACTTTTATTTGCTTCAGAAACGCGCCCGCAGGTTCGGTGCTTTCGGGGTCGTAGGCGCGGTTTACGCCTATGAAGCCAATGGCGTTCCCGGTGCGCGCTATGTAGGCTATCAGCGAATCGGTATTGGCCACGGCAAATGGCTTGGTGGTTAGCGGCTGCCCGCCCAGCAGCGTGTCGCTTATGTAGCTTACTATACTTGACCCCGTATTGTTGAACACTATGTTGTATTTCCTCGCAAACTTTCCGGCAAGAATGTTGCGCAATTGCCCCAAGGTCATCAAGCTGTCCGGCGAAGCCGGGTTAACGATTACGGCTATGGCATCGCTGGCTATGGCCAAGGATTTCACCTTGATTTCGTGGGCTTTGTAGGCTTTTTTTTCCTCCGGCGTCAAATCCCTGTCGGTTATGATAAGGCGGGCACTGTCTTCCGAAAGGTCGTTGAAGCTCTCGTTGCCGGTGGTGTATTTGGCTTTGATGTGCGCATCGGGATAGGAGGAGTCGAATACGGCAAGTTCTTGCTCTATCACGGCCCTGTAGCTTTCATCTACCGATATGTTGATGCTGCCACTGGTCGTGGTTTCCGGTTTGCTACCGTTATTGGTTGCCGCCGGGCCGGCATCGCCGCCACAAGAAGCCGCGGCCAAACTTAAAAAAGTGCCACATAGCCCCAAACGCACATATTCAGCAATTCGCATGACTGCAATAATACAAGTTATTTAAAAAAAAGGAGTACTTACTTGCCCCTGCGTAACAATAAATTAACCCAGAAAAGAGCCATTGCCTCCTTTGTATTGACTCTTCGCAATAATTATTCCACAATCAGAGCAACAAACGAACAGCCATTGTTAAATATTGTTGGGGTCGCGGCGAAGAAAAGTAAGGATACAGTTACTTGTTGTATTTTTCCAAGGCCACTTCCAAACAATCCATGGCCTTGTGTATGGCATCTTCTTCCAAAACATAGGCCAAGCGCACTTCGTCGGTACCCAAGCCGGGGGTGGCATAGAACCCGCTGGCGGGTGCCATCATCACCGTTTGGCCTTCGTGTTCAAATTCTTCCAACAGCCATTGGCAAAAATCTTCGCTGCTTTTTACGGGCAGTTTGGCCATGGCATAAAATGCGCCGCCGGGGTTGGGGCAGGTTACGCCTTCGATGGCCCGCAAACGGCTTACCAGTACATTGCGCCGCGAGGCATATTCGGCCAATACGCTTTGGAAATAATCTATCGGCAAATCGCAGGCCGCTTCGCCCAATATTTGTTCAAAGGTGGGCGGCGAAAGCCTGGCTTGCGCAAATTTCAGCACGGCGGCCAACACGGCTTCGTTTTTGGTGACCAAAGCCCCTATGCGGGCACCGCAGGCACTGTACCGTTTTGAGATAGTGTCGAGCAACACGGCATGGTTTTCCAAGCCCGGCAATTGCAGTGCCGACAAATGGGTTTGCCCATCGTAGCAAAACTCGCGGTAGGCTTCATCGCTGAAGAGGAACAAATCGTGCTTCAGGCAAATATCGCGCAACACCTCCAGCTCCTTGCGGCTGTACAGGTAGCCGGTAGGGTTGTTGGGGTTGCAAATCATGATGGCCTTGGTGCGCGGCGTTACCGCTTTTTCAAAGGCTTCGATGGGCGGCAGGGCAAAATTTTGTTCTATGGTGGAATTAATCGGCACCACCTTCACCCCCGCCGACACGGCAAAGCCATTGTAATTGGCATAAAACGGTTCGGGTATTATTATTTCGTCGCCGGGGTTGAGGCAGGCCATCAGCGCAAAGAGTATGGCCTCCGAACCGCCCGTGGTCACTATTATATGGTTGGCATCTACGGCAATATCCTTACCCGCATAATAATTGGCCAACTTCTTCCTATAACTCTCAAAACCTTGGCTGGGGCTGTATTCCAGCACTTTTAGGTTGGCGTTGCGTACCGCTTCTATTGTCGAAGGCGGCGTTTCTATATCGGGCTGGCCTATGTTGAGGTGAAAAACCTTCAAGCCTTTTTTCTTGGCCTTGTCGGCATAGGGCGTTAGTTTCCTTATGGGCGAAGGCGGCATCAGCACGCCTCTCTCAGATATATTTGGCATGGCGCAAATGTACTGTATTTGGCAACAACGAGCTTTCCCCCATAAACCCGCTTTGGAAGGGTGCATTTTAGTACACGACAAAAAATACAATTAATTGGATTGCCAATAAATTATTTG
>JASGFI010000161.1:0-6026 GCA_047605615.1 Edaphocola sp. | reverse complement strand
AATGGTTTTTATTATTTTATACCTTGACTAAATGACATTGGCCGCAAGGGGCGCACAAGAAGGATGCAGGCCTCCAAGCTGTTCATGGGTGGGTGGCAACATCTAAATATTGCCCAATATTTCATAAAACCTGAAAGCGTCTTCGTAAGAATTATAAAGGGGTACGGGTGCTATGCGAATCACGTTGGGTTCGCGCCAGTCGGCCATCACGCCCTTTTCGGTTAGCGCATCAAATACTTTCCTGCCGTGTTTTTTGAAAAATAACGACAGTTGCGCACCCCGGCGTTCCGGTTCGGGAGGGGTGATTATTTCAAAATCCAAATTGCCCAATTGCAACAGCAGGAACTCGAGGTAAGCAGTAAGCTGCACGCTTTTTCCGCGCAGTTCCGCCATGCTCGTCTTGTCAAATATATCGAGCGATGCCCTATGCGCCACCATATTGAACACGGGCGCATTGCTCATTTGCCAAGCGGCTGCCCCCTTGGCGGGTTCAAAGCCTTTTTGCATCTTGAAACGAGTACCCTCGTCGTTGCCCCACCAACCGGCCAAGCGAAATGTATGGGGATCGTTGCCGTGTTTTTCGTGCACAAAAATACCGGCCACGCCACCGGGGCCGGAGTTGAGGTATTTGTAAGAACACCAACAGGCAAAATCAACGTTCCAATCGTGCAATTGCAAGGGTACATTGCCCATGGCATGTGCCAAATCGAAACCCGCCAAGGCCCCCGCGGCATGTGCAGCCTCCGTAATGGCTTTCATGTCGTACCATTGGCCGGTATAATAATTGATGCCGCCCATCAACACACAAGCCAATTCCTTGCCGTTTTCTTCGATTGTTTGCAAAATATCTTCGTCGCGCAGGGTATATTCGCCGGGTCGCGGGGTTAGTTCCACAATCGCTTCTTCCGGCGCCAAACCATGCAGGCGCGCCTGCGTTTCCAAGGCATATTGGTCCGAAGGAAAGGCCCCGGCTTCCATTATTATCTTATAACGCCCATTTTTATCTGGTTTGTAAAAAGAAAGCAACAACAAATGCAGGTTGACCGTAAGAGTATTCATGGCCACCACCTCGTCTTCTTTGGCACCCACTATGCGTGCCAGCGATTTGCCGAATTGCTTGTGGTAGCCAAACCAAGGGTTTTCGGCGTTAAAATGCCCTTCCACGCCCCATTTGGCCCAGTCGGCCAGCTCCTTGCCCATGAGGTAGCGGGTGCTGCGGGGTTGCAACCCGAGCGAATTGCCGCAAAGATAAATAGCGTCATTGCCTTCGTGCTGCGGGAAAAAGAACCTTTCCCTGAAAGCAAACAATGTATCTGCGTCGTCGAGCGAGCGGGCATATTCGAGGTTAGCTTCAAACGGGGCCAAGAGAAATATTTTTTAGGTTTTTACGATACGGAAAATAAAGGCAATCATTCGTTGACCGCGGCATTGCTTTGTTGCAATTCCGATTGGTCGCAGGTTTGCGGTAGGCGGCGCAGCATTAACTTTTTTTGGAACAACATAAGCGTTATGACACCGGTCGAGATGGCCGCATCGGCAAGGTTGAATATGGGTTCAAAAAAACGGAACGGTTTGCCGCCCAGCACGGGCAGCCACTTGGGCCACACCGTGTCAATCATGGGGAAATAGAACATATCGACCACCTTTCCGTGCAAAAAGGAACCATAGCCTTTGCCGGGTGAAACCATTCTTGCCACTATGTTAAAATCGCTTTTGGTAAAAATCAAGCCGTAAAACATGCTGTCGATCAAATTGCCCGCGGCGCCGGCCAGTATCAGCGAGGCGCAAACAAGCAAGCCCTTGCCATGGCCTTTGTCCACTAATTGTTTTACCCAGTAAAAGCCGAAACATACGGCCACCAAGCGAAACAGGGTAAGGATGAGCTTCCCGAGCGGGGTGTCCATTATGGTCATGCCAAAGGCCATGCCCTCGTTTTCGATAAAGCAGAGCTTGAACCAATGGCCCGATACGTTTACCTCGCCGGCACTGCCCATGAGGAAATGGGTTTTTACGTATATTTTGATAGCCTGATCGAAGAACAAAACCAGGAACACGATTATCAGCAGATGTCTATATTTCACGAAAGCAAAATTAATGCCCGCAAAAGTACGTAAACGAGGTTGGATTAGCCAAGTGCCAACAAAACATTACAGAGCGCGGGGGCGGGCAAGGAACATGGTATTGTTAAAGCGCAATGTTTGGATATTACGATTCAACAATATATCCTTTGCGAAGAATGATTAAACTGCTTTTTAAATACAAAAAAAATCACTACATCGATGCAAAATCCAAGGGCGGTTCGGTGTGCATTATGACACACGTCTACACCAAAAAAGTACGTGCATCGGGGCCTTCGCAAAACAGCAAATCCAAGATAGAACAGTCGGGCAAAAAACCGATCCTGTCTTCAAATACTTGCCGGTAGCGGCTTCGGGCTTCTTGGTCGGCAGATGGTTTCAACATGCGTAAGTCCAACACTTCCGGCCCGTAATGCGCTACATAATCGTTTGATGCCACGAAATGGACAGGCAGGTGCAGCAACTTCACTACAATGGCCATTCCTTTTTGGTTCCAATCGTGTAGCCGTTCGTGTTTTTCTTGGAATAAGGGTTCGAGGTAAGGTGCGTAGAATTCAAAATAAGGCGACCTGCCATATAGGGAAACAATGGTACGCCAGTGATTTTTTTGCCAATCGGTGTCGTAAGAGATGCTAACATGGCCGGTGGCTATTCTCTGGTTTCGGCCACCGGCAATAGGCACGCTCAACAATTGTTTCCCGCCGGGTGCGGCCAGATAATACCTGTTCCTCAAACTCATTTTTTGGTAAAACTCGGCCAAGTCCACTATTACGTTGCCCGCCTTGGCGGCTCTTTGCCACCAACTGACGGGCGCGAAAGGCATACTGGCTGTCACCAATTTCACTACTTCCTGCATAAGGCCGCAAAGGTATGAAACGCACAATTTATTCTTCGCCCGCTTCTATCCTTTCTACTTTGGTGATGCCTTTGATGGTTGCCAATCGCTTGCACAACTCGTCCAACTCTTCCCTGTCGTGCACAAATACCATGATGCTGCCCTGAAACACACCGTCCTTGCTGTCTATGCTTATGGAACGCATATTCATGTGCAGTTCGCCGGTAATGACGGCGGTGATGCCCTGTATGATGCCCACATCGTCCAACCCGGTTAGTTTCACGCCGGTCAGGAAAGATATGTCTTTGTTTTTGGCCCATTTGGTACGTACTATGCGATGGGCGTAGTTGGCCATCAATTGCGGCGCATTGGGGCAGTCGGTCCTATGTATTTTGAGGCCTTCGCCCGAGGTGATGAAACCAAATACGTCGTCGCCGGGTATGGGTTGGCAACACTGCGCCAGCTTGTACAATATCTTGTCCGAACTCTCGCCAAATATTATCAGCTCGGCACCCTTGGCCTGCTCTTGTCTTTCGCTTTCTTGGGCATGTTGCGGTTTGGGGTCTTGCTTTTGCTCTTTGGGGGGGGCTTGTAGCTTGTCGCCGGTTACGGTAAACAGCTTTAACGCTTTTAAATCGATAGACCCAACCGCTATGCCATAGTAAAGGTCCAAGGGCGACGGCAATTTAAAATACGCACAAAGTTCGTTTATGTTCGTTGCGGAATTGGCCACGTTCATGTGGTCCAGCTTGCGGCTCAGTGCCGCTTTGCCGTCTTCGGCTATGCGGCGTTTTTCTTCGCGCAGGTAGTATTTTATCCTGCTTTTGGCCTTGGCCGTAACCACGAAATTCAACCAATCTTCCGATGGTTTTTGCTTGCTGCTGGTTATTATCTCTACCTGGTCGCCGCTCTTCAATTCTTGGCTGATGGGGGTAAGGCGGTAATTGATTTTGGCGCCTATGCACCTTGCCCCCAACTCCGAGTGTATATCGAAAGCAACGTCCAAAGCGGTGGCGCCCTTGGGCAATACGCGCATGTCTCCCTTGGGCGTGTAAACGTATATTTCTTCGGTAAAAAGGTCCAGCTTGAAGTCTTGGACAAAATCGAGCGTGTCGGTATCCGGGTTGTTCAGCACATCGCCTATATGCTTCAACCATGCGTCCAGCTTGCTTTCGCTATTGGCGCCTTCTTTGTATTTCCAATGGGCGGCCAAGCCTTTTTCGGCTATTTCGTTCATGCGCTGGCTGCGTATTTGCACCTCTACCCACCTGCCGCCAGGCCCCATTACCGTGGTGTGCAAGGCTTCGTAACCATTGCTCTTGGGTACGCTCAACCAGTCGCGCAGGCGTTCGGGACTGGGTTGGTAAAAATTGGTGATAACGCTGTACACGCGCCAGCACTCTTCCTTTTCCCGTTCCTTGGCCGAGTTGAGTATTATACGAATGGCAAACAAATCGTACACCTCGTCAAAGCCCACATGCTTGGTGCGCATTTTGTTCCAAATAGAATGGATGGACTTGGGTCGCCCGTAAATGTCGAAGTCCAGGTCGTGTTTTTGCAGTTCTTCCTTTACGGGCTTTATAAATTCGTTGATGTACCGGGTGCGGTCGCGCTTGGTTTCGTTCAGCCTGCGCACTATGTCAAGGTACACGTCGGGTTGCGTGTATTTTAACGATAAATCCTCCAACTCGGTTTTAATTTGGTACAAACCCAACCTATGGGCAAGCGGCGTAAAAATATAAGTGGTTTCAGAGGCTATTTTCAGCTGCTTTTCGCGGGCCATGCTACCAAGGGTGCGCATATTGTGCAACCTGTCGGCCAGCTTTATCAATATTACCCTTGGGTCTTCGGCCAGGGTCAATAATATTTTTCGGAAATTTTCGGCCTGCATGGATGCGGTGGCCTTTATGTCCACCACATTCGATATTTTGGTAAGGCCATCTATTATCCGTGCATAGCTGGTGCCAAATTCCGCACCTATTTCCTCCAAGGTAATTTCCGTGTCTTCTACCACATCGTGCATCAAAGCGCAACAGGCCGAGGTGACACCCAGACCTATTTCCTCCACGGTAATGCGCGCCACTGCCAGTGGGTGCAAGATATAGGGTTCGCCCGATTTCCTGCGCATGTCCTTGTGCGCATCGGCGGCCAGCTCAAAAGCACGGCGGATTATTTTGCGGTCGCCTTTTTTGATACGTTGTTTCAGGGCGCGCAACAATGCACGGTACTCCCTAAGTATCAATTTTTTCTCCTGCTCTTCGTCTATTGTCTGGGTATATAAAAGTGGCGTACTCATAGCTGAATTTTCAAACCGTCAAGATACAAACAAAAGCGGAAACCCGAACAGGTTTCCGCTTAAAATTAAAATATTGTACTGCGCAGTAGCGCAAAACTATTATCTGTTGACAACCATTTTAGAAGACTGCAACACCCTTCCCGATTTGTCTCGAGCCACCACCATGTAGATGCCCTGGGGTACATCTGCCAAATTATTGAACGTAACTTCGGTAGTGTTCTTGTCTATGATAGACTGCTCGGTTATTTTACGGCCGATTAGGCTCACTATCTCCACCCTTTCCACCTCGGTGCGCAAACCGGCAGATATCCTAACGTTGACGCTGGTATTGGCAGGAACGGGGAATACCGTCATCTGACGGTCTTGGTTGGACAACAAAATGCGTTCGTTGTTTTGTTGCGCATCGGCATTGGGCATAGCCATAACCGCAGGCAGCAACAAGGCGAGCAATACGTAAAATCTGTATACAATTTTCATATTTCTTTAAAAATCAATGACTTGTAACGAAAAGGTTTTCATTATGCACTTCCACACTTTGGGAGCATCCTGCAAATATAGTATTATATGCGATGAGGCGCAATTTTTTTTTCAAAAATGACAATTTATTAATAAACGCTTCGTTGCCGGCCAATCGACCACGAGTGGCGCTGCTTTTAACAGACAATATTTGTGCCAAATAGTTTAGTCATGTCACTATTGCATCGTACATTATTTACCGGTAAGGTTGCCACCTTCAGGCGTACCTTTCGTGTGCCGCTAAAACTATTAACCCGACGGCATTATATTTATAATCACGCAGCATACTCGATTGATGGAT
>JASGFI010000160.1:0-6043 GCA_047605615.1 Edaphocola sp. | reverse complement strand
TCTATTAGTTCCCTCTCTTTGAGTTCCCTCACTGCGTTCGGGATGACAAGAGCTCTCTCGCTGCAATCGGGACATATTATGCTACGACAATTTTAAATGCACCCTTTGGGCAGGGTGTACCAAGCCTTCCACCAACATTTCCATAGCTTTGCCCATTAACGTACCTTTGCCGACACAAATTTTATTCCCATTGCCCCAAATGTTGCAGTATTTAATCCGAAAAACAGGCTGTAAATTGGCCTTGTTGCTCTTGTGTGTGGCATCGAGCCTTGTTTTTCCTTCTTGCGAAAATGATTTGAGCAAACTGCCCGGAGCCAATACCCTAAAGGATTTCGAAGAAGACAGGGCCTACGACGTGACTTTTATTTTTAGCCAAAACGGCAAAACCAAGGCACAACTCACAACCAAGGAATTCGTGGGCAACGAAACCGCCAAACCGCCCTTCATGGATTTCCTGAAAGGCGTACAATTGGAGGTTTACAAAGACAGCCTGAAGCTGGAAAGCACCGTTACCTGCCGCAGCGCGCGGTATTACACCAATTCCGACAACGTGATAGGCCGCGACAGCGTGGTGGTGCGCACCCCTACCGGCGAAAAGCTGGAAACGGAAGAGCTTGTCTGGAACCAGAAACTCAAAAGGTTTTATACCGATAAATTCGTGAAAATTACGGGCAGGAACGAAATAATCTGGGGCGAAGGCTTGGAAGCCAACCAAGATTTGACGTATGTCAAAATATTGAAACAAAGAGGTTCCCTCCCGGTTAACGAAGCCGATTTCCCGGTGGAATAAAAAGGTTTTTCTCCGCCCCCTTTAAACGCCGGAAAATGGAGTATTTCATCAAGGTAACACAACGGGTAACACATTTGGTAACACATTTTGGCCATTTATAACCACAAGCAGCCACAAGTAGCCACAACATGAAATCCCCCTTGACAGTGCGTAAACCGCTAAAAATGAGGAAAGGCCGCTAAAATAGCGGCCTTTCGGGTGGTGCTGTTTGTGTCCTCGTAGGGACTCGAACCCTAGACCCGCTGATTAAGAGTCAGCTGCTCTACCAACTGAGCTACGAAGACCGCACATCGCTTTTTTTACGAAGCGGCTGCAAAGGTAACAAACCTTCCTCAATTGTTCCAAGGAAAATTTATGCTGTTGCCTTCCCTACGCTTAGTGATTAACGGCCACTCATTCCTTCCATAAAAACGGGAACAATATGGCCGCCAAAGCTATTATCAACACATCCATTCCCGCCATCAACCATGCCATGCTCCACCAGCCCTCTTGCACCACCGGGCTTACCGCGCCCACCGCAAGATGGGACAATATCAGCAACAACGGTATGGCTATGGGGAAGCCCAATATGGCCATCAACGCCGCATTTTGCCTGGCTTGCGCCGCAATGGCCGACAAGAAGGTAAACAACAACGACATTCCTGCCGCGCCCAACAAAGCGACTAACAGAAACGTGCCGAAATGTATCAGCGGATTGCCCAACAAAATGGTGAACAGCAAAAGGCTCAACAAAGTCATGAACACCATCAGCACCAAGCTGTAAGCCATCTTTGACAAGACGTACACTACGGGCGGCACCAAGGTGTAGTAATAACGCAAACGGCTGTCGCCTTCTTGCAAAAAACTTTTGGCCACGGTATTTACCGTCACAAAAAGCATGGCCACCCAAAAAAGCGCGTTCCAAATCTTGCTCTCCGGCGCGCCCGTCATCATGTACAACACCAATACCGTGCAGCCAACATACAGCACCACGCCAAACAGCGTGTGCTTTTGCCGCCATTCGAGCAGCAGGTCTTTCTTTATCAGCGTTATCAAGGGTTGCAGCATATTGCCGGTATGCTTACGAATGCCAAATGATTTTTTCTTCCAGGGGTATGTTGCGCAGCGGTTCGCGTTGGGGCACGTCCGCATGACCCAAATATACAAAACCAAGCACTTCGTCATCTTCTTCGAGGTGCAAATAAGCCTTCATTTGGGGCTTCAATGCCATGCCGCCCGTGCTCCAAATGCTGGCTATGCCCAATGCTTCCGCGCCCAACAATATATTTTGGACAGCCGCGGCGGTGGCCGCATATTCTTCCGACTTCGGGATTTTTGCCATGGGTGTTCGCTTCATTGCGGCTATCACCAAGTGCGAGGCGGTGTGGCTATTCGCCTTTAAGCTGTCGTAAGTGGCTTGCTTCCTGTTTTCCTCGGCGGTGGCTTGCCAATACATATCGGCATGGTCGGTACAAAATTGCTCCAAACCGGCACCCGTATATACGAAGAAACGCCACGGTTCGGTGCGGGCGTGGGTGGGCGCATAGTCGGCCAGTTGCAGCAATTGCATTATTTCATCGTTTGCTATTGGCCTGCCATTCATATTGGCCGCCTTGTTGGTGCGCCGGTATTTTATTACCGAAGCTATATTTTCAAAAACTTGGTTCATATTTTTATTTCAAAATAATGGTGGCACTACCCTATACATTTCTCGTACTGCCACAAAAAATAATCATTCGGGCGCAAAAGTACTAAGCCTTTGCCAATAAATAAGTTCGTTAAGCGGTAGTTTCCTAACTTTGGCGGCCTTTATACTTATTAAAACCAATGCAACAACAAGTAACCAACATCATACGCAATTCCATTTCGGTCAAGGAAAAAATACTGGCCAACGAAGAATTGCTCCGCTCCATTGTTTCGGCAACCGAAAAAATTATTGCTGCATTTACGGCGGGCAACAAGGTATTGTTTTGCGGCAATGGCGGCAGCGCGGCCGACGCGCAGCATTTGGCAGCCGAATTTTCGGGCCGCTTCTATTTCGACCGCAATCCCTTGCCTTCGGATGCCCTGCATTGCAACACTTCGTACCTAACCGCCGTAGCCAACGATTATGGTTACGAACACGTATATAGCCGTATGCTAAAAGGCATGGGCAAAGAGGGCGATATAATAGTGGGACTAAGCACGTCGGGCAACTCTGCCAACATCATCAATGCTTTTGAGCAAGCCCGGCAAATAGGCATGACCACAATAGCCATGACCGGCGAAAGCGGCGGCAAAATGAAAGCATCATCGGATTTGCTGATTGACGTACCTAGCAACGACACGCCGCGCATACAGGAAAGCCACATCACCATCGGCCACATCATCTGCGAACTGGTAGAGGCTGCATTGTTCCCTAAAAATTAAAATGCCCTACGAATGGAGTGTATAGTATTGGCCGGCGGCTTGGGTACCAGGCTCAGCAGCGTGGTAAGCGATGTGCCCAAATGTATGGCACCTGTGGCCGGAAAGCCTTTCCTGGAGCATATCTTGCTGTTTTTTGAATCTCAATTCGTGGACCATGTAATCTTTTCGCTTGGATACAAATCGGAGGTAATCGTCGAATACCTGCGGGGCAAGGCATACACCTTCAAAACCTCTTGGGTGATAGAACAAGAACCCTTGGGTACGGGCGGCGGCATAAGGCGCGCACTGGCCAAAAGCCGCGAGCAGCAAGTGTTCGTGCTTAATGGCGACACCATGTTCCAAGTAGATTTAAGGCAAATGCAACGTAATTTCCGCCAAGGCTACAAGGCCATGCTGGCCCTGAAACCCATGCAGCATTTTGAACGGTACGGTGCGGTAAAACTGGCTGCCGACAGTACCATAGAGGCATTTGAAGAAAAAAAATTGCAGACTGAAGGACTCATCAATGGCGGTGTTTACCTGATAAACAAAATGCTGGCCAACTTGGATGTTTATCCGGAAAAATTTTCCTTTGAAAAAGATTTCCTGGAGCCAGAAACCTTGAATGGCAGCCTGCAAGGCTACGTGAGCGATACCTATTTCATAGACATCGGCATACCCGAAGATTATTACAAAGCACAGGAAGATTTTAAATAAACACAGGTGGCAACAGCATTATTTTTAGACCGCGACGGGGTGATAAATGTAGAGAAAGACGGCAGTTATATTTTCTCCATAGACGAATTTGAATTTTACCCCGGAGCCTTGCAAACCCTTTCGCACCTTACCCAAAAATTCGATTATGTATTTGTGGTAACGAACCAAAGGGGCATAGGTCGCGGCTTGATGACCGAAAAACAATTGACCGATATACACGACCACATGGTAGCGCAAATTGAACATGCGGGCGGCAAGATAACCGCCATTTATTTTGCACCATCGCCCGACCGCAACCACCCCGACCGCAAGCCCAATACCGGCATGGCCCAGGCCGCCCTGCGCCAATATCCCGACATTGAATTTGACAAAAGCATCATGATTGGCAACAACCTTAGCGACATGCAATTTGGCAAGAGCATGGGTATGCGCACTATTTTTTTGACCACTACTGCGCCCGGCACGCCACTGCCCCACCCCTTGATAGACCGGCACTTCGACAGCATTGCCTCCGTAACCTTATAGCCAAAATTTTCATACAGTGCAAAGCCTGTACCTTTGGCATCTATACCGCTAAAAAACACAGTTGTAATGAACACCAAAAAAATATTGCTCCAGTTGGGCATCGATACTTTCAATGCCGGTACCGCTACCGGCAGCAAATGGTTGAAAGGTGGCGATGCGATACATTCTTTCAGTCCGGTAAATGGAAAACTGATAGCCGATACGGACACTTCCAGCGAAAAAAATTATGAAAAAGTAATAGCAAAAGCACAGGAAGCCTTTCGGGAATGGCGCGAATGGCCGGCACCAAAACGTGGCGAGATAGTGCGCCAATTGGGCGATGCGTTGCGGAAGCACAAAGAGGCTTTGGGTGCCTTAGTATCTTACGAAATGGGCAAAAGCCTGCAAGAAGGCTTGGGCGAAGTACAGGAAATGATAGACATCTGCGATTTTGCCGCAGGCTTGTCCAGGCAATTGTACGGCCTAACCATGCACAGCGAACGCCCCAAGCACCGCATGTACGAACAATGGCACCCCTTGGGCATTGTGGGCATTATAAGCGCCTTCAATTTTCCGGTAGCCGTTTGGAGCTGGAATGCTGCACTGGCTTGGGTTTGCGGTAATGTATGCGTGTGGAAACCCAGCACCAAAACACCTTTGTGCGGCATAGCGGTTCAAAAAATAGTGGCCGATGTATTTAAGCGCAACAATGTACCCGAAGGCGTAAGCTGCCTGCTATCCGGCGAAGCGGCGGGGCCTTGGTTAAGTGCCGATACCCGTGTCCCTTTAATCTCCTTTACGGGTTCTACCAAGGTGGGGCGCGAGGTAGCCGTAAGGGTTGCCTATAGGTTTGGCAAATCCATATTGGAATTGGGCGGCAACAACGCCATCATCGTATCGGAACATGCCGACCTTAAAATGGTATTGGTAGGCACGGTGTTTGGCGCGGTGGGCACTGCCGGCCAACGATGCACCTCTACCCGCCGGTTGATAGTACACGAAAGTGTGTATGACAAAACGGTAAGTACGCTCAAGAAAGCCTACGGACAGTTGAGAATAGGCAATCCGCTGGATGCAGCCAACCATGTAGGGCCATTGATAGACCGGCAAGCCGTGCAGCAATATTTGGATGCCATTGAAAAAGCCAAAGGCGAAGGGGCAAGAATTTTGGTGCCGGGCGGCGTGCTGACAGGCAAAGGCTACGAAGGCGGCTGCTATGTGAAACCCTGCATCATAGAGGCAAAGAACGAAATGGACATAGTGCAGCACGAAACATTTGCGCCTATTTTGTACCTGATGAAGTACAAAGATTTAAAGGAAGCCATTGCCCTGCAAAATGCGGTGCCGCAAGGATTATCGTCCGCAATATTTACACAAAACCTGCGGGAAGCGGAATTGTTTCTATCGGCGGCAGGCAGCGATTGCGGCATAGCCAACGTAAACATAGGTACGTCGGGTGCAGAAATTGGCGGTGCTTTTGGCGGGGAAAAAGAAACAGGCGGTGGCCGCGAAAGCGGCTCCGACGCATGGAAGGCTTATATGCGCAGACAAACGAACACCATAAACTACGGCAGCGATTTGCCTTTGGCCCAGGGAATAAAATTTGATATTTAGAGCCTGTTTAAAATTCATTCATTTGTTTTCTTATGGCTCTTTTCGGCGAAA
>JASGFI010000159.1:0-6075 GCA_047605615.1 Edaphocola sp. | reverse complement strand
TTATTTCCATTAAAATTTTACTATAGCCATAAATATAATGCCGTCGGGTTAATAACTGGCAAAGCCCGCAAAATTTATCCAATAACGCATTTTACAAAACCCTGCAAGCAATTTTATTTCTTCTTCGCAAACGCACCCTCGGTGTATTTTCGTACAAGCGATACTAGTATCTTTTTCATATTTTACGGCGAAATGGCAACGAAAGCCCTACCTTGCCTTATGGCCCTTCAAGGCAAAATAAAGTATATACAAATAGCAGGGAATCATCAGCAGGTAAGCGTGTTGCTGCGAACCAATGGCCTTGGCAAATACGCCCAGCAACGGCGTGACGACCGCGCCGCCCACTATCCCCATAATCAGCAAGGCCCCGCCTACCTTCGTGTATTTGCCCAAACCCTCGAGCGACAAGGGCCATATAGCCGGCCACATTACCGAATTGGTAAAGCCCAGCAGCGCAAAGCATAGCGCGGCGGCATTGGTGGGGATGTGGAAATCCAAACTTTCGAGGCCGAGGTTAACGTGCAGTATGCCGGTGCCGCCTTTCAAGAACGAAGCAAACAAAACCAGCACCATGCTGGCCGCCACGGCAACTACCAACGCCACCCTCTGCGAAATAAACTTGGGTATCAGTATGATGCTGAGCAAGTAACCCACCAACATGCCAAAACCGGTTACGGCAGCAAAACTTTTGGCAAGGTCGAGGCTGTAGCCCAGGGAAGTGCCCAGGGTGGAAAACGTATCGTAGCTGATGACTTCCACGCCCACATAAAAAAAGATGGCAAGCGCACCCAGTATCAAATGCGGGAACTGAAGCACGCCCGATTTGGTGCTGTCGGCCTTGGCTGGGAGGTCGGCTTCCTCGGCTTCTTCCTGCACTTCGGGAAGTTTCATGAAATAAAATATAATGGCCAATGCCAACAAGGCTGCCGTTATCACCATGTATGGTTGAATGGCCCTTGCGGCCAGGCGGTCAAGCTCGGCGGCTTTTGCCGTGGGGTCAAGGGCGGCCAAATTTGCGGTAAAGGCATCCGCATCTTTCAAGGTAATGCCGCCCAGGACCACCACGGCCAATATGCCTGCTACCTTGTTGCAAATACCCATGATGCTGATACGCTGCGCCGCGCCCGATATGGGGCCAAGTATGGTGACATAAGGGTTGGAGGCCGTTTGCAGCAACGAAAGGCCCGTACCTTGTATGAATAGCCCCGCCAAAAAAAGCGGGAAGCTGCGCATGGTGGCAGCCGGCATGAAAATGGCCGCACCTATGGCCATGATAACCAAGCCAAGGCACATGCCCACCTTGTAGCCGGTTTTGTTCAACACGTAGGAAGAAGGTATGGCGGTAAAAAAATAAGCCGCGAAAAAAGCCGTGGCCACCAGGTACGATTGCGTCACCGTCAAATCGCAGGCTATTTTCAGGTACGGAATCAATTGCGAATTGGCCCAGGTAATGAAACCAAAACTGAAGAAAAGGCAGCCAATCAGCAAAAGGCCAAAACGGTAATGATTATTCTTTGTACTATTGCAGCTCATTTTAAAATGCTATTATTAAAAGCCTAAACTTAAAGCCTTTTTTCAACATACCAAATATGCACACAAAAAGTTTTTCTATCGGCATGGACATTGGGGGCACCAATATTGCCTTTGGGATAGTAAACCGGCACGGAGATATTTTAAAGCAACATAACCTCAAAACCGCCGATTACGGTTCGCCGCAAATATTTGTAGAGGCTCTAAAAGGCTATTTGGGCGAGTATTTTTCGGAATTTGGCAAAGATGAAATTACGGGCATTGGCATAGGTGCGCCCAATGGCAACATATACACCGGAAATATAGAACATGCCCCAAATTTGGTGTGGAAGGGTACCGTGCCCCTGGCCGAAATGGTAACCCAAGCCGTGGGTCTACCCGTTACCGTCACCAACGACGCCAATGCCACCGCAATAGGCGAAATGACCTACGGCGCCGCCAAGGGCATGAAAGACTTTTTGGTCATTACCTTGGGCACCGGCGTGGGCAGCGGGTTTGTGGCCAATGGCCAATTGATTTACGGGCACGACGGTTTTGCCGGCGAATTGGGCCATACCATTGCCATAAGGGGGGGCAGGCATTGCGGATGTGGCCGCAAGGGCTGTTTGGAAACCTACACTTCTGCCACGGGCATAGTACGCACGGCCATGGAACTATTGGAAAATGCCGGTGAAACAAATACCGAACATCCCGATTGGCTGGCAAATGTCAATGCCCGCAATGGCAAAGTTGCCTCGGCCGACATACACAAGGCCGCCGTAGCCGGCGACCCGCTGGCGTTGGAAATATTTGAATTTACGGGCAAGATACTGGGGCAGTCCCTGGCCGATGCGGTAGCCATCACCAGCCCCGAAGCGATAATATTGTTCGGGGGTTTGGCCAAAGCCGGCACCTACATCATAGGACCCACAAAAAGGCACATGGAAGAAAACCTATTGTACGTTTATCAAAACAAGATAGACATCATGCCCTCGGGCCTGTCCGAAAGGGATGCCGCCATTTTGGGTAGTGCATCACTGGTTTGGTAGGAAAATTTAGGCATCGATGCAGTTCCAAATGGTTGCTCCGTACTGCCCAAAAAACCGCAGCACACTATTTTTTAGGATAATAACTAATGTCGAAACCTGCCGTAAGCATAACCAAATGCACATTGTAACCGGTGTAAGGTTTGCCGCCGCCGTTTGCTATATAACCTCCATTCAGGAAATTGGCAGGGTAATATTGCAACTTCAAGGCTACCACCGGGCGCAGGTGCGCACCCACGAACACGTAAGGCATCACCGCCGGCGTGCGCGAGCCGAACCATTCGTTGAACTTGGTTTTGTCGCCCCGGTTGACGAAGCCTTTTTCCTTGTAATTAAAGGGAAAATCCACGCCGCCGCCAAACAGCACATAGCTGCCAAACTTCACGTCGCCTACCTTGAAACCCAAGGGCACGCCAAAGGCATATACCCTGCGCTTAATGGTAGAGTCGGGGTTGTTGCGTTGTTCAATAAAGCCTATATTCTTGATGTTCAAACCAGTGTACATGCCTAAATGCTTGTTGAAGTCGTAATTAAGGTTCGCCCCGGCATGAAAAAAACCGGTAACCCTCGGCGTGCCAAAGCTTTGTCCCGGAAGTTTGGCACCATGAGCCGTACTCAGTATGCAACCGTCTATTCCGGTGCTGATGTATGGGGCTTTCGTGGGGTACATAGTGTTTTGCGCAGCAACTTGGAAAGCGAGAAACAGGATAAAGAACGTAAGGGGCAAATGCTTTGATTTCATATAATTGCGGTTGTGGTTCAAATGTAGGGTGGGAATGCTTATTTTTCAAATAAATGCCAAACAAGGTAAATGACATACGGAATGGCTGTAATAATTTCCGATTGTGGCCTCTGGCATATAAATTGCCCATACATAAGACCTTATGCAAATGCCGGATTTCCTTGGGCATTTGACAAAATGACGTATAGACAAATGAGCATCAAAAGAATATTTTTAAATAGCAACGAAAACGACATGGAATTTATGCCCATTGTTCCGCTGGGCGAAATAGAGTTGGAAGAGCAAGAGAAGAAAGATTTGCCCAAGGAAATACCCATCGTGGCCTTGCGCAACACGGTGCTGTTTCCCAACGTAGTGTTGCCCATTACCGTTTCGCGCGAAAAATCGGTGAAGGCCATAACCGATGCTTCAAAAAACGGCGGCTTCATCGGGGTGCTGGCCCAAAAGGACGCGGAAAACGACGACCCCGCCACTACCGACATCCATACCACCGGCACCATAGCCAAAATAGTAAAGCAAATGAAGATGCCCGATGGCAATATCACGGTATTCATCATGGGCCGCATACGTTTTGAAATAGAAAAATTTACCCAAGAAACCCCTTATCTAAAGGCCACGGTTCGCTACCTCGAAGATGCCTTCCCCAAGGGCGACCAAGAGTTCGACGCCATGATAGGCACCATAAAGGACATGGCCGAACGCATAGTGTCCTTGTCGCCCAACATACCCATGGAAACGGGCATGATGCTGCGCAACATTGAAAACTACAGCTTTCTGGTGCATTTCATAGCCAGCAATTTGGAAACCAAGCTGCCCGAAAAACAAGCCCTGCTGGAGCAAAGCGACATTAAGCAACGCACCCACAGGTTGCTGGAGCTATTGCAGTCGGACTTGCAAATGGCCGAACTGAAAAACGAAATAACCAACAAGACACGGGGCGAAATAGACAAGCAGCAACGCGAATATTTCCTGCAACAACAACTGAAAAGCATCAACGAAGAACTGGGCAGCGAAGGCAACGACAGGGAATTGAAGGATTTAAGGAAACGTGCCGAAAACAAAAAATGGCCCGATTCGGCAAAGGAGGCTTTTGTGAAAGGCATAGGCAAGTTGGAACGGATGCACATCAACTCGCCCGATTATTCGGTGATATACAACCATCTGGATTTGTTGCTGGACTTGCCCTGGGAGCAATATACCGAAGATAAGTACGACCTCAAGAAAGCCCTCGACGTACTCGATGCCGACCATTACGGCATGGAAAAAATCAAGGACCGCATACTGGAATATTTGGCGGTATTGAAATTGAAAGGCGATTTGAAATCGCCCATATTGTGCTTCGTGGGACCTCCCGGCATAGGCAAAACCAGCTTGGGGCAAAGCATAGCCAATGCCGTAAACCGCAAATACGTACGCCTCAGCCTTGGCGGCCTGCACGACGAAAGCGAGCTGCGCGGCCATCGCAAAACCTACATCGGCGCCATGCCCGGCCGCATCATACAATCCATACGCAAGGCCAAAACATCCAATCCGGTATTCATATTGGACGAGATAGACAAGATTGGCAAAGACTTCCGCGGCGACCCCAGTTCGGCCCTGCTCGAAATATTGGACCCCGAACAAAACCATTCCTTCTACGACAATTACCTCGAAATGGAATACGACCTTTCAAAGGTCTTGTTCATAGCCACGGCCAATAGCCTTGGCGAGATACAGCCCGCCCTGCGCGACCGCCTGGAGATAATCCAACTGTCGGGTTACAGCATCGAGGAAAAAACGGAAATAGCCAAGAAACACCTTTTCCCCAAGCAAAAGAAAGCCCACGGCCTCGACAAGGTGGACATAAAATATACCGCATCCTCCTTGCAGCATTTGATAAGAAGCTACACCCGCGAGTCGGGCGTGCGCGAGCTGGACAGGCAATTGGCCGCGCTCATGCGCAGCATAGCCAAAGACGTGGCCATGAACGATACCGGGAAGATAGCCATAGACAACGCCTTTATAGAAAAAGCCTTGGGCAAACCCAAGTACACCAACGATTTATACCAAAAACAAAACCCTCCGGGCGTGGTGGTTGGCTTGGCCTGGACTTACGTGGGCGGCGAAATACTGTTTGTCGAAGCCATACTCAGCAAGGGCAAGGGCGGCCTTACGCTTACCGGCAACTTGGGCAATGTAATGAAGGAATCGGCTTCTACCGCATTGTCTTATTTAAAAGCACACGCCGCGGAGTACCATATAGACCCGGCCAAGTTTGAAGAAAACAACATACACATACACGTACCCGAAGGCGCGGTGCCCAAAGACGGTCCCAGTGCGGGCGTCACCATGCTCACCGCCCTTGCTTCGGCTATCACCGGCCGCAAGGTCAAGCCGTTTTTGGCCATGACCGGCGAGATAACCCTTCGCGGCCAAGTATTGCCCGTGGGCGGCATCAAGGAAAAAGTATTGGCCGCCAAGCGCGCCGGCATGAAAGAAGTGTTGCTCTGCGAGCAAAACCGTAAAGACGTGGAAGATATAACGCCGGCGTTCATCAAGGGGCTAAAATTTACCTATGTGAGCGACATGGCCGAAGTGCTGCAACATGCCTTGCAGAAGAAGTAGCATTGCCGGTAATATAATACTCCCCAAAATTAAGACAGCAAGTTAAGATATGAAATTAACAAAAAAATCTTAATTTTAAAATCAAATAATTTTATGTCAACAAGGAGAAAATTTAGCAAGGAGTTTAGTACACGACAAAAAATACAATTAATTGGATTGCCAATAAATTATTTG
>JASGFI010000158.1:0-6114 GCA_047605615.1 Edaphocola sp. | reverse complement strand
GCTGGGACTTTGGCGATGGCTCGCCGCAAGACACCGGTTACTTCGTGCAGCACCAATACACCGCCCTGGGCATCTATACCGTGACCCTGTATATGGAAGGCGAATGTACCGGCGTGATAATTGACCAATCGCGTACTGTGGACGTGTTCGCGGTGCCGGGTGCCACGGGCATAGCAGGCAATGACCAATTAATGCAGCAAATAGATTTATATCCCAACCCCACCAGCGACATGGTCAACATCAATAACAAAAGCACCGCTTCGCTACGGGAAATAGTGGTGTACAATGTTTTGGGGCAAGTGGTTTTGAAGCAAAAAGCCAAGATGCCGACACAAACCCGTTTCTCTACCAAGGGCCTTGCCGGTGGCCTGTACAACATCAGGATTGAAACGAGCGAAGGGGCGGTAATGAAGAAATTTGAAGTGATGCGGTAGATGAGAGGCCCCTCCCGGCGATAAAGAATACCCCAAGGACACATTTGAAACGAACAGCGTGCAACCTGCAGCCTCCCCAAAAACGCCCCGCAATTTGCGGGGCGTTGTCAAGTAATTGAAAGAAAGAATTACCGTACGGGCTTGCCTTCCGCATTTATTTCGGTAAGGGTAAAGCCTTTTGCGCTAAGTTTTTCTGCCAAAGATGCCTTGTCGCCCACCAGCAATATCAACAATTGGTCTTGTGGTTTCAGGCGGGTGGCGGCTTGTTGTTTTACGTCTGCCACGGTCATGGCCTTCAGTATGTTGTTCTGCTGCGTGCTGAAATCGGCCGGGAGGCCGTAGGTAAGCATCCTGCTTAAAAATCCTGCTTTCTGGTAGCCTGTTTCGTATTTACGTGCCTCGCTTTGGGTCATGCTGCTTTTGGTAAAATCCAGTTCTTGCTGCGTGGCGCCATTGTTGCGGTATTCTTCTATTATGCGCAACACATCTACCAATGCGCTATCGGTGGCCGCCGCTTTTATGCCTGCGCTGAACGAATAGTCGCCGGTATATTTGTCGCCATCGAAGGACGAACGTGCGCCATAAGTCCAGCCTTTGTCCTCGCGCAGGTACAAGTTGAGCCTACTGTTGAACGCGCCGCCCAAGGGATAGTTCATGATGTTGCTCTTGTAGAAATCGCCCGTCGCATCGTATTTCATGCCGGTAACGAAGCCCACCCTAAACTCGGTTTGCGCCGCACCGGGCACATCTATGAAATATACCTGGGGCTTGCTGACCGTGGGGGCGGCGGGCAGCACGGGCATGGCCGTTTTTGCCGTCGGCAATTGTTTCATGAAATCGAGTTTGGGTAAAATGGCACTTTCGGCCACATCGCCCACCACCACTATCTCCGTGCCGGGTTGGTTGAATTTTTGGGCATAGTAATCTTTTACATCGTCCAGATTAATGTTGGCTATGCTTTCCTGCGTTCCGCTCGTGCTTTTGCCCAATGGATTGCCCGCGCCCATGAGCAAGGAATTGAAGGCCACGCTGGCCACGTAAGCCGGGCGGTTCATGGCGTTCTTTACGCTTTCCGTGGTGCGTTTTTTTATACGGTCAAAATCTTCTTGGTCGAATTTCGGGCGCAACAACCTTTCTTCCAATAGGGCGAGGGTCTTGTCCAAATTTTTGCTAAGCGTGCGTACCTGTACGTTTATTTCGTCATCGGAAGCCGATATGTTTATGTCGCTTCCCAATTGTTCCAAAGCCATGTTGAAGGCTTCGCCGCTGTAGTTTTTGGTGTCTTCGTTCATCATGGCCGCAAACAAATTGGCCGTGCCGCTTTTGTCCGGCGCATCGGTTATTTTGCCGCCCTTGAACTTCAGCAACAAAGTGACCACGGGTATTTCTTTCGATACGGTGCCGATAACTTTCACATCGTTGCCCAGTTCCTTGGTATAGGAGGCCGGGGCTTTTACGGTGACGGCGGCACCCGAAGCGGGTATTTGGCTGCGGTCAAAGTTGTCTTTGGCTTTGTTGTACTTCAACTTGTCGTAGCCGTAATTGGGTGCTTTATAACCTGTTTCCGATACCGTATAATTATCGGCAGCAGCTTTGTTGTCTTCGTTGCCCTTGGTCAGTACGCTTACCGTTACCGAATGTTGGCCTTTGATGTATTGGTTGTACACGCGCATCACGTCGGCTTTGGTAACACTTGTATAGGCTTTCAGTTGTTTGCCCAAATAGTTGGCATCGCCGGTATAGGTGTAAAAGGCCGCCAGTTGCGACACCTTGCCCGACACGCTTTCCAAGCCATAGACAATTTGCGCTTCGTGTCCGTTGGTGAATTTTTTTATGTCGTCGTCGCCGGGGCCTTTCTGTTCAAATTCCGCGAAGGTTTGTTTTATTATCTCGTCTATGTCGCTCAGTTTTTGACCGGGAAAAGGCGTAATGTTTATGGTAAATTCGCCCGCCAATTCGCTGGTGGAGTTGTATGCCGAGGCACTCACCGCCTTGCCGGCTTTTACTAAGTTTTTGTAGAGCAACGAATTTTTGCCCTGGCCTATTATTTCGGCCAAGCAATCGAGGGCAGGTTCGTCTTTGCTGTATTCCGGCGGGCTTGGGTATATGATGCGCAACATGGGCAGCTTGGCGTAATTGTCGGTAAAGGAAACGAACCTATCTTCCTCCAATTTGGTCAGGGGCAATTGTACGGGCTTCACTTCGGGGCCGCGCGGTATGCTGCCAAAGTATTTTTCTACCCAGGCCAATGCCTGTTTGGGGTTTACGTCGCCGCCTATGGTCAACACGGCATTGTTGGGGCCGTACCAGCGCAGGAAGAAGTTTTTCAGGTCGCCCACATTCACACGGTTCAGGTCTTCGAGGTAGCCAATGGTCATCCAAGAGTAGGGGTGGCCATAAGGGTACAGGTTTTTGGATGCCACCTCGCCTACCAAGCCGTAAGGTTGGTTGTCGTAACGCTGGCCCCTTTCATTTTTTACGGTAGCCCTTTGCACTTCAAATTTCTGTTGGGTAACGGCATCGAGCAAGAAGCCCATGCGGTCGGCTTCGAGCCACAGCATTTTCTCCAATTGGTTGGCCGGTACGGTTTCAAAATAATTGGTGCGGTCGCGGTTGGTACTGCCGTTCAGGTCGCCGCCGGCCTCGGTTATTATCTTAAAATGCTGCTCGTCGGCCACGTTGTCCGAACCTTGGAACATCATGTGTTCAAAAAAATGCGCGAAGCCCGATTTGCCTATTTCCTCGCGCGCCGAACCCACATGGTACGTAACGTCCACATGTGCTATGGGGTCGCTATGGTCTTCGTGTATCAATACCGTAAGGCCATTGGGCAATACATATTTCTGAAAGGGTATCACCGCTTCGTTGCCTTTGCGGGCTACGGTTTCTACCAGCTTGGCTTGCGCCGATGCAAATTGCGGGCAGCACAGCATCGTGGCTGCGGCCGTGGCAAAAATTAGTTTCTTCATTGTGCGAATAATAAATTGAATGTTTTGGCATTGAACGGCTTTGGGAAATTCCTCTTTGGGGGGGGCCGTAGCACCGCCACAAAGAATGTTGCCGCCGCTCAATAAATTTAGCAGGCCGTGAAGTTCGGGAAAAAATTTTTCCGTTATTGCCAAAAAAGCAAAACTTGTTTCTATTTTTATCCCAATTCAATGAAATGACTATGAAATATCCCATGCTGTCGTTCTTGTTGGCGGCTGCCCTAACCACGAACGCCCAAATACAAGTAGGCTCCAACGAAATGGCTACCTTGAACAGGCCGGGAGTCATCGGCAAAGACGATTTGGCCGCGCTCAAAAAATCTACCGTGTTGTTCACCCTGCCCTACAGCCAGTACAACCAACAGGCGGCTTACGAGGCCAGCATAAAATCGGTATGGACGCTTACGCCGTTCAAGATAATCAAGCCAGACGAAATGGGTAAATACACCGACCAAGGGGGCTATGCAATCTTCAGTTTCGGAGGTTTCGTAAATGCCGCCACACACAATGGCGTTGGCCGCGGCGCGGGTGCGTGGATGCACTTGGCCTACGACCTATGGATGCCCAAGACAAAAAAAAGCGGCAAGGTGAACCAGCAGTTTTTCGGCCGTATCTTGATTTACCCCGACATGGAGAGCTACGGCGTGGCCATGCAAAACCTATATGCCAGCAAAAGCGATTTCAGCCAGCGGTTGCTTTCCTATATCTACAACGATGCCATCATCTACAACTTTAGCCCGGGCTTGCTGAAGGGCTACCTGAAAGAGGTGAACGACCGCTTGCACATTGGCGACGAACGCGGGCCGTTTTCGGAAATGGAGGACAAAGCCGCCTTGAAATCGTTGCAGCACGACACGCTGTATGTGCCCGACTACGTGAACCTGAAGGTAAATATGTTTACCGGCGCACAAACCGAAACCGTGGACGACGACGACTTGCGCAAAGCCTATAAATTCCCCATCAGGATTTTACCGAAACCGGAATTGGACAAGTTGATAGCCGATACGTAGCACCCCGTAAAATACTTGGTATATACCCAAAGTTCCACGGACAAGTACATCAATGTGTACGAAAGCGGCACCGGCAAAATGCTGTATGCCGAATACGTGAAGATTAGCTACAATTTCAAATACAAGGACTTGGCTCGGTTGGCCAAATCGATTGACTGATAATGTACGGGGCATTGGGCAGTAGTAAACTTTGGCCTAAATTTGTTTTTTAAAACTGCAATATGTCATTAACCAAAGGACAAGCCGCTCCGGGCTTCACGCTTATAGACAGCGACAAACAGGAGGTATCGTTAAGCCAATTCAAGGGCAGCAATGTGGTGTTGGTGTTTTTCCCCTTGGCTTTCACCAGCGTTTGCACGGCGGAGCTTTGCTCCCTGCGCGACAACCTCGCCGCCTACAACGGTTTACAGGCGCAGGTGCTGGCCATTTCCGTGGACTCTCCCTTTACCTTGGACAAGTTCAAGAAAGAGCAAGGACTGACCTTCCCGCTATTGAGCGATTTCAACAAAGAGGTTTCCGCCGCTTACGGCAGCATTTACCACGATTTCGTATTGGGGTTGAAAGGCGTGTCCAAGCGTTCGGCGTTCGTGATAGACAAAGAGGGGATTGTACAATATGCCGAAGTATTGGAAGATGCGGGCAAAATTCCCGATTTTGACGCAGTGATAGCAACGCTCCAATCGTTGGCATAGCCAAAACGATGGTTTCCAATAAAAAGAAAAGCCGGTAAACATTTTGCTTACCGGCTTCCCTTGTTCAAAAAAATTACTTCACTTCGGCTTCGGCTTTGTTTTTCAGTTCGGTTACTTCCGCACGTATTTCCTGGGCCAAGGCTTTGATTTGCTGCATTCCGCCACGTACGCGGGTGCCGGCTACTTTGCTGCCTTTAACGTAAAATTTTTCGGCATCTGCTTCCACTGAGGCGAGCAGTTCTTTCAATTGATTGAATTTTTCCATTTTTCAAAAACATTTAATGCCGCAAATATAAATGGCCGCTCGCAGCATTTCCAAATTTAGTTTTCTACACCAATGTTGATAAAACACGCTGCTCGGGGGATTGATAGAAATTTCCATAGTTCCTCGATGCGCCGTATTGCCCATTGCAAGGTTAATGGAATATTCTTTGCCTTATTATTGTGTTGTTCTCTACCGGTACATATACACAATCAAAATCGAATGGGTCTATCTGTAAATAGGCTCTATATAAAGGGCTAAACGGAAGCGTTTTTCTTCCTTATTGTTGTCCTTTCGGTCAAACCTGCTGTAAAATGCCAATTTCTTGGGCAGGTCGTAATAGATTAGGTAGATGTAGTCGTTGGATACTTCTATGTTATGAAAACTCATCTTTCTTGAAAAAATGTCGCCTCCAAATTGCTTTTCTTTCAAGAGGCCCAAATTCGTGTATTTTTCGGTTGCCACGTCATATACATTGTCCGAAAGGGGAAGGGTCATATATGCTCCCTTGCTTGAATGGGCAATATTTGTGTAAGCATAACCAAAGCCATCGTAGGCCAATGGCGGAAGCTCTTGGTCGAAAAAATGTTCGAATTGGTAATTGCCGTCCTTGCCCTTGTTGTAGGCTGCCAAGAAATATTGCTTTGCCCCCTTGGGATTGCCTATTATGCTAACGCTAAGTACACGACAAAAATTTCAAACAATTAATATTGCAGTAATTACATCCTG
>JASGFI010000157.1:0-6171 GCA_047605615.1 Edaphocola sp. | reverse complement strand
TAAAAATGTTTTTGGTCTATTTTGTAATTCACTTTCGTATAACCAAAATAAAATTAACCTATAGTAGGACAAGACAAACCGTATTATTGGGTGACATACGGAAAACACTAAAAAAATCCCCCCACTGCTCTCGGTAGTGGAGTGGGGGGATTTCTTTTTTGCAAATTTATTTTGCCTATCTCACGAGTGTCACATTGCCCGATTTGGCAAACACGCTTCCCTCCGAAGTAACGCCCTCTATGGTGTAGACATATACGCCCATGGGTTGTGGCGCACCGTTGAAGGTGCCGTCCCAGCCCTCGTTTATGTCGGAACTGCTATAAATCTTAGTGCCCCAACGGTCGTATATCACGAAGCTTTTCAGTGCCACCATACCCTTCACCACGGGTTTGAAGGTATAATTGGAGGTAGGTGCGTATGCATTGGGCATGTCTATAAGCGTTGGGCTTACCAACACATCCATGGAGTCCGTCACAGAGCAACCGTATTCGGTAGTGGCGGTTACATGATACCGGGTGTTGATGGATGGGCTCATCAAGGGGTTGGACACATTGTCGGCACTTAGGCCCGATGGCGGGAACCATTTGAAGTACAGCGCATTGGTGCCGGGTTCTACCTGATAAGGCTCGCCGGGATATACCGTAACCGTATCGGGTATGGTAAGGGTGGCTTCCGCATACACTTTTACCGTCACGGTTTCGGTATCGTAACAATCGTACTGATTTTTAATCAATACCGTATAGGTAGTGCTGACACCCGGATTGGCCACGGGATTGGCAATGGTGGTATCGCTTAGGCCATAGGCCGGCGACCAGGCATAATCGGTGCCGCCGCTGGCCAACAATTGCGCCTTGGCACCCGGAACGGGACAATAGCCCGTATCGGCAGTTATGTCGCCAAAGGCACCCGGGTAAACATTTACTGCGATGCTGTCCCTGCCATGGCAACCCACCGGACTGTAAACGTCCAGGTACCATACGCCACTGGTATCGGCGGTAAAGTACGTGGTGGCGGTAGTAGCACTGCTGAGGTTGCTACCCGCAGGCGACCATTGGTAGGTATAGTTGAGCGTGAAGGGCGTGACGCTGGATTCCAAAGGTACTGTTTTCCCTTGGCAAAGGCTGATGTCGGGACCTAAGTCCACTACGGGTATTTCCTCCATGCCGATGTTGATGAATACCGAAGTATCCAAGCAACCCGGGTACGATGCGGTCAACTGGTAAGTGGTCAAAGGTTGGGTAGCGGTAATGGTTGGCGTTAAGGCGGTAGTGTCGCTTACGCCCGTGCCGGGTACCCAGCGGAAAGTGTAGCCGTCCGTGGCCTCTGCGGCTATGGCTACGCCCGAACCGGCACACACGGTGGTGTCGGGCGTAAGTATGTTCAAGATGCGCGGCGAAAAATCTATGTGTATGGTATCGGTGGTGGAGAAACTACAGAAACCGGCAATGGTATCTTTCACCGTAACCCAATACACCTCGCTATACGAAGGGTCAACGGAAGCATTGGTACTATTGGCTCCCGTCAATACGCCCCCGGAAGGCTGCCATTCAATCACATTGTTGGCCGTGGGGTTCAGGATAGTGACAAACAGGTCAAGAGACGGTTCTATCTTACATAATAAGGTATCGTTCGAGGCTACCAACTGCGGGTAGTCCACGCTCAATATCTCAAACTCCATGTACGAGGTGTCGTTGGTAATGCAAGCCGTATCGTTGAAGGCGTATAAGGTTACGGTATAATGCCCCGCAGTGGTAAACGTGTGGGTAGGGGCGGCTGCGGTACTGGTGGTGCCGTCGCCAAAATCCCACAGGTACTCCTGGGCAACAAGCGAAAAGTTGGTGAAGCTAACGGTATAAGGCGCACATCCGGTATCGTTTTGGTTCAATGCCGTGTCTAATGTGAAGTCGGAATGTACGCCGCTGGGGTCGAACCTGAATTTGAAGGTAACATTGTCGTTTGTGCTGCCATTTAGTTTGGCGGGCGAAAAAGAATTCGGGGTAGAAACCGAGGAATTGCTACTTCCGGAGTAACAAACGTTTTGATAAACGTTGCCACTTACATCCATACGGCCCACGCCGGGGTGGAAGTGGTCGGCAGAAGCGCCATAATAAGTGCCAAAATATAAGCCCCCAAAATTAGGGGTTAGCGTACAAAGCCAAAATGGCCTGGGAGAAGTCAAAAACGCATCGGCAGTGACGGGGAGGCTACTGTTTGAATAGGCATAATAAGATACCGTAGCAAGAAATACATAACCACATTCGTCCACCATCATGGCCGTGGGTACGGCTTCGTATGCATAAGAAGTGGAGGATGAATAGAGAGAGGGACCCAAATGGGTAGATGCCAAGGAGGTATGTAAGGCCGTATCCAACTTTTGCAAGAAAATAACCCCATTTCCAATGCTATACGCTCCCGTTGTTATGGGATAACTGGCACCTAAGCTCCTGCCCGCTATGTATATATAGCCCGAGTCGTCATAAGCAATGCGCATGGCGGTCTCCGAGTAGGCTGTTCCCAGGAAAGTAGTTTTGTAGTTGGCATAGCTTGCCGGGTCGAACCGGGCAACAAAGCCATCGTACCCGCCTTGGTTGGTGTTGTGCAAAGATGTGCTGTCGAGGCCGGGCAGCTTGCTGCTGCCGGTGCCGCCGGCAATGGTAACATAAGAGTTGGATTCATTGAGTTCTATGCCCAAGCCACCGTCCCAGCCGCTGCCGCCAAAGTAGGTGCTGTACAGCAAGTTGGCACAGTTGCTGGTCAATTCGCAAATAACCGCATCCATGCCGCCACCCAGTGTATCCTGTATGGCATTGGTAGTAACCGGGAAATCGGAAGAACCCGTATTGGAGGTCAACCAAACAGTGCCCGACGAACGAAATGCTATTTCCACGGTATTATTGGGGTTGCCACTTGAGCCAAGACCCGTATAAGCAGAGCTTTCATAAAGCATCAGGGCTTCATAGCCGCTCCCGCCCAAATAGGTGCTGCCTAAAATAGAACTGCCGGCAGCGTTGAAATGCACCAAGTATATATCGCTCGAACCGCTCATGGTGGTTTGGAAAGCATTGCCCGTAGTGGGCATGGTAGAAGAAGATGTATTACCTGCCATGTACAGTTCGCCGTTTGCATCTACCCGAAGTGTGTTGGGCTGCACACTGCCCGATGAACCCCCAAAATAAGTTGCGTAAATAATGGCACTACCGGTTGAGTTTATTTTCATGATGCTGGCGGCAGCATAATAAGCAGTGCTGGGGTATGACGTTTGGTATGCACCGGTGGTTACGGGCCAGCCGTTTCCGGCGCCCAAGGCCAAGGCCGCAGTATAGGTGTTGCCCGATTGGTCAAAAGTAGTGCTATGCGCATAGTAGGTGCCGCTGGTTGCGCCACTATAGCTGCAATATATCAAGGTAGGGTCTATCACCAGTTCTTTGGTGGCATCGTAGCCATTGGGAAATTCAAAAGACAATTTGCCCCTTACCAATTTGAACTTGCTGGCTACTTCGGTTTTTACGCCGTTTATTATTTGGTAGGAATAAGGCGCGCTTTCCACCACCTCGTTTACGCTCGATTTGTAGTGCAGCTTGCCTTCCTTGTCCAAGGTGGGGTCTATGCCGTCGAAAGACAATTGGATGTCGGCGGGGTTGCCGCCGGGCTTTACCAACAAGTCGTATTTGGCGCCGTTTATGCTTTTGCTGTACACCTGCATGTCAATGTTTGCATATAGGTTGGTGTAGGTTACGGTACCGTACAGGCCCACGTTACCCGCCCATTTGGTAGAGTCGTTGCCTATGAAATAGTTGTGGTAGGTGCTGCGCTTTTCCGCACCTTTGGAGGGCGCGCCGGTGTTGGCTCCCACGAACCTTATGCGGTAGGCATGGCCATGCACCACCAAGTCGGCCACATTTCCCTTGCCGTGTTCCGCCGCTTCATGGACGGCGTCCCAATCGCCTTGGTCCTGAAAATTGTACATGAAGCCGTCCTTGGTCAAGAACAAGGCGCCGCCGGGTATCTCGGCCTTGTACCTGGCTTCTTCATCCCACTGGCCTTTGTTCTCGATGAAATCGAGGCCGGTTTTGGGAACGGCGGCAGGATAGGCTCCCGTGGCGGGGTGCTTTTCCCGTGCGGAGGCCATGCCGCCCGCCAATAAACCAATAAATAACGCCGCAGTACTTTTGTAAGAAAATAATTTCATCGTGTATTCGATATTTTTTCCGAAATAATTTGCAATATACGATACTTTAGACACTTGTCATAACATTATGGTTGGGAATTTCAAGAAAAAATCGCGAATTTTTTTTGGAGAAAAGGAAGGATAATCTGACTCTCCGCATGTGGGCAGCAAGACAGTGTGAAAGTTGTTGCCAATTACAAACACAAATTATAGCAACAATATGATTGAAAGTTGGAACAGAAAATTCAAATATCATATTATAAAAAAATATTCTGTAACAGATTGCGAACACCTTAAACGTATGTTGCCGAAAATGATTGATTGTGCAAACAACCTGTATTTGCCTACTTTGAAAACGCTAACACCGAACGAAGCAATTAGCGGAATGAAATACGAAGATTTGAACTTCATTCGCTTAATGGAGAAAGCACGTTGTGTAAGAATTGATGAAAACAGAAATGCCGATTGTTCAAAAATGTGCGTTACAGAGTAATCCAAGAACAAAATTGGGGATTGTTAAAGTGATATAGCTTTACAGACACAGAACACATATCTACATGTACTTTTGTTTGATTTACAACTTTGCCAACTTTCAAAAAGTTGGCAAAGTTTTTAAAAACTATATCAGATTAACAATGCCCAAAATTGTTGTAAATTTGGGAATTGTAACACACCAAAAATATGAGCTTACAAAAGCCCGAAATATACATTTCCGAGATAAAAGCAATTTTGGAAAAAGCAAGACAGAAAGCCTATCAAGCTGTAAATTCTGCAATGGTTGAGGCATATTGGCTTATCGGAAAACGAATTGTAGAAGAAGAACAAAACGGAAAAGAAAAGCCGAATATGGCGAAGCCGTTTTGAAAAATTTGTCGGTTGCTCTTACATCGGAATTTGGCAAAGGATTTTCTTATGCCAATCTTCGGAATTTTCGCCAATTTTACCTCACTTATCCCGATGGAGAGATTTGCTACGCACTGCGTAGCAATTTGAGTTGGACACATCATCGCCTGATAATGCGAGTTGAAAATCCGGAAGCACGAAATTATTATTTGAAAGAAACCGAAGAACAAAATTGGAGCTCCAGAATTTTGGAACGTAACATTAATACTTCGTATTATCAACGGTTACTTTCTTCACAAGACAAACGAGAAGCATTGCAACACAGCGAAACATTAGAAAAACATACAACATCGGATTTCATAAAAGACCCTTACGTTTTTGAATTTTTAAATATTCCCCAGCCAATCAACGCAACCGAAAACCAAATTGAAACAGCGTTGATTGAAAACCTGCAACACTTCTTATTGGGATTAGGAAAAGGATTTTCTTTTGTCGGCAGACAAGTCCGTGTAATCACAGAAACTTCTCATTTTTACATCGACCTTGTTTTTTACAATTACATTTTGAAATGTTTTGTACTGTTTGACCTCAAAACGACTAAATTATCGCACCAAGACACAGGACAAATGGATATGTATATCCGAATGTATGATGACTTAAAAAAACAACCAAACGACAATCCGACAATCGGGATAATATTGTGTGCGGAAAGAGATGAAACCGTTGTTCAGTACTCAATTCTTAAAGAACACAAACAACTTTTTGCGACAAAATATATGCCCTATTTGCCAACAGAAAAAGAATTGGCAGACGAAATAGAACGAGAAAAGCTTTTGCTGAAACAGCACCTTGACAACGACAAAAAATAGAAAGCACAGCCATCAACAAGGGTTTGGCGTCAGGCGGGGCGAATGGCTTCGTATCAACGGAAGTGCTAAATTCAACATTTGTGCTTCGTATCAACGTTAGTGCTAAAAATCCGCCCCCTCGCAAAGCCCAAAAACGTTACAGGCAAGTGTATGAGCTTTTGTAAGAGAATAACTTCATCGTGTATTCGATTTTTCCGAAATAATTTGCAATATACGGTACTTTAGACACTTGTTGTAACCTGTTGTGCATTTAGGCTAAGTTGATTTTCAGTTTGTTTAAACTTCTATTAA
>JASGFI010000156.1:0-6193 GCA_047605615.1 Edaphocola sp. | reverse complement strand
ATTTGCATTTGTAACGCTGCAAACCCCTCACTATTCCGTTCTTGATTTTGTGTGTACCTTGACATTTTGGGCAATCCATATTTTTTGTTTTTAGGCGCAAAGATACAAAACTATCTTTCGTTACCAATGCCAACTTTAGTATAGCCCTAAAACATCGACCCTTCCTTTTCCTTCAATGCCTTCACCTGCTCCAGCGCATCGGGTACCACGTCGCTCATTATCGTAATGAATGCGTCTTTCTGCGCATTGTTGATGGCATGGTCTATGGCTTCCCGTTCTTTGGGTATCACCTTTATGGCCACCGTCGGGTTCACCTGTCTGATGCCTTGGGTTATAAGCCCTATAAGCTCTTCGGCGGTGCGGCCGCGCAGGTTTTTGTCTTGCCTTATGATGATTTCGTTAAACATTTTACCGGCTTCCATGCCCAGGGCTATGGTGTCTTCGTCCCTTCGGTCGCCCACGCCGGCCACGATGCCTACCTTGTGCGGTGCATTTAC
This sequence comes from Edaphocola sp., assembly GCA_047605615.1. GTDB lineage: Bacteria > Bacteroidota > Bacteroidia > Chitinophagales > Chitinophagaceae > Taibaiella. The sequence goes on along the minus strand of JASGFI010000156.1, from coordinate 5,696 downwards.
CTGTTGCACAAACTTGCCTATTGCCTGCATACCGTGCGTATTGTGCGCATAGTCGAGCATGACGGTGAAATTGTTGAACTTGAATATGTTCATGCGGCCCGGGGTCAGTGCCGCAGAAGGCACGAAGGTTTGCAAAGCAAGCCTGATATTCTCCATGGAAACACGGGACACATAAGCGGCCAATATGGCCCCCAAGGCATTGGCCACATTGAACTCGGCGGTACCGGCAAAGGTAATGGGCACGTTGCCTACTTTCTCCACCCTTATTTTCCAGCCGCCTTTCAGTATGGTGAGGTAGCCGTTTTCATAAACGGCGCACAGGCCGCCATTGCGGCTATGTTCGGTTATGCGCGGGTTGTTTTCTTTCAGTGAAAAAAGGGCAATGTGGCAATCGAGGTCTTCGCGCATGGCATATACCAAATCGTCGTCGGCATTGAGGATTGCGTGGCCGTCCTTGAAAACCGTCTGCGGCACTACGGCTTTCACGCGGGCCAGTTTTTCTATGGTGTCTATGCCGCCAAGGCCAAGGTGGTCGCCGGCCACATTGGTTACTACGGCTACGTTGCAATGGTGAAAACCCAACCCTGCGCGCAATATGCCGCCACGCGCACATTCCAATACCGCCACCTCTACGGTAGGGTCTTTCAATATAAATTCGGCAGATACGGGGCCGGTGCAATCGCCCGACTGCATCAGTTGGTTTTGGATATAGATGCCATCGGTAGTAGTGTAGCCCACCGTGGCACCGGTTTGTTTCATGGTGTGGGCTATGAGCCTTGTGGTGGTGGTTTTGCCATTGGTACCCGATATGGCAATGATGGGTATGCGCGCCGATTGGCCGGGCGGGAACAGCATGTCTATAACCGGTTCGGCTACGTTGCGGGCCAATCCTTCGGATGGGTCTAAGTGCATACGGAAACCGGGTGCGGCATTTACCTCCAATACTGCCCCGCCATTTTCGGAGAGCGGCGTGCTGAGGTCGGGAGCCATAACGTCCACGCCGCAAATATCAAGCCCTATGATGCGGGCTATCCTTTCAAACAATACTATGTTGCTGGGATGCACCAAATCCGTGACATCGGTGCTGGTGCCGCCGGTGCTAAGGTTGGCGGTGGGCTTTAGCCACAGTGTTTCGCCTTGGGGCAGCACGCTGTCCAGCGTTAGTTCCTTGGCCTTTAAAATGTTTTCGGTTTGGGTATCTACCGAAATATTGGTCAATACTTTTTCGTGGCCGAAACCGCGGCGCGGGTCGCTGTTCACTTTGTCTATCAACTGTTGAATAGTGCTGGTGCCGTTGCCGGTTACGGCCGCCGGGGTACGCAATGCGGCAGCTACGAATTTGTAGTTGATTACCAATGCCCTGTGGTCCAAGCCGGTGATGAATTTTTCGCAAATCACGGCTTTGGAATATCGTTGCGCTATGGTCAGGCCTTCTTTCAGTTCCTCCATGGTTTTGAGGTTGGTGGTGGCGCCCTTGCCATGGTTGCCGTTGAGCGGTTTGGTGACCAAGGGGTAGCCCATGCGGCGCACGGCACGTTCCAAATCGTCTTCATCGTAAACGATGATGCCTTTGGGTATGGGCACCTCGGCCGCTTCCAACAGGTTTTTGGTGTCTTCCTTGTTGCAGGCCAGCTCCACGGCTATGCTGCTGGTGGTACTGGCTATGGTGGCTTGTATGCGCTTTTGGTTTTTGCCGTAGCCCAATTGTACCAACGAGTGATTGTTGAGCCTTATCCACGGTATCTTGCGGCGCATGGCTTCTTCTACTATGGAGCCGGTGCTGGGGCCAAGGCGTTCTTCTTCCCTTATCTCCCTTAGCTTCTGTATGTCGGCCTGCAAATCGTAAGGCGTGCCGTCTATCAGGGCTTGTGCTATGGCTACCGCCGCACGGGCCGCATATATACCTGCTTTTGGCTCGAAATAAGAAAACACTACGTGATACACTCCGGGGTTGTCGCTTTCGCGGGTGCGGCCAAAGCCCACGTCCATGCCCGCCAGGGTTTGTATTTCCAGGGCTATGTGTTCTATGACGTGGCCCATCCAGGTGCCGTCTTTTACCCGCATGAAAAAACCGCCTTCCACGCCTTCGCTGCACCTGTGGGTGTAAAGGCTGGGTATAAGAGCCTGTATGCGTTCCAAAAATCCGTCAATGGTATTGGTGGGGCGTTGCTCCATCTCGCCCAAGTCGAGCAACATTACGATGAGGTGGTGTCTTTTCACGCTCCAATAGTTGGGGCCTTTCATTACCTTGATGTCGAGAATCTCCATACTTGTTTATTGTTTTTTAGGTGGTGCTTATGCTGTTTGCGACAGTTAAAGTATGATATTGTTTCCTGAATTGAAAATTATGGTGCAATATTTTTACCAATCCGCCTTTCTGCCAATAAAAAAAGCCACCCGGAATAGGTTTCTTGGTATGTCGGGACGTTCTACCATTTACAGGGGTTCAGGCTCGGCGGAAGGGCTGCGGTGCTTACCGTTGCCCACCGGCAATACCTGCCATCATTTTTTACCCAAGTACGAAATCTAAAGAGCAACAGTGCGCTCCATGACGTGAAGCAATAAACCTTTGCGTCATTGCGAGCCGCAGGCGAAGCAATCCAGAAGAACAACAACATAAAATGTGATAAAAAGTATATAATAATGACACGGCTGGATTGCTTCGTGCCTCGAAATGGCTATGATTGTTAATATGTCATGAAGATAAAAATCACGTCATTGCGACCGAATGGAAGCAATCCGGGATTCATTTATTCGGTCTATTTCACCAATTCCGCTATCGGCTCGCCTATACAGGCATTGGGCACTTGTATGTGCAGCAGGGCGGCCAGCGTGGCACTTATGTCGGTCATGTGCAGGCCGCGGAAGGTTTCGCCTTGTTTGATGCCCCAGCCGTACCACAACAAGGGTATGTGCACGTCGTAGGGGTTCCAAGTGCCGTGGGTGGTGCCGGTGCCGCCATGGCCGCTGTACCAGCCGGGGTTGAGTATTATTTGTATGCTGCCGCAACGGTTGGGGTAATAGCCATTCACCACCATGGTGCGCAATGGCTCGGGTACTATGCTTTTGTCTAAATGTTCCAAGTCCAACACATTGGTTACGCCGTCTTGCTTGCGGAACCAATTTATTATTTCGGTGCGTATTTTGTCGCGGTCGAGGTGGCGGCTTTCTATTGCTTTTTCGTTCAGGAACACTTGGTAATTCATGAGCGAGCTTACCAGGAAACTGTCGCCAAAACGTTGTTGCAAAAATTTGTTCAATTCTTTGTTCACCGTGTTTAAAGGTGCTGACTTGCCGGGTATTTTATGGTCGGCCAGGAAGGTGGCATTGTGCGCCGCGCCGTGGTCGGCGGTAAGGAACACCAAGAATTTTCCTTTGCCTATCTTTTTGTCGAGATAATTCAATAACAATTCCAATTCTTTGTCCAGACGTATATAGGTGTCTTCTATCTCCATGGAATTGGGGCCGTACTTATGGCCTACATAGTCGGGGCTGCTGAAGCTGACGGCCAAGAAATCGGTTTCGTTGCGCCCGCCCATTTGCTCGCCATCTATGGTGGCCTCGGCCAATAGCCGGGTAAGGGTATTGCCATAAGGCGTGGAGCGTATGGCATCTTTATTGCCCAGCCAATGCGAGGTGGTGTGTGGGAATACTGGCTTGGTGGCTCCTTTGTCCAAACCTTCGTATTTATTGTCGTCTTGGGTGCTTTGGCCGTAGGCTTGCAGCGGTTTGTACGGCACCCAATCCGTGGCCATGAGGCTGTCGCCCGGCTTACGGTTGTTGAAGCGGACCAACCATTGGGGCAATTGCTGCATATAATAGCTGCTGGTGATGAAGCTGCCGTTATCGCCATCGTACCAATAGGCGGCCGTGGCGGCATGGCCCGCGGGCAATATGGAGCCACGATCCTTGAGGCTGATGCCTATTGTCTTTGCATGAAAATTAGTAGCCAATTGAAGCTCGTCGGTAATGGTGCTGGCCAATAAGTTGCGCGGACTCATTAACCCTGCCTTGCCGCCGCCTATGCTGGTTACGGTGGTATCTTCGGTGCAATACCATTCGCGGTTGGTGCGTGTGTCCACCCAGTCGTTGGCGGCTATGCCGTGCAATGCAGGTACCGACCCCGTGTAAATACAGGTATGGCCGGGGGCGGTAAACGAAGGCAGGTAGTCTATATTGGTGTTTTGGCAATTGAAGCCTTGCTCCATCAACCTGCGGAAGCCGCCGGTGCCATATTGGTCGTAGAAGCGGTAGAGGTAATCCCAGCGCATTTGGTCTATCACTATGCCCACTACCAATGCGGGCCTTGCGGGTGGCTGCTGGGCGCGCAGCGGTGCCAGTGCGGCGGTGCATAAGGCCCAAGAGGCAATTGTTTTTTGTAAGATGTTTTGGCGAATCATAACCCAATAGCTGCTTTGATGTGCTTGCAAAGAAAGCTAAATAATGTTATTTCCGTGTTGTGTTTTGGGCGTGTAGATATTGGCTTAACGTTTGCGTAAGCGTGCATTACTTAAAAAAGTACCCAAAATGCCAATACATACCTATCGCATCAGCGTTATTTCTCCATTCCTAAAAATTGACTTTTTTTGAAACTTGTTGATGTATGCTACCCTGTAAAAATATACGCCGGTGGGGTGCCCGCTACCGTCCCATTTGCCATCTTCGCTATAAGTTTCAAAAACTTTTTGCCCCTCCCCACCACACACACAGCCACACAACATATTGTAAATAAATAATTTAAACTTTAACATATCACAGATTGCGCGAACCTCAAAATAGTCGTTTACCCCATCGCCATTCGGGCTAAAAGCCTTGGGCATCCATAAGCAATCCTCGCATTTATCGAACAAAACGAATATACTATCGGCCACCGCACCACATACATTGGCGGCTGTCAAAGAATATTGCCCGCCGGCTGTCGGGTGCAATGCGACTCCGGTCACGCCGTTATTCCAAATATAGGTGGTGGCCGTATTGCTTTGCACGGCAACAATGGCGGTATCTCCGGGGCAGAAAGCAACATAATCGGGAAGGGATAATGTGGGAGGTTCAATCACCGAAATTTTCAAATTGCTTTTATCGCTTTCGCAACCTTGTACCACTTGTGAAACCAGAAATGGATAAATGCCGGGTTCATCGGCGTTGAAATAGGGCTTTTCCGCAAAAGAAATACTGTCGCCCATTTGGTCGAACCAATGTACTTGCCCTGAATATATACTTCTTATGTCTAAACTGTCGCCTACGCACAGCGTAGTATCGATAGGCGGCAAAGCGTTGGGCTTTTGTTTTACATCTACGTCAATAGTATCGGATTGCAGCCCGCATTCATCTACGGTAGAAAGAATATATGTACCTGAGGTATCGACTACCAAAGAAGAAGCCGTACTGCCCGTACTCCAAGAATAGCTGTTAAACGAACCGTCCAACGGTTTGATTAACAACGTCTTTCCTGCGCAAATGCCGGTATCGTTGCCCAGCCATAGCCTTGTTTGTCTATATTTAATTTGGCATTGTTAATCAGAGATACCTTTTCGGAAACTTTATCAACTTTTTAAAAGTTTACAAAGTTTGAAATCAATCAAAAATAAATTTAGGTAGGCTCTGCATATCTGTATAGGTATCTTAGTTTAACAATGCCTTATTTTCATAGACGAAGCGCAACGCATCGAAAATATCGGTTTGACCGCCAAAATCAT
>JASGFI010000155.1:0-6240 GCA_047605615.1 Edaphocola sp. | reverse complement strand
CCCACACAGGAAGAAGTTTCAGGAGAATTTGTTAATTTTTGTCATGTAGTGAAAACTTCAATGCTAAAATTTGGAGGTGTTGGGTCTTGGCCAAATCGTTGTGAGCGTTCCCGACATCGTTTGCGTAAAAAATATTTTTTAAAGCCTCAAAACTGCCTTAGACTTGCAGGGAGTAAGTAAGAACTTACCGGTATTTCCGCTTCGCATGACACCGCAAAAAATCATTTCCCCTATATTGCGTGCCTTTATGAGCATATTCAAAAGTATCTGTGCGCAGCTTGCACTGTCCGCCGTTATTGTGAGCAATTGCCTTGGGGCGGCAACTGCTCAAGTACAAAAACCCGGCTCCTATGCAGTAGCCGTAGCCGACATGGCCATGCAAACACTTTGGAAAACACCGCCCCACCCCCAAAACCGTACTTGCGACCAAGCAACGGTATTATTGGGCATAGAGGGGCTTTGGTACCGAACCGGCGAAAAAAAATATTTCGATTACATGCAAAAAAGCATGGACAGATTGATACGCGACGACGGCAGCATAGATGCTTACGACAAAGAACAATATAACATTGGCGACATAGCCTGCGGCCGTATGCTGCTGGCGTTGCACAAGGTTACGGGCAAGGAAAAATATTTCAAAGCTGCCGAGCAATTGCGGCAACAATTGCTAACACAACCCCGCACCGCCGAAGGCAGTTTTGGGCGTACAAAAATATACCCCTTGCAGGCGTGGCTCAACGACTTGTACATGGCGCTGCCATTTTATGCCGAATGGGCGTTGACCTTTCAAGAAGGCGATACCAGTTTCAACGATATAGCGGCACAATTTGTAAACATCGAAAACCATACGCGCGACAGCAAGACCGGATTGATGTACAACGCTTGGGACGATAAGGCTACCGGACAAGCACCCAATGTATCGGCAAGGGCTATGGGGTGCTACGGTGCCGCACTAATTGACGTGTTGGAATATTTCCCCAAAAACAATGCCCGCCGCAAAGAACTAACGGACGTTTTGAACAGATATGCGGCGGCAATCAAGCAAGCCCAAGACCCTGCCACCGGCCTATGGTGGGATGAGATGAATGTCCCCTACCCCGCCGGACAAAAAGAGAATTATTTTGAATCCTCTTCCGCCGCATTGCTTGTATATACCCTTACCAAAGGAGTACGCTTGGGCGTGCTGGATGTAAGCTATCTGGATGTGGCAAAAAAAGGTTACAATGCCATAGTCGATAGTTTCGTCCAGTTGCAGAACGACGGCTTGTATCACTACGCAGGCGGGAGCAAACAACCTTATGGCAAGAACGACAGCTCTGTGCCCCAAGACGATGCCAAGTGCGTGGGTGCGTTTATACAGGCTGCCAACGAACAAGAGCTGATACCGCAGTTGAAAAAGGGAAAAGGGAAAACCATATTGCTGGACTCTTATTACAACAACGAACATACTAAAAACCCCTACGGAAAATGGTACCCCAGCCACTATAAATGGGACGAGCGGAGCAATGGCGGCTACCAATTCTGGGCCAAAAACTTTGAGTACAACGGTGCCGCCGTAGCCACAGCCTACCAAGCCCCCACTGCTGCCATGCTCAAAAATGCCGGCGCGTACATCGTAACGGACCCCGATATAACCAAAGAAAATGCCGATGCAAAATTCATGACCGAAGCCGAAGCCAATACCATAGTTAATTGGGTAAAGGCAGGTGGCAAACTCATACTGATGCTCAACGATAGCGGCAATTGCGATTTGAGCAGAATAAACATACTTTGTGGCAAAATGGGCTTCACGTTCAACAACGACAGCCGCAACCATGTCATGGGTCATGAATACGAACAAGGGGCTTTGGATATTGATGACGACAATGCCGTTTTCAAAACAGCCCGCCATGTGTACATAAAAGAAATCAGCACCATCAAAATAACGGACAGGAAAAAAGCAACCGCATTGTACACCGACAAAGGCGACGTGCTGATGATAACGGCCAAAATAGGCAAGGGAGCCGTATTTGCAGTAGGCGACCCCTGGCTCTACAACGAATATGTTGACGGGCGAAAATTACCCGACACCTTCAACAATTTTGAAGCCATGAACGACCTGACACAATGGATTTTAAGGTAAACCAAACCGTTTTTCCATACAACATCAATGTATGCTTTTCTACGCAGAGTATAGGGAGCGCGGCCACACCGCACTTCTTCATTTAAATTTCAGGACACCGATACCAACACTTTTAAAATCATAAAAAACTAACGATGCAGCTTAATGCCCAAGTATTGAACGACATAAAAACAACCGCGCCGCTAAGGCTGCCCGCCCCCGGTTTCAACCAATTGCCCGAAAAAATATTGCAATTCGGCACCGGCGTGTTGTTGCGCGGCTTGCCCGAATATTTTATAGACAAAGCCAACAGCGAAGGCGTGTTTGGCGGCAGGATAGTGGTAGTAAAATCGACCGACAGGGGCAGCGGCGATGCCTTCGACAAGCAAGACAACCTTTATACCATTTGCATACGGGGCATAGACCAAGGCAAAGAAATAAATAGGTTCGTCATCAATTCTTCCATTAGCCGCGTATTGGCCGCCGGCGACTCTTGGCAGTCCATATTGGCCTGCGCACACAATCCCGATTTGCAAATCATCATCAGCAACACTACCGAAGTAGGTATAGTGTTGGAAGAAGAAGACGACCTTTGGGGAACCGATGCGCCACATTCCTTTCCCGGAAAATTGGTGGCGTTCCTATTGGAACGTTACAAACATTTCAAAGGCTCTTCGGAGGCCGCAATGGTGATACTGCCCACCGAATTGGTAAGCAACAACGGCGAACTCTTGAAAAAAATATGTTTGCAATTGGCAGCTATCAACGAACTGGACCCGGGCTTCTGCGCATGGCTGCAGCATGAGTGCGACTTCTGCAATACCTTGGTGGATTGCATAGTGCCGGGTGCCCTTCCCGCTGCCGATGCCGCCGCTACGCAACACGAACTTGGCTACCAAGACGAGCTGATGATAATGTCGGAAGTATATAGGCTTTGGGCCATCGAAACATCTTCCGAAAGGACAAAAAAAACCCTGGGGTTTGCCGCCACGGACAAAGGATTGGTCATAACCCCGGACATCAACAAGTTTAAAAACCTAAAGCTCCGCTTGCTTAATGGCGCCCATACGTTCACCTGCGCCTACGCCCTTTTGCATGGTTTCGACACGGTGAAGAAAGCAATGCAAGACGAATCTTTCTCCTCATTCATCGGCACCTTGATGCACGAAGAAATAGTACCCACTTTGGTGGGCAACGAGATAAGCGGGGAAGAGGCGCATACATTTGCCAATGCGGTGCTGGACCGTTTCCGCAACCCTTTCTTGGAGCATCGCTGGGCCAGCATATCGCTCAATTACACCAGTAAAATGCACATGCGCAACGTGGCAACCATCACTACGTTTTGCCAACGCAATCCCGATTCCGTACCGCAAAAAATGGCAGAAGGATTTGCGGCATACCTTGCCTTTATGAACACAAAAAATGCAGGCGACCGATACATAAGCATAACACCCGCAGGCGAAGTAGTGCTTGACGATGCCGATGCAAGCACCTTGTACCAATATTGGCAATCGAAAGACACCAAGGCAGTGGTGCACGGCATATTGTCCGACAGGGAGCTATGGGGAGATGATTTGGCATTGTTGAAAGGTTTTGAAGAAGCCGTGTGCGGCTATGTGGAAAAATTTGTTCAAGGCTAAAGGAAATGCACCAATAGCGGTTCTGTAGTAACTTTGAATATCTAAGTAACAAATTTTCAACCAGGAAAAGCAGCGATTATACAATGGAAAAGAAAAAAGTGTTGAAAGTGCATCCCAACGACAATGTGGTAGTAGCGCTTCAGGATTTAAAAGCAGGCGAAGCAGTATCGCTCGACGGCAAGGATTATACGTTGCTGGAAGACATAAAGGCCAAACACAAATTTTACGAACACGACCTGCAACAAGGCGACCATGTAATCATGTACGGCGTATTGGTGGGCAAAGCCCAATACGACCTGTCGGCCGGCTCGCTGATGACCACCGAAAACCTCAAACATGCCGCAGACCCGTTTGAATACCGCCCCAACGATTACCAATGGACGGCACCGGATGTCAGCAAATTTTTGGGCAGAACCTTCAACGGTTATCATAGGAACGACGGACGTGTGGGCACTGCCAACTATTGGTTGTTTATACCCACCGTATTCTGCGAAAACCGCAACCTCGACGTAATAAAAGAAGCACTGTACAACGAACTGGGATACGAAGTAACAGACAAATACAAACGCTATACCCACCAATTGCTGGAGGCATATAAAAATGGCGAAGACATAAGCACCGTCGACTTTGAGACCGTCCCCGCCGGTACGCAAGACAAGTCATCGAGGGTTTTCAGGAACGTGGACGGCATCAAATTCTTGAACCACCAAGGTGGCTGCGGCGGCATAAGGCAAGATGCGGCCATACTGAGCAAATTGCTGGCCGCCTATGCCGACCACCCCAACGTGGCCGGTATCACGGTGCTCAGCCTGGGATGCCAGAACCTGCAAGTAGCAGATTTTAAACGCGACTTGTACAACCACAACCCCAATTTCGACAAACCGCTTTTTATATTTGAACAGCAACAATCGCAAAGCGAACCACAGTTGATAGCCGAGGCTATCAAAAAAACGTTTCAGGGCTTAATTGAAATAAACAAAATAGAACGCGCCCCGGCTACGCTGGACAAACTGTCGTTGGGCGTGAAATGTGGTGGAAGCGACGGTTTTAGCGGCATAAGTGCCAACCCCGCCGTTGGTTATACGGCAGACTTGCTGGTGGCCCTGGGTGGCAAGGTGCTGTTGGCCGAATTCCCGGAGCTGTGCGGGTCGGAGCAAAACCTGATAGACCGCACCATAGATGAAGATGCCGCCAGAAAGTTCATCCACTTGATGCGCGCCTACAACGATGCGGCACATGCGGTAGGCAGCGGATTCGAAAACAACCCCTCGCCCGGCAACATAAAAGACGGGCTGATTACCGATGCCATTAAGTCTGCCGGCGCGGCAAAAAAAGGCGGCACCTCGCCGGTGGTGGACGTGCTGGACTATACCGAACCCGCCACCAAACCCGGATTGAACCTGGTGTGTACGCCCGGCAACGACGTGGAAGCCACTACCGGAAAAACAGCCGCCGGCGCCACGCTGATACTGTTCACCACCGGCCTCGGCACGCCCACCGGAAACCCGATATGCCCGGTAATAAAAGTAGCCACCAACCATGCGCTGGCTACCCGCATGGGCGACATAATAGACATAAATGCCGGCCCCGTGATAACCGGCGAAAAAACGATAGAACAGATGGGCGAAGACATATTGGAGTACTGCATCAAAGCTGCCAGCGGCGAGGTGACACCCGCCGCGGTACGCCTGAACCAAGACGATTTCATACCTTGGAAACGCGGGGTAAGTTTGTAGGAAAGAAAAGAGTTACAGGCCAGTTTGAGGCACCGCTCACAAGCAAGACACGAGAAATGAAAAAGGGAAACATACATACGACAAATTACACCGACACTTTTATAGAAGTGGCGGAAGGCACAAAAACTTCTTGTGGGACAAAGCCCGTCTTCAAAAGGCGATAAAAAAACTATTGCCGAAATGCAATACGAATTGCTTGCGAACAATCCTTACAAATTCACATCGGACGACTTTGCAACAGCGGGGGGTCGTCTAAGTTGCACGTTAGTGGCAAGGCTAACAGACAGCATCCTCAAAATGGCAGCAACCGAATCACAAAATTTCCTTGACAACTTTTCTGCTGCCTACTTTGACAAAATAAAACCGCAATCATTGACAATGAAAACATACACATTAGACGAAGTTAAAGACGAACTCATAGGCAAAATCGGCACACCCGACCGCGACCGTTTTGAGTACGAATTGCAAATGGATTTAATCGGCAAAGCCATTAAACAAACTCGTCAAGAAAGAAACTTGACGCAAGAAGAATTGGGTAAACTTATTGGCGTTCAGAAAGCACAAATTTCCCGCCTTGAAAACAACGCTGGAAACGTAACGATGGACACTTTGTTGAGGGTATTTACCGCGCTAAAAGCCAAAGTAAAACTTCAAGTGGAACTTGCCAATATGCAACTAAGCGTAGGATAAAAAAACGACAATCGTAACCCCCAGGGCAAACGCATCTAAAATAGTTTAAGCTATTCACAAATGTGGATAAAGG
>JASGFI010000154.1:0-6256 GCA_047605615.1 Edaphocola sp. | reverse complement strand
TTCATGTGCCGCGTAGCCGGATATTTTGCATAGCACCTCAAAAAAAGAATTAGCCCCCTTATGGGGTTATGATGTTTGTTGGCCGAATGGCTATATTTGGCAAAATTTCCGTTGCGTACATTTATGCGCAACATTGTTTTCCTGAAAAATTCAACTTTCAATATCATGCAACTGGTAATTTCCAACGTAAGCAAGACTTATCCCAACGGCCTCAAAGCCTTGGACAACGTAAACCTGACCATAGGCAAAGGCATGTTTGGCCTCTTGGGTCCCAACGGTGCGGGCAAAAGCACGCTGATGCGCACCATAGCCACCTTGCAAGACCCCGACGGCGGCAGCATAACCTTGGGCAACATAGATGTATTGAAACAGAAAAATGAATTGCGGAAAACGCTGGGCTACCTGCCGCAGGATTTTGGCTTTTACCCCAAAGTGTCGGCCATGCAATTGCTGGAACATTTTGCGGTGCTGAAAGGCATCGCCAACAAAAGCGAAAGGAAAGCGATAGTGGAAGCCTTGCTGCAACAAACAAACCTATACGAAGCCCGCCGCCGCAATGTGAGCGATTACAGCGGCGGTATGCGCCAACGCTTTGGCATAGCCCAAGCCTTGCTGGGCAACCCGCAATTGATAATAGTGGATGAACCCACTGCCGGCCTGGACCCGCAGGAACGCAACCGCTTCCACAATCTCTTGAGCGAAATAGGCGAACAGGTAATCGTCATCCTGTCCACGCATATAGTGGACGACGTAAAAAACCTCTGCAACAAAATGGTGGTGATGAACAAGGGTACCATTATGCTGGAAGGCACGCCCACGGAGGCCGAAGCTGCCATACAAGGCAAAATATGGAAGAAGAGAATAGAGAAAAACGAATTGGCAGCCTACCGCAAAGACCTGCAAGTAATCAGCGCGCACCTGAACGGAGGAAAAGTAGAGATGCACGTATATGCCGATGCGCAACCCGATAGTAGCTTCGAGGTGGTGGAGGCAGGCTTGGAAGATGTTTATTTTTCGACCATAACCCGCAACTAAGCACCTGCCCTTCATTCATTTTTTGGCTAAAAAATCTTATTCATGTTTCGCGAGATATTTTTATTCGACCTGAAGCGCAATTTCAGGAAGCCGCAAACCTATATTTTCTTCGGTTTGTTTTTTGTGATGATGATGCTGGTGGGGATGCTGATGGCAGGCGTGTTCGATACTGCCGTTACCGACAGTAACGTAGCCGTAAACTCGGCCAATGCCGTTGCGGGCATAGTGGTGGGCTTGAACGATGACATCATGGGCTTGGCCACCAGCGTGATATTGGTGGCCATTATGGCCACGGGTATCCAAAAGGATTATGAATACAACACGCACCCGCTTTATTTCACCAAACCCATTACCAAGGCCAGCTATTTCTTTGGCCGCTTTTTTTCGTCTTATGTTACGGCCTTGTTTGTTTTTTCCGCCCAATTGATAGGGTATTATCTGGGTTGCTTGGCCGGAATGGGCAAACCTGTTATGGGGCCTTTTAGTGCCGTCAATTTCCTGGAGCCTTTCGCGGTTTTTGTGATACCCAATGTGTTGCTGCTGGGCATTATTTTCTTTAGCATCACTACCTTTTTGCGCAGCACCTTGCCGGCTTATATTGCTTGCATAGTGCTGTTGGTGCTGAACTTTGTTACCTCCAGCGTGGGCCAGAACCTCGACAACCTGAAGTGGGCCGCCATTGCAGAACCTTTTGGCATGAAGGCCCTGAATTATGTAACCCGCTATTGGACACCCGAAGAGCAGAACACGCGGCTGATACCCTTGACCGGCGTGCTATTGGCCAATAGGTTGCTATGGCTGGGCATTGCCGTGGGCATTACTGTTTTTAGCTATGCGCGGTTTAGTTTCAGCCAGTTTTTAAGTCCTGTAAAATGGTTCAAAAAGAAAACCGAGGCCAATGTCTTTGCTGCCGAAACGCAGGATGTGCAACCGCTGGCTTCGCTGCCCGTGGCAAAACAAGTATTTGGCGCGGCCGCCATCCGCAAGCAATTGTTTTACCTGTCGGGTTTTGAATTTAAGAAGATAGCAAAAGGGTCTTTTTTCGTCATTGTGGTGCTGTTGGGCATCATCACCATGTACATCATGGCGCAGTATATGGGTTCCATGTACGATACGGAAACCTACCCCGTAACGCATTTGATACTGGAAGTACCGGCCGGTTTTTTCCAACTGTTCATCATGATATTCCTGGTGTTCATGTCGGGCAATTTGGTGTGGCGCGAAAGGGAGCAAAAAACCGATGAATTGATAGGCACTACGCCCGTAGGCAATGGTGTGTTGTTGTTCTCCAAGTATATCGGCTTGGTAATGGGCGTGGTACTCCTGCTGCTATTGCTTTGCATCGTGGGCATGTTGATACAAGTATCAATGGGCTTTTATCATGTAGAGCCTATGCTGTACCTCAAGTTTCTTGGCCGTATGTTGTTGTCCTATACCATTATGGCCGGCTTGTGCATGGCGGTGCAGGTATTTGTGCCCAATAAGTATCTTGGATTTTTCATGGCCCTGCTGCCCATTTTGTTCGTCAATATTGTATTCGGCTTGTTGGAATGGGACAATCAACTGTATTGGTTCAATTCCGGTGGCCCGGCCATGCCCTATTCCGACATGAACGGTTATGGCCACGTGTTGGGTACTTGGTTTTTGTACAAGGGTTATTGGCTGGCCATAGTGTTGGTGCTTTGTTTGTTGAGCTTGAAATGCTACCCGCGCGGCAAGGAAAAAACGCTGAAAGCAAGGCTGCGCCTGTCGCGCGGTGCAGCTACCGTGCAGTATAAAATAGTCTTGGCGGTATGCCTGTTGTTTGCCTTGGGTGCGGGTGCTTACATTTTTTACAACACCAACATCTTGCATCAAAACAAGACACCCAAAGAAGGCGAACTGGAACAAGTAGCTTTTGAGAAGAACTTTAAACATTTTGAAAAAACGCCGCAACCACGCATAGTGGCCGCCGACATCAACGTGGACTTGTATCCCACGAAACGGAACGTGTACATAGCGGGAAAATACACCCTGAAAAATAAAAGGACGGTAGCTATCGATACCCTGTTCGTCAACTATATGGGCGGCGGCAACGTAGATTATACCTACGCCAAGCTGCAACCCGCCGTAGCCTGCCGTACTTTGATGGACGACAAAAAGTATGGCGTGAAAGTATTGTTGCTGCAACAGCCATTGCGGCCGGGCGATTCCATCGACTTCGATTTTGAAATAAGGTTCCAACCAATAGGATTTCGCAATGGCAGCACGGAAACGGACGTGGTGTATAACGGCACTTTTTTCAGCAATGGCATTTTCCCCTCCATTGGTTACAACGAAGCTGCGGAATTGGGCGAAAACACGGCCAGGAAAAAATACGGTTTGAAACCCAAGCCCCGCATGGCCGCCGTTAACGACAGCGCCGCACGCATGAACACCTACATCAGCAACGATGCCGACTGGATACGCTACCGCACCACCGTAAGTACCGACCCCGACCAGATAGCCGTGGCGCCGGGCTACCTGCAAAAAGAATGGCAAGCCAATGGCCGCCGCTATTTCAGCTACCAAATGGATAGCCCCATACTCAATTTTTACAGCTACCTGAGCGCCCGTTATTCGGTGAAAAAAGATAAGTGGAAAAACGTGAACATCGAGGTGTATTACCAAGAAGGCCATGAGTACAATCTGGACAGGATGATTAACAGCATCAAGCAATCGCTGGATTATTACACGGCCAATTTTGGCCCCTACCAACACAGGCAGGTGCGTATATTGGAGTTTCCGCGCTATGCCAGCTTTGCCCAATCGTTTCCCAATACCATTCCGTTTTCAGAAAACATAGGTTTCATCACCAAGGTGGACAGCACCGACCCCTACAAGATAGACGTACCTTTCTACGTTACCGCACACGAAGTGGCGCACCAATGGTGGGCGCACCAAGTGATAGGCGGCAACGTGCAAGGCTGCGTGGTGATGTCGGAAACCATGAGCCAATACAGTGCGCTGATGGTAATGGAAAAAAGATACGGCAAGGCCGCCATGAAGAAGTTTCTTAGGTATGAAATGGACATGTACCTGCGCGGCAGGACCATGGAGGGCAAAAAAGAAGTGCCCCTGATGCTGTGCGAAAACCAGGATTATATCCATTACCGCAAAGGCAGCGTCATCATGTATTCGCTGCGCGACTATTTGGGCGAAGCCGTGCTGAACAAGGCTTTGAGCAACTATTTGAACAAAGTGAAATTTCAAGAGCCGCCTTATACCAATTCCGTGGAGTTCGTGGATGCCATTAAGGCCGCCACGCCCGATAGCTTGCGGTATATAATCAAAGACATGTTTGAAACCATAACGCTGTACGAAAACTATGTAAAAGATTTGAGCTATACCAAAACTGCCGAAGGCAAATACAAGGTAACGCTAACCGTTGGCAGTGCCAAGTTCAGGTCCGATTCCATAGGCAAGCAAACCAAAATTCCCGTGGCCGATTATATAGACATAGGCATATTCGGCGCCAAGGCCGCCCACAAACACATCATGCCGGGCAAGGAATTGGTTTTGGAGAAAGTGAAAATGGACAAGCCCGAAAAGACATTCACTTTCATGGTAAATGAACAACCCGTGACTGCGGGCATAGACCCCTACAACAAATTGATAGACCGCAACCCCGACAACAATACTTGGATTTTTGGCACCACCAAGCCGCCCAAGGTAAATACCGACCCCGAAGGCAAGAACAGGCCGGGCAACATAACCGTTTCGGTAGGCGGCTAATAATGGTAATCGTTTTCTTCGGGAAAGATGATTGGGTGCGGGTTGACTTGATGGCCAACTTTTGAACTTTTGGGAAAGTTTTCAAGAGCTATACCGGGTTAACAATGCCAATATTGTTTGTTTTGGAAATTACAAATTATCCGAAGCAATATGATAAGGAAAAGCAACCGCCCAACCTACCGCAACAAGTCGGACTTCAGCTTTTCCATTTCGTCGGAGCGGTAGCTTTTTATGGAATAAACCTTGTTGTTGGCCACCTTGACTATGCCTATGTTGTCTATGCCGATGTATTTCTTCCCGAAAACATTGAAGCTGTCAATGAATATGCTTTTGTTTTTTTCGGGAGATACGGGCAACTCCGCGGCGAAGTCCAGGGGTATGATGTAGCGCACGTCGCCGCCAAGTTTTTCGCTTGCCAACAGCCCCACCGCAAAACCCCTGCAGCCCCCGCAGCTTACGCCGTTCCAAAGGACGTACCGCAGGCTGTCGGGCGATGCCAGTTTCGCCTCCGCAACCATCGCCTCGAAACGGCCCGCCTCTGCCGAACGGCCCGCCAAGGGGCCGGAGCAAGAGCAGGCGCACAAGTTTATCAATAGATTAAGGTATGACAATCTTGTAAAAAAGCGTCTTGTCACGATATTTTTGTTTTGACTCGTGTGCCGGGGCATACAAGCCGCCGGGCGTTACAAACATTTTAAAAGCTATCTTGAAAGTTTTCGGGGGGATGAAAATTTCTTTTTCCTGGGTTAGGTTTTTATCCAAAACAAAAAGCGATTGGTCAACATCCGAAGCGAATATATTTTGTGTCCCGTCTTTTTCTATGTAAACACCTTTATGTTTCAAGAATTGATAAAAATGCTCCCTGTATTTGTCGTACATACCGGTGCTCAAACGCGACTGTTCCATCACATATTCCACCAAATATTTGAAATCTCCCCCTTTGGCATCTTCAAACGGCTTGTTTGGCTGGAAGTTATTTGTTTGCAACACGGTACGTTTTATGGTGCCAGCCTTGAAGTCAATCATGTCGAGCGTGTCCGAATGGCTGTAGCTATACACCACCACATCGCTGTTGATGAATGTCCGTTCCACCCCTTTCCTGTAATCCTGAACATAGAAATACTCATAGTTCGGGTTGTGCTTCCTTATGAAACGGACACTGTCGCCGACAATTTTAAATTGTACGTCATAATTGGCCTTCATGAAAGGGACGTGCGGCCCATTGTTGTCCGTGCGAAACCTTGCGGTACTTGTGGCGACCGATACCGTGTCCGAAAAAATGGTTAACGGAAAACCGAAAAGCATGGCCATGAAAGCCGTCGTGTCCGCTATTTGCGCCCTTAGCAGGGGTTTTATGTCCCATGCTTTCTTGGAATTGTGAGTTACCAGTTCCAAATAATTGTTTTCGAGGCACACCCAAATACTGTCCCTGGTAACGGGGTAGTAGTCCACAAATTCCCTGCCAAGG
>JASGFI010000153.1:0-6287 GCA_047605615.1 Edaphocola sp. | reverse complement strand
CCATAGTGTTTGCCGACAAGCCCAAAAAAATACTGGACATAGGCGGCAATACCGGCAAGTGGACCTTGCAGTGCCTGGCTTATGACGGCGAGGTGCGCATGGGCATAGTAGATTTGCCCGGACAGCTTAAAATGGCCGAGCAAAACATCCATGAAGCGGGTTATGACGGCCGTGTTGCCTACCACGAACACAATGTACTCAACCCCTCGCTGGAATTGCCCATGGGTTACGACACTATATGGATGAGCCAGTTTCTCGACTGCTTTGCCGACGAAGAAATCATAGCCATTTTGCAAAAATGCCGCCACGCCGCCAACCAACATACGCGCATTTTCATCAACGAAACCTTTTGGGACAGGCAACGGTTTACCACATCGGCATTTGCCTTGCAGATGACTTCCTTGTATTTTACCACTATGGCCAATGGCAATAGCCAAATGTACGACAGTGCCGTGTTTTACGAGTTGATAGGCAAAGCGGGTTTTGAAATAGTGCAACAACATGACGGCATTGGCCTGAGCCATACTTTGCTGGAGTTGAGGGTTAAGGGGTAGATTTTGGATGTTAGACGTTAGATGTTAGACGATGTTTTTCCTGCAAAAGGGTAACGCCCATATTTTTTGAGAAATGATTACTACAGATGTTTTGGCAATAGGTGCAGGGCCTTCGGGCACGGTAGCCGCGGCCATCATAAAGCAAGCCGGCTACGATGTTACCATTGTAGAAAAAACACAGTTCCCACGTTTTGTAATTGGCGAAAGCCTATTGCCGCGCTGTTTGGAAGCCTTGGACGATGCCGGTTTCATGCCCGCCCTAACCGCTCAAAATTTCCAAGTGAAGGCAGGCGCCAAATTTATAAGACAAGGAAAAGTTTGCGATTTTACCTTCGAGCAACAACATACCGACGGCTGCCGCTATGCCTGGCAAATGCCCAGGGCCGACTTCGACTTAACCTTGGCCAACGAATGTGAACGCATGGGCGTAAAGGTTCATTACAGGCAAGAAGTAACGGCCATAGACATAGCGGAAGACGGCACCAGCATCACCACCGTCCAACCGGAAGGAGGCGATGCCTATAAAATCAAAGCTAAGTTCATAGTGGATGGCAGCGGCTACGGCAGGGTGATACCAAGATTGTTCAATCTGGAAAAAAACAGTACGCAAGCCGCCCGTAAAACGGTGTTTGCCCACCTTACCGACCCCAAACGCTTGGAACAAATAGAACCCAACCGCATAGTGGTGTATGTACATGAAGACGACTGCTGGATATGGACTATTCCCTTTGCCAACGGCAATACATCAGTTGGTTATGTATCATCGCCACAATTTTTTGAAAAATACCAAGGCGGAGCAGAGGAACAGTTCAGGGCCATGATTGCCGATGAACCAGCTTTGGAGAAACGTTTTGGCGAAGCCGAATTAATCTTTGAACCACGCACGCTGCAAGGCTGGAGCGCCACTACCGACACCTTTTGGGGCAAGGGTTTCGTACTCACCGGCAATGTAACCGAATTCCTGGACCCTATATTTTCTTCGGGCGTTACCTTGGCTACCGTATCTGCACAGACGGCAGGCAAATTGGTGGTCAGGCAACTAAACGGCGAAACCGTGGACTGGCAAAAGGAATATACCCTGCCCACCATGAAAGGCGTAGATGTGTTTAGAACCTATGTGAACGCTTGGTACGATGGCACGTTGTTCAAGATTTTCTTTGCGGACAACAAGGAAGACCTCATCAAAGAACAAATATGCAGTGTGCTGGCCGGCTATGTGTGGGACGATACCAACCCCTTTGTGCGCAACCACGAAAAGATAGTGTACACGCTGGCACGCTTCTTGGACCAAAAGGCACCGACCACTGCGGATAAAAAAAATGATTCGTAATTTCACAAAATACAAGAAAGAATATTTGAGCAATGAAAAAAATATGCACCATTTTAGCTGCCACATTAATGTTTGCAGCCTGCGGCAACAGCAGCACTAAAGCCGCCAACGAGGCAACCACGCCTGCACAAGAAGCGGCGCAACCGGAAAGCAATGCGGCCGCCACCAGCGGGGCAAAAGACCCTGTATGTGGCATGGAAAAAGATGCCGGTTGGACCGATTTTTCGGTTAACAATACCGACACGACATGGTTTTGTAGCCCACATTGCAAGGAAACATTTGATAAAGACCCGGCAAAATATACCGCCGCGCCTGCCAAAGGATAACATTACCCGATATAAAAAACCACAAAGACGCGCCCGGGTGCGTCTTTGTTTTTTCGATTATGACGCACGAACAATACATGGCCAGGTGCATTACCTTAGCCCGAAAAGGTGCGGGTGCGGCAGCGCCCAACCCTATGGTGGGCGCAGTGTTGGTGCATTCCGGGCGCATCATTGGCGAAGGTTGGCACCGGGCGCATGGCGGCCCGCACGCCGAAGTAAATTGCATAGCCGACGTATTGCCCACCGACCAACACCTCATTGGCCAAAGCACGCTTTATGTTAGCCTGGAACCCTGCACACATTACGGCAAAACGCCTCCTTGTGCAGATTTAATCGTCAAGCATAAAATACCCAAAGTGGTGGTGGGCTGCGTAGATACTTTTTCAGAAGTAGCGGGCAAGGGCATAGAGCGTATGCAAGCCGCCGGCATGGAAGTAACAGTAGGTATATTGGAACATGAATGCAGGGAGTTGAACAAAAGATTTTTTGCCCGGCAAGAAAAACAACGCCCGTACATCATCCTAAAATGGGCAGAAAGTGCAGATGGCTTTATAGCGCCGCCCCAAGGTAAGCGGGTAATGCTGTCCAATGATTTTTCGCAACTATGGGTACAAAAAATGCGCAGTGAGGAAGGTGCCATATTGGTGGGCTACCGTACAGCTTTGCTCGACAATCCATCGCTTACCAACCGCTATGGCAGCGGCCCGCAGCCTGCCAGAATAGTCATAGACCCATTGCTGAACCTGCCCGCAAACCTTCGGATATTTGACCAGACAAACAAAACCATAGTAGTCAACAACATGAGGGAAGGCACGGAGGGCAACATTACTTGGTTGAAACTTAACGACACGGAAAATATGCCCAACGCTATTTGCAGGCACATAACCAATATCAACTCCATAATAGTGGAAGGCGGCAGCCAAACGCTCCAAAGTTTTATAGCAGCCGATTTGTGGGACGAAGCTTTTGTAATTTCCACCCCCGTTTTATTGGGAAATGGCGTAGCCAAACCAATATTGACGAATGCCCATAGGGTCAGCAGTTGGCCGATAGGAATCGATACGGTAAGGCATTTCACTAAATGTAAAACATAATTTACTTAGGCATAAACCGGCATGTACACCTATAGAACGGTAGGGAACCAACCCAGTGCAGAGTTTAAGGATAGAGGCAGCAAGTTTATTGCTTACGCCTACCCCATTCGTCATGCAGACGATGTGAAGCCCTTGCTGCAACTGTTAAAGAAAGAGCACAACAAAGCCGTGCATCATTGTTATGCGTATCGCTTGGGTACGGACAAACTTCAATTCAGGGCAAATGACGATGGCGAACCCGCAGGCAGTGCAGGCAAGCCTATTTTAGGGCAAATAGACAGTGCCGGGTTGACCAATATATTAGTGGTGGTAGCCCGATATTTTGGGGGAACATTGCTGGGCATACCGGGCTTGATAAACGCCTACAAAACCGCCACCAACGAGGCATTGCGGCAGGCCAAGATTGTCGAAAAAAACATAGAAATATTGGCAACGCTATCGTACGACTATTCCTTGATGAATGAAGTAATGCAGGCCTTGAAAAAATTTGAGGCCACCATACATCATCAAGAAATGTCATTGTTTTGCAGGGTAAGCATAGGCATACCTTTGGCACAACAAGCAAGCTGCATGAAGACCCTTACCGACATACGTGGGCTGGAAATAAAAACCACCGATGCCGCAAGCCATAAATAATTGTAATTTCGACATAATTAGAAGACACCAAGTATTGCGTACTTTCGCCGAGCATTAATCTTGGAATTTTGGAAGCAATCTATATACCACATGACAAGACAGGTTTTTTTTCTGCCTTGAACGTGGATTATTTGGCAGAGAAGGAATCGCTGAAACCTTTTTATCGGTATTCGCCCGATGATGCGGGGCTGTTGGAGGCCATAGAAGGCAGGAAAAAACATCCGGTGGACAGGGCATTGCTGGTATCCGTATTGAGAAAGCAATACAAAAACCTGATACTAAACGAAGCGGTAAGCCACAACATAGACTTGCTGAACGAGGCGCATACTTTTACCATTTGCACCGCCCACCAGCCCAACATCATGACGGGTTTCCTTTATTTTATTTATAAGATAATACATGCCGCAAAGCTGGCCCAACACTTAAAGGCGCAACACGCTACCTACAATTTTGTGCCTGTTTTTTACATTGGATCGGAAGACAATGACCTCGAAGAACTGGGGGTATTTAGGTACAACGGCATAAAATTCAAATGGGAAACCGAACAAACCGGCGCCGTGGGCCGCATGGCTACCACCGACCTGCAACCCTTGCTGCAACAGCTCTTGGCACTTATAGGCCCGCCGGGTACCAATGCAGAACAGCTGAAAGATTTGTTGATTAGTGCCTACCGCAAACAAAGTACCATAGCCGCCGCCACACGCTACATAGTCAACGAATTGCTGGGTACCTACGGCGTGGTGGCAATAGATGCCGACGATGCCGAACTGAAGCGCGCATTTGCCCCAATCATCAAAGACGAAATACTGCGCCCGGTGGCCAACGCATTTGTAACGCAAACCTCCGGCCGGCTAAACAAGCAATACATAGCCCAAGCATACTCGCGCCCCATTAATTTATTTTACCTAAAAGACGATTTGCGCGAACGGATTGAAAAAACGAATGACGGCTGGCGGGTGGTGCGCAGCAACATCAAATGGAGCGAAGCCTCGTTAAAAGAGGAGATAGAAAACCACCCCGAACATTTTAGTCCCAACGTGATATTGCGCGGCCTATACCAGGAAACCATATTGCCCAACATAGCCTTTGTAGGCGGCGGCAGCGAAGTAGCCTACTGGATGCAATTGAAGGATGTATATGACCATTATCGGGTATTTTTCCCTGCATTGATATTGCGCCAATCATTTTTGTTGGAAGATAAAAACGCAAGCCTGTTACAGAAAAAAACCGGCTTGGGCGACGAGGAAATGTTTCAACCAACCGAAAAACTGGTTCGTTCCTTCGTATTCAAACATTCGCAAAAAGACCTGCAACTGGAAGACATAAAACACCAGCTGTCGGTAATATTTGAACAGGTAAAATTGAAGGCGGTAAACATAGACATCACATTGCGTTCGAGTGCCGATGCGGCAATAACCAAAATGCGCCACCAATTGAACACGGTCGAGAAAAAAATGGTCAAAGCAGAAAAGCGCAACATGGCTACGCAACTGGCGCATATATACAAATTGCGCAACCGGCTTTTCCCCAACGAATCGCTGCAGGAACGCTACGATACCTTTATGCCTTATTACTTGGAAATGGGCGACGCATTTTTCGAAGAGTTGTTCAAACATACCCTGCCATACGGCAATTCATTCGTGATATTGAAACAGGCATGACGGAATCTTTTCCGCTAAAAAGTCCAAGTTTTTCAAAAATACCTTTTAAAAAACTTGGAAAATAAAAATGACACCATTACCTTTGCACTCCCTTTGGCAAGTGCCGAAAAAGTTCTTTTTCCATAAAATGGAAGCATAGCTCAGCTGGTTCAGAGCATCTGCCTTACAAGCAGAGGGTCCGCGGTTCGAACCCGTGTGCTTCCACCGTCAATTTTTATTGGCATTTTCCAAGAACGGAGGCATAGCTCAGCTGGTTCAGAGCATCTGCCTTACAAGCAGAGGGTCCGCGGTTCGAACCCGTGTGCCTCCACTCCCAAAATCCCCGACATTTGTGTTGGGGATTTTTTATTTTATGGCTATTTGTTACATTTTACATTCCGAAAGCCTGGATAAATACTTAACGGCATTGTCAAAATGGATAAATCAATGGAAATGGTTTTAAAGAATTTAGACAATTTTAAATACATAATATATTTCCTCGGAAATGGTTTGGGCTGTTTTCAACCTCCACACAAAATGACAAATAACTTAAGTATTTATTATATATAAATAGATTTTTATCGCATGTCGCATAAAAAGCCGATTGCCCATTTTACCCGGCGAGAAGTATAGCTTAACCCCAAAGAGAATCAACAACCGCTGCTTCGGCAGCTATTGAAACAAAGCGGCGGCTATGCCATCGGCAA
>JASGFI010000152.1:0-6400 GCA_047605615.1 Edaphocola sp. | reverse complement strand
TTTGTCCACTTGGAGCTATCGTCTAAAAATTATCAACTTTTTTGTCCATTACTCCAAAAGTTTATAGAAACTAAAAGTCTTGCACTGAAAGGGCATAGTTTCAACTAACGGTTGCGACCAACGAAATCCGGCTGCACATTTTTGCCCGGAGTGAAGTATAAAACCACGAAGTAGTGCCGCCGCAGGCAACCCGCCACTTCACCAAGCATAGAACCGTCAACTACAACGAACCATTGAACTGAATACGCACCTTTCCCTGCAATTTTTCGAGGGTTTTGAACACTGCCAACAAAGTAGCTTGCTCTATTTTGGAAAGATATTTTACCGGAAAAAAATTATCGGGCCGGGTGCCTTGTTCCAATATCTGGCGGGTTTGGTGCCGTAGCCGCAAGCCCATCAAGAAATAATAACTCTGCGCTATCACCTGATATTCCTCATGGGTAAATACACCTTCGTTGCGTAGGCGTTTCAAGCGCAGGCCGGTGTTGGTGTCCATTACACTGTGCTTGAGCGCGTACATACGGGCTATGTCCACAATGGGGGTCATGGCGCGCTTCACGTCTATCACTTCTTCGTTGCCTACCGTGAAGGTCCTGAGATTTTTGAAGAACGTGAGCGGTGCTTCGTATCGCAATGCGTTTTTGGCAATGAAAAAATACAGCCGTTCCTGGTGGCCGGTTAATTTTTGCCTTATGAAATCGGTAAGTTCGTTCATGATATTTGCATCGCCATATAGGAGCCTACAATCGAAAAACGCAACTACGCTCATGGCTGTTTCCGGTACCGATTCTCCTATCCAGCGTTCATAGTTTTGCTTCCAATGCGACAGGGAGTGGTTCCATTTGTGGTTGCTCGCCATATAATCTCCCGAACAGTATTTGAAACCGGCTTCGTTCAATTGATCGGCCACCATTTTGCCAAAATTCAAGAACCACGCCCTTGCTGCCGGGCGTTGTGCGTCGCTTACGTCTTCGTATATCAAGGCATTGTCCTGGTCGGTACTTAGGGTTTGCTCCATGCGGCCTTCGCTGCCCAATACCATTATGGCGAAACGAGCAGGCGCGGGACCTATTTTCTGCAAAATATCGGAAATGATTTTTTCGCCTATAGTGTCCGACACCGAGGATACCATTTGGTTCACCACGCTTGCCTTTACGCCTTGCTGCAATAATTTATTGACCAATTGGGGCACTTGCAACCATTTGTCTTTAAGCCTGGCAATATCTTTCACTTGCCTTACCGACTGCATGAACAGCAGTGGCGATTCGGCCTGTTCGCTCAGCAGCCTGTTACGGCTCACGAAGCCATTGGGCACTCCCTGATCGGCTACCAGCAAGTATCGGCTATGGGTGTTGAACATTTTAAAAATGGCTTCAAACACATAGTCGTTGTTGCCGATAGTCTGCACCGGGCCATCCATTATTTCGGCTATGGTCAACTCGGACGATTTGCGCAACGCCACCACATTGTCGCGGAAGGTAATATCGGTAACATACCCCAATACCGCGCCAGAGGCATCTTGCACAAACAAGCAGGACACTTTCTTCAACCGCATATATTGCGCAGCCTCGAAAGCCGGGGTATGCGGCGGCAGGCTCACTATTTCCTTGTACTTAACGGTATCTATAGTTCTGGAGAAAAGATAATCGCCCGCCAACGACGGCCCCACGTGTATGGCGGCCCCATTTATCAAGGCCGCATAATCGGTATCGAGCATTTTAAGGCTGAACGGTGCCGTGAAATACTGTAAAAAATCCGGGTGGGCCATGGCTATTTCCTTGAACTCCGCCCTGCCCAACGACCATACAAGCGTATCTTGCTCGGCCAGCACGGTGCGGGTGGCGTTGCTTCTGCCCATTAACAGCGATTCGTCTGCCAAACAGGTATTTGCCTTGTGCAATTCTTCATAATGCCGCGTGCCGTTTTCATCTTCCAGCCAAGAGCCGAGCGAGCCTTGCACCACTATTTCCATGCCTTTCAAACTGCTGTTGCCCGCTTCGTACAAATAATCTTGCTGCCGCAATGCTTTTTCTTCCAAACGATGGGCCGTGCGCCCCAACACATCGTAAGGCAACAACGAGAATGGGGGGATTTGCTGCAAGATATTGATGCGGTTATCCATAAAGGCTATCGTTTTTGTGCAACCAAATCAAAATGCGTACCGTTTTTGGCATCGGCTTTACTGTCCAGCAAACCTGTTTTTCCCATTTCAAAATAACAAGCGGCGGTAGCCAAGGCATCGGCTTGGGCTTCGTGGTTGGCGGCCAATTGTTTGTTGAACAAAGCAAGATATAAATCGGGCAAACTGAGGTAAGTTCGGTTCGGATTTTTATTCAAAGGTTTGGAAGCCGTCATGGTACAGAGCAACGAACTGCTTTGAAACGGCGGTTGCAGGCCGGCCCGCAAACATTCCACCGTCAGGATATGGTAATCCAATTCCACGAAATGGCCTACTATCAGCGGTTCATACGCCAATACATCTGCCAGCAAATTTTCCATGGCCACTACCCTATCGCTGCCGTTCATGCGCAAAAAGCTGCCGTCTATGCCATGAATGCGCCCGGCGGTTCTGGATATTCTAAAATCGTGGTCGCCTATGAAATAGTTGGCAGTTTTCACCAACTGTTGTCGGCTATCGTAAATACACCAAGCTACTTGTACCAAAAACGGCCATTTGTCCAGCCGGGTATGCGGCAGGTCGAAACGCATTATTTTGTCGGACAGCTCTGTGTCGATACTTAAAACATACTGTTGTTCCATAGCTATAAAGGCTTTGCCATTCCGAAGGAATCTATATAACCGATGCTTTGTTAGATATACTTCCAGCATGACAAGCAGGTGTGCCGCTATTGTGTTCTTGGCACCCTGCCGTGCCCCTTAACCTTGTGCGTGTTGCGGCTACCAAAAAAGAGTATATAGCGCAGCAAGAAGCCCCATGGTAATCAGCGCACCAACAGCGAACGCGGGCGTAACCCTGAACATTTTGGTATCTACTTCCAATGCGTTGGGTTTTACGCCGCGGGCATTTTCTGCCAACGAGATGACGGCCATGCCGATAACGCAAACTACGAACACTATGGCCATACGGTCGAAGAAGGCTATTTCGTAAACGCCCATTTTATTGGGTGCGGCCCAATGTATGGGTGCCAGGAAACTTAGGTCTATCATTCCGGGCAATATTTTCAAGATAACCGAGAATACGAAGCCGCCGATGGTGGCAAAAAGCGCGGCATTGGAAGTGGTCTTTTTCCAAAAGAAACCCAGCAAGAACATGGCCAATATACCCGGCGACACAAAGCCGGTATATTCCTGTATGTATTGGAAGCCGCCTTTTTTATCGATGCCCAAATTGGGTGCAATGATGATGGCCAGTACCATGGCTACCATAATGGCCATGCGGCCAATGCCTACCAATTGTTTTTCGCTGGCTTCGGGCTTTATGCGTTTGTGGTAAATGTCGAGCGTGAAAATGGTAGATATGCTGTTTACCTTTCCGGCCAGGGATGCTACGATGGCAGCCGTCAATGCCGCTACCGCTATGCCCTTCATGCCCGATGGCAACAGTCCCAACAATACCGGGTAGGCGCGGTCGGGGTTCGTTTCGCCATTTTGCAACATAGCCGTCTTGAAATCTATGCCGCCTACCAATCCTTCTTTATGCAATACGTATGCGGCTATGCCGGGCAATACCACAATCAAGGGCATCAACATTTTCAAGAAACCGGCAAACAGCAATCCGCTGCGGGCGGTATTCAGATCGGCGCCCAACGCACGCTGCGTGATGTACTGGTTGCAGCCCCAGTAGTTGAGGTTTGCAATCCACAAACCACCTATCAGTACCGACAGGCCGGGCAGTTCCAGATAATTGGGGTTGTCGGCCTTGAACACCATGTGGAAATGGTCATTGGCTTCGTCGCGCAACTTGAAGAAAGCGGCACCGATGCCGTCGAGGTGAAAATGGTCGGCCACCAACGACAATGCCAAATAAGTAGTGACCAAGCCGCCCAATATCAAGAAGAACACTTGTATCACATCGGTAAACCCAATTACCTTCATGCCGCCCAACGCAATGATTACGGCCAGGAAAGCCAGCACAATCATGCACAACCAGAAATTGAGGCCAGATATGGTGGAGATGGCCAAGGCTCCCAGGAACAAGATGGAGGTAAGGTTGACCACTACGTACAACAACAACCAAAACACCGCCATAATCATGGCCACCGTGCCATTATACCTTACCTGTAAAAATTGGGGCATGGTGTAAATCTTGTTTTTAAGATACACGGGCATGAAAAACACGCCAACCACGATAAGGGTCAATGCCGCCATCCATTCGTAGGAAGATATGGCCAGCCCCATCAGGAAGCCCGAACCGCTCATGCCGATAAACTGCTCGGCAGAAATGTTGGAGGCTATCAAAGATGCCCCGATGGCCCACCATGTAAGCGAACCTTCGGCCAGGAAATAGTCTTTGGTGCTGGCGTTTACCGTTTTTTTCCTCCTGTATATCCAAAAACCGTAAGAAAATACGATGACGAAGTAAAGAATAAAAACGAGTATATCGGCCGTAGATAGAGATTGTGCTTTCATAAAGGCATGTTGTTGATTTTTATTAATATTTTAGAGAGGACAAATATAGGGTTACTTGTCGGAATATACACCGCTACCCGCCCCAATTTTCTTTTTATTTGGTTTGCTTGCGCATCTAACAACTGCTGTATTGCCGGTTTCGGGCAGATTATGCTTTACAATTGCAGGTTGCTTAACATCAAACAATAAATCCGCTCTCGCAAGTCTTGCGCAGCAGGCTTGTGGGTATAATTCTTGAAGTCTCCGACTGCATCGCTTGCTTACATTTTTGTTTCTCCAAAGGTATAATTTCATGGAATAAAATCAAGTCGGAGACTTGAAATATAGCTATCACAAGTTACGCTTCGCTAAACTTGCGATAGCGGGTTTTTAACATAGAATGTGCCAGCGGGGGCTATTTTCTATGCTGTTCTACTTAACACTATCAACAGTATAATTAACCATCCGAATTTCATTATTGTAAATTTCTAAATCGATGCTTAACTGTTTATCTCTTACATACGAAGCCTTTTCATGCTCTTCTTGTGTAGCTTCCACTTCATCTAATTGCCATTTGGGAGAGATATAAACAATTCTATAAAGCTCATGGATTAGATTTTTATCAAGTTGTTTATCCGCATTAATAACTACCTGACTGATTCTGCAATAGTCTAATTGTATATCTAAACTAATCGGAATTTGCTCTGAGGATTTTACGGTTTTAAAATAAGTCGCTTTTAGAGAGCTGTCAATATGATGAATAAATGCGGGAATACTTTTTTCGACATTGGCAGATAATATTCCTATTGGGAGGGTATCGACTTTTCCATCTTCATGAACAAACCACCTAATGCGCCTTTTCATGTGATAGTTGCTTGCACCGCAAAATGCATCTGTATTTCCATCACGATACTCCCAGTATGTTTGAAACAATATAGTATCATTAACATAGGATTTTTGTTTTTTGTCATACAATCTTCCTATAATTTGGATATTATTACTATCTCTTCTTTGGCTATTTGAATCTAAAAATGCTTTGGTATTTAAAAAAACGTCATTATCGAAGTTGCTTATAAATTTTCCTTTGTCCTTACATCCTATTATTATAGAGAGTAAAGTTATAAGTAAAAGCATATATATATTCATTGCTTATTAGTATTTTATAGCGCCGATGTCTCCATTAATTAAAAGATTGCCTTCGTAACTGCCTATTACCGCTAAGTCTTGGTAAATTCCTTTAAATGCAGTCATTAATTTAAATCCTTTTCCTTTTTGATTATGAAGTGTTTCTCCCGTTGACAATTGAACACTTTCATCCCAATTTATACATTCTCTGTAGGTATCATAATAGGTATAGTAAGAATCGTTATTTAATTCTTTAACTATTGTCCCATAGTTATATGCTTCGCTGGCAAAGGTGTTTGTCCTATAGTTGAACTTGTGTACTTCTACCATAAACTCAACTCCTTTTTGCCCCTTAGCCATTGCACAACCAAGAAAAATTACATTACCCTCATCTTTTGCTTTTTCTATAATCATTTTTAGGCTTAATAGGTTTCTTTTTGTACGATAGTCCTGGTCTTTTAAATTTTTCAAATTATCAATTCCATAATAGTTTTTTCCAGCTTCAGCAGTGCCATCTACATTGTCAAGGTAAATCCATCCTGCCCCTCCTCCGTGGGTATCTATTATCACGTTCTCCACCTCATCTTCCCCCTTATCCTTTAAATACTTGTAAAATTTTTCGGCATTGGTAACTAAAGATAGTTTTGTATCTTTGCGCCTAAAAACAAAAAATATGGATTGCCCAAGATGTCAAGGTGCACACAAA
>JASGFI010000151.1:0-6483 GCA_047605615.1 Edaphocola sp. | reverse complement strand
TATCCACATTTGTGAATAGCTTAAACTATTTTAGATGCGTTTGCCCTGGGGCCAGGGTGCATTTAAAATTGTCGCCTTAAAGGGAATGACACGAGTTCCTCGTTGCGTTCGGGATGACACCCGCCGCTTGTCATGCCTATACTCCCTATTGTCATGCTGACGAAAGAAGCATCTCTATTGGTTCCCTCACTGCGTTCGGGATGACAGCGCGATCGGGACATACTATGCTACGACAATTTTAAATGCACCCTTATGAATGTCCATAATAATTCTGTGGCCAAAATAGACTATGTTTGCCCGTTTAAAAGGGCTTTTTATAGCCAACATTGCTCCGGTTTGAATAGCGTATCCATAATATTGCCATGTTACAACCCGCCACCCGGTTGGGACCAGTATGTACGCCAGGGTTTCGATTTCCTGGAAAGGGACTTGGGTTTGGATGTAGAAATAATAATAGTGAACGACGGCAGCACCGCTGCAATCAGCACGGCGGCTTTGGACTTCCTCCGAACCCACATAAAGAAATTGCAATACCTTAGTTACCCCCACAACAAAGGCAAGGGCCATGCTTTGAGGCAAGGAGTGCGGCAGGCGGCAGCGCCCATCGTGCTGTACACCGACATAGATTTTCCGTACACCCTGCAAAGCCTGGGGCAAGTGTGGGAAACGTTGGACAACGGCGGTGCAGACATTGTGGCCGGCGTGAAGGACGAAGCGTATTATACCCATGTGCCCACATTCAGGGTTTTCATTTCCAAGATATTGAGGTTTTTTATCGGTCTTTTGCTGCGTATGCCCATTACCGATACCCAATGCGGCCTGAAGGGTTTCAACGCCAAGGGCAAGGCTGTATTTTTAAGTACTGTTACCGACCGCTATCTTTGCGA
The DNA here is from genome assembly GCA_047605615.1 of Edaphocola sp. Classification (GTDB taxonomy): domain Bacteria; phylum Bacteroidota; class Bacteroidia; order Chitinophagales; family Chitinophagaceae; genus Taibaiella. The sequence goes on along the minus strand of JASGFI010000151.1, from coordinate 5,596 downwards.
TTTGGAATTTTTGTACAAAGCTTTCCGCCATAAACCCAAATTAGACGTATACGCCCGGCCCGTGAGCCTGAGGGGCGATGTGGTTTTCAGGAAGATGGACAGGCGCATATTGTGGCAAGAACTGAAGAGTTTTTTGAAGATAATAAGAAAAAAGCATTAGGGTGTTTCAGTCAAAATATATCGGATCAATTTTTGTTTGGGTGCTGGGCTTGACGGGCACCTTTTTGTTGTTCGGCCCCGTGCTGCCACACCTCAACCAATCGTTTCTTACTTTGGGCGGCGACGGCTTCAAGAACTATTTCAATTACCTGTATTTTTTAAAGTACGATAGCGGTCATCATTTCACGGGCATGGCCTATCCCTTTGGCGAGCATATAGTTTTTACCGACAACATGCCCTTTTTTGCCTGGACTATTGCCAAACTGAAAGTAATTTTTCCGGGCATCGCCAACTATGCCTTGGGCATTATGCACACAGCCATGGTGGTATCTTATCCTTTGGCGGCTTGGTATCTTTTCATGATATTGAAACTGTACCGCATCAATAGCCTGTGGGCGGCCATGGGAGCGGTTTTGATTGCTTTTTTTTCCCCACAAGTATTCCGTATTCCTGCCCACTTCGGGCTTTCTTTTGCCTGCTACATACCTATGGTGCTGTATTGGTTGATGCAGTCGCAGCGAACAGGCAAGTGGAAATATGCGGCTTACGTTTTTGTCATAGCCTACATTTTTTCCTTCATCCATGTGTACAACATCGGCTTTGCGCTGATAGCTACCGTATTTGCATCAGTTTCTTATGTATTGTTGGCAAAAGACGGCTTAAAGGAAAAATTAAAGAGGGTATTGCCCATGGCAATGGCGGCGGCAATGGCCGTGGTATGTTTCAAGTTGACGCTCAACCTTACCGATACCATAAAAGACCGGCCCCGGTTTCCGGGTGGTTTTTTGGGCGCATGTACTACCGGCGAACAAATATTGACCAGCGACTTGGTGCCGCTTGGCGTAGCGTACCAATTCCTATTGGGCAACCAGGCTTCCGGCGGCGGCGAGGGCTATGTGTATGTAGGCTTCGTGAGCATTACCGTTACCTTGCTGTTGCTATCGTTGGTGATAGTTGATTTGACAAAGAAGAAGCGCAAGCAACCCATGTACGAGCTTCCTTTTGCCGATTATAAAGTGTGGTTGCTCACGGCGGCTTTCAGCCTGTTGTTGGGCATGGGCGTACCGTTTGTTTGGGGTTTGGAGTCGCTGGCCGAACATCTGTCCTGGTTTCGGCAATTGCGCAGCCTGGGGCGTTTTTCGTGGATATTCTATTACTTGTACAGTGTGTTTGTCGTCATCGCGCTTTATCGTGGCTACACATGGTTGTCGCACAAGGGAAAGCGAAAAATTGGGTATGCACTATTGGCTTCATCTGCCGGGTTGTGGGGCTGGCAGGCCGTTTGGCTCGATAAGGGAATAGGCGATTACATAAAAGCCGCCAACTATAATTACCAACAATACTACCGCGAATCGGCGGGTTGGGAAGCGTGGCTGAAAGAGCAGGGCGTGCAACCTCGGCAATACCAAGCGGTAATGATGCTGCCTTTCTTTCATGTGGGTTCCGACAAGCTATCGTTGGTGCCCGATGTGCCTTACTCGTTGTTTACGCCGCTTACCCAAGTAGCGCTAAGTACGGGCCTGCCCATTGTGGATGTCCTAATGTCGCGCACGTCGTGGAGCCAAACATTTGAGATAGCCCGCTTGGTGGACGGGGCATGGGCCAAGAAAGAAGTGATAAACAAATTTGACAACAGGCCCATACTGGTAATGGCTCAGCGCAATGATGCGCCTCCGTTATTGCCCGAACAAGAAAGGCTGCTGTCCCTGGCAAAGCCGTTGGGCACTTTTGACAAGGTGGAAGTATATAGCCTGAACCTGCGGGCGCTGGCAAAATCGGACAGCACGCAAACAGCGGCAGCAAAAGCCGAAGCCATGAAGCGTACCGAAAAAGAGGGCTTGCTGAACGGTGCCGGATTTTTATATACCAATCATTTCGACCAAGAAAAAGCCGGTAAGCCCATGGCGGGCAAGGGCGCCTTGGGCGACCTGCCCAACTACACCGTTATTGCCGAAATAAAGATGCCGCCAGCCGATACCTTGCGCCATTTCAACTGCGCTATATGGAGCTTGGTGGACAGCGTAACCGACCACCTTACCGTCTTTATCCTGAAGCAATATGACAGCACGGGAAAACAAATTTTCGAATCGGATATGCCTACCAAATTCAGCACGTTCGTAACCAACTTTTGGTTCCTTACGCAAAGGATAGTGGAGGTGCAGCCGCATACCGCCAAAATAACCTTCATAAGCAGCGGCTACAGCGACAAGCATAACCACTATGCCCTTGACGAACTGGTAATATGGCCGGCAGGCACCACTTATTTCTATAAGCCCGATGCGCAAAACGTATGGCTGGACAACAGGCCGATCGACCGCTAAAGCCTGCCAACCGGGTGGTACATATCCTTACATTTGTATAAATTTGAAGCCATGGCACAAATGAGTATCAACGGTTATTTGGTGGAAGAACAAGCAGCGGTCTTTACCGGGTTAAACCTTGTGTGGCGTAGCGGCGCGGCCCTTGTAGAAACCATGCTTTGGCGCAACGGCGGTATCCGGCTGGGCGAAGAACACCTTAACCGGATAAACAGCAGCACCCAACTACTCGAGTGGCCTTGCGTTGATACGGATAAATTGTCGGATGCCATTATAGACGTGGTAAAAGCCAACCACCTGCCGGAAAGGGCGGTGGTGCGTTTGCAGTTGTTTCCGGAGGGCGAACAGACAACGAGTTTCGTCATCAATACCCAGCCGCCACCGGAGCCGGGGCCGCCCCTGAGCATTGGTTGGGTGCCTTTTGTGGTTACGGACAGACAAAGTACCTCGCACCTCAAAACCGCTTCAAGGCTAATATACCACTATGCCGATACCGTGCGTAAAAAAAAGGGGTGGGACGACCTGCTCCTGCTCAACAACGAAAACTGTTTTGTGGAAAGCACCATCAGCAATTTGTTCCTCATAAAAGACCAAAAAATAATCACCCCGCCCCAAAGCGACGGCTGCATTGCCGGTGTTATGCGGAGGCACTTAATCAATAGCGGCGAAATATTGGGCATGGCCGTAGAGGAGGCTTCCATATCGTTTGACGATTTGAACAACGCGACAGAAGTTTTCCTGACCAATGCCGTGCGGGGCATACGGCCCGTAGCCAAAGTAAACAACCGACTATTCCCTACCGAATTGGGCTACCAACTGTTGTCCATAGTCAACCAACTTTAATACTTAGGTAATTATACTGCATGCCGGATAGTTTTGTGTATTTTGATGCCCCCGGCCCGCCCCCCAACTTCGTTGGGGATAAAAATTGGGGGGCAAGCCGGGGCGGGAGACAGGAGTGCTGGCGGGAAATGGTGGTGATGGGTTTGAATTTGGAAGATGCCCATTATTGTACGTTTTTACCCGGTGCGCAGTATAATGCCCCTATGTGGAAAGCCTAAAAAGGCTCTAACATTGGTGACAACAGAAAACGGTCGTACTCGTTATGGGTACGACCGCTTTTATTTTCGCATTAAAACGATAAGAACTATTTCTTGGGCGTTTTGGCGGCGGCTATCTTGGTAGAGAAATCTTTACCCGCCTTAAACTTGGGCAGCTTGCGCGCTTTGATTTTGATTACTTCGCCCGTTTGCGGGTTGCGGCCGTTGCGGGCAGAGCGTTGCGTTACCGAAAAAGTACCGAAACCTACCAAGGTAAGGCTGTCGCCTTTTTTCAGGGTAGCCACTACGGTGTTGGTAAACGAGTTCAAGGCATCGTTGGCTTGTACTTTGGTAAGGCCAGCGTCCTTGGCGATTTGTTCGATTAATTCTGCTTTGTTCATAATCTAATTAAGTTTATAATTATTGAGCTGCGATGTTACAAAGTTTAGTTGACACCGCAAGTACATTTTTTACAAATGTGGAAAAATATATTGGCCAAAACGCCTTACAGTAGCGGATTTTGGGGCATTAGGCCGCCCAAACCCTTACCACCTGCTGTTTTCCCAGCCAAAAGAGAACGGAAACACCGTAAAGCCTATGTTATAGATAGGCGTTATCTTCATTTGGAAGGTTGAATAGTAGCTTTCGGTTTGCAGGTTGTAATCGCCATATTTTTCGTCGTAAATGGTACGGGAGCCTGCTATCAACGAGCCCCTCAGTTTCCACTCCACGCCGGCAAAGAAACCTATTTCCGCTTTCAGGTAAGGGCGGGCGTTCAGCTTGACGTACTGTTGTTCGCCGCTGGCCAAAGAGCCGAAAGCCAAAAAGGGCATCACGCCGGCCCCTGCACGCAGCGTAACCCTGTCGGCCTTGTCGGTAGTGGCCTCGCCGCCCCATATCACGTCTATGCCCAAAGGCAGGCCCACCATGGCGTCGCCCATGTCGTAAGAGGTGGTGGTGTTTTCGTCCAGGGAGGTATTGCCCAGTTCAAAGATGTTTACCTGCGTAAACACGCCCACGCTCGCGCTCAATATGGTTTTGCGGCTTAGGTACGACATGGGTATATGAATGTTGGCATAGCCGCTGGGCGACATATAGCGAAAGGTGGTGGTTCTCGATTTGCCGCCTATTTGGTTATAGTTCGACTGGTCGTAATAGCGGTTGGTGATGCTTACGTTGCCCCCGCCAAAAGATTGGCCATAGCCCACTTCATAGCGATGAAAGAGCGATACTTTTTTGCCGTCGTTCCTGCGTTTCAGGTAGCGGGCCACGTCGGCCGGGCTTACCTGGGCTTTTGAACTTTCACCAAAAAAAGATGCCGCGGCAAGAAGGGAAATGGGTAAAATTTTTGTAAGGATATTGCGCATAAATTTAAGTTCTGTTGTTTTGCTTGGTGTTTATTCGTTTAGGCTACCCTACTTCGTTATTTTGAAATAACCATTTTTGATGGTACCAGACTTGACCATAGAGGGCACTATATGCAAATCGCAATAAAAATAGCCCTCGAAAGTGGTGCTATTATTGGCAATTACTTTCATTTTGCCGTACCCAACATACGCAACATTGGTACTATCGGTGTATTGGTTGAACGAGACGCTTGCCGACGTAGGCATCGAAAGTACTGTGCCTTCGGGAGTACCAACGGGAAAGGCAACAGTGATGTTTTGATTATTGCCATTGTCGCCGCCAATGAGAATGTTGCCGGCCAATTCCGGTATAAACAGCATTACTGCTGTAAAAATCAGCACCATTTACAACTCAGTGGTGGAGCTTTCGCTACCCCGTTCAGGTATAAACAGCATTACTGCTGTAAAAATCAGCACCATTTACAACTGCCGACAATGGTGCCGTACCGGTCCAATTGAAACCGTTGTTTCCGCCGGTTTGCCCGTTCGACACCACGGTATCGTATTGTTTGCTGCATCCGGCAAACGCAAGTACCGCCGCTGCCATTAGGGTAAAAGAAAGTCTTTTCATGGACATATATTTTTCGGGTAGCAAAATAGAAAAATTTTTTACTGCTTGTCTAAGTACACGACAAAAATTTCAAACAATTAATATTGCAGTAATTACATCCTG
>JASGFI010000150.1:0-6564 GCA_047605615.1 Edaphocola sp. | reverse complement strand
ATAATTTATTGGCAATCCAATTAATTGTATTTTTTGTCGTGTACTAAAACATTTTGGATAAAAGTTTCGTTGTACAAATCAAAGGGGCGCTTGTTGTGGTGCGGGAAACCGGCACAATCGCGTGGCCGCACTTCGTAAATGGTACATTTATCGTCTTGCAAAAACTGGCAGGGTGTTTGCTTGTTGATTATCTTACCTGTACCCTCTTCTGCTTCCAGCCATTTTCCAAAGAAATCTTTCGGGCTCATGCGCAGAAAGGTGGCCGCCCGCTTCACATCGGCCTTGGTGAATACCGGGGTCATGGTTTTACAACAATTGGCACAAGAAGTGCAATCAACCTGCCGCCACACCTTTGCATCTTCCTCGGCCACTATGCGCGGCAAGCCCCGTGGCAACATTTTGTCCAACGACCGTAAAAAAACGACTAAATCTTCCCTGTCGCCACCGGCTACCTGTTTGAAGCGTTCCAAATCCATAGGCTACTTTTTCAGCGGGCTGCCGGGTTCTTTGGCAAAATGGCCAAACACCATGCCGTCCATAAAGCCCGGCAGCAGCTTGTTGAGCCATACGGTTGCCTTGCCCTGCAAGGTCATCACTACGGTGCGTTTGCGCTTTTCGGCGGCCCGCCAAATGAGGGCGGCACAAGTTTCGGCACTCATCAGTTTGTCTTCGGCAAGGGGTGTTTCTTTTTGCGCCTGGCCGCCGGCATTCAAGGCTGTGTTGCGTATGTTGCTGGCCGTGAAACCCGGTGCAGCCCACATTACGTGTACGCCGGCGTGCAGCAACTCGGTGCGCAGCGATTCCAAAAAACCTTGCATGGCAAATTTGGACGAAGAATATCCCGTGCGCCCGGGCAAGCCCCTGTAACCGGCAATGGAACTGATGCCGATTATGGTTCCTTTATTTTTTTTCAGGGCAGGCAGCGCATGTTTGGCCATGTGTACCGTGCCCCAAAAATTAACGTCCATCAACTGTTTCAAGACCTTTAAATCCACCGTTTCAAAGAGTGCGCGCATGCTCATCCCGGCATTGCAAACCAAGGTATCCATACGGCCCCATTTGGCCAACACGGCAGTCACGAAACGGCTGCAATCGGCTTCCGAAGCCACATCGGCTACGTGCAACAGCAATTTTTCTTTGTTGTTTACGGAAGAAAAAGCAGCTTCCAGTTTTGCATTGTCCCTGCCGCAAACCGCTACCTTGCTGCCGCCTTCGAGTGCCTGCAATGCCAGCGCCAAACCTATACCCGAAGATGCGCCCGTTACCACAATAACTTTATCTGTACCAAAGATTTGCATAAGAATGGCAAAAATACTGTTCGCGCTTCAGGAAATGCACACTATTTTTGCAAAAATTTTTAAAATCGGGTACTGCGTCAATTTCTTGGGATGTGGCGCAGGCCAATAAATTATCGACACAATAATTTCTCTTTATGAAAGTAATGATTGTCATGGGGTCAAAGTCGGACGAGGGGGTGATGCAGGAAACGCAAAATTGGCTCAACTGGTTTGGCATCGACAACGAAATGGTAGTAGCCTCTGCACACCGCAACCCCGACAAAGTGCGCGACCTGATGGTCAATGCCAAGGCAAACGGTTTTGGTGCCGTGGTGGCGGCGGCAGGCATGGCGGCGGCCTTGCCGGGCGTGTGCGCCGCTTACACCTCTTTGCCGGTATTGGGTGTGCCGTTGGACGGTGGCCTGCCGGGTGGCGTAGATGCCTTGTATTCCATTGTGCAAATGCCCGCCGGATTGCCCGTGGGCACCTTGGCCGTGGGCAAAGCGGGTGCGCGTAACGCCGCCGTGCTTTGTGCGCGCATCTTTGCATTGAGCGATGCCGCAGTGGCAGAAAAACTGGAAACATTCAAAGCCCAAGAATATAAAATCTAAATTTTTTAAGGCAATAACAATTTTTATTGGCTCTTTATTCGTCTTTATGGGTAATGGGCATGTCGGCCTTGGAAGTATTTTTTCGCCCGGTTTCAATAAATATCGGATTATTGCGTTTATACAGTTCAAACTGCCGACAGCATCTATCCGCTTTAGAGAATGGTAATCCTTTCGTGCAAACAGAAAAAAAGTACATATTTAAAACAATACAAATTTTCTTTACAATCATGATGAGCAAAAAAGCTATCGCTTTTAAACGTTTTGTGGCTCCTGCGGCAGTAATAGCAGGTTTGGGTATTCTTTCACTATCGTCTTGTACTTCGGGCGATGACGACGATGATTATTTGGGTAACTGGTTCCGCAGTTACGACTTTGAAGGCGTGGCGCGCACCGAAGCGTCCTCATTTGTGATCAACGACACCGCCTACGTAGTGGGTGGATACCAAAAAAGTACCACTTATTTGACCGACACTTGGATGTTTGACCGTGCCACGGGTACTTGGTACCAAAGGGCCAGCATCGATACTTCGGGTTTTCAAGGTGCAGCAGGGTTTACCCTGAACGGCAAAGGCTACGTAACCACCGGTAAAGATAACATCGGCGAGTACCTGAAAGCCACTTGGCAATACGACCCCGCAACAAACGTATGGACCAGAAAAGCAGATTTTGGAGGTTCAAAAAGGGACGGTGCAGTGGCTTTTACGATTAACGGCAAAGCTTATGTGGGTACCGGTCACAATGACGAAAATTATTTGAAGGACATATACCAATACGACCCCACTACCGATACCTGGGTACAAAAAGCGAGTCTGGCGGGTTACAAACGTACAGAAGCCGTAGCCTTTACCATTGACGACAAGGGTTATGTATGTACCGGCGTAAACAACGGCACCTACGTGGACGATATATGGCAGTACGATGCCGATGCCAATTCTTGGACACAAAAACGCCGCTTGACCAATGTGAGCGACGATGATTATGATGATGACTACACCAGCATAGTAAGAAGCAACAGCACCGTATTCGTAATGGGCAGCGTAGCTTACATAGCTTGCGGTTACAGTTCCGGCGTTCTGAGTTCCGTGTGGGCCTACGATGCAAGTACCGACCTTTGGGACCAAAAAACAGATTTTGAAGGTACCGCCCGCCAAGCCGCTGTAGGCTTCAATTTGGCCAACCATCTTTACCTAACTACAGGCCACACCAGTTCCAGTTCCGTTGTGTTTGACGACATGTGGGAATTTGACCCCACGGCCGAACAAGTTGACAATGACTAATATGCCCATGCGCAAAAGTGTAGGTTGGGGCTTAACGGCACTTTTGTTTTTTGCTTGCAATAGCCGGAAAAGCAACCACAATGAGGGACACCAACCCGGTGCGCAAGCCGACAGCGGCGTGGTAGTAAGTTTAAAGACCTATCCGTTGACCGATTCCACCTGGGGGTATTCCATTTTGGTAAACGACAAAGAATACATTCGTCAAGCAACATTGCCTGCCGTGCAGGGCAATGTTGCTTTTACCAACGAGCTACAAGCCAAACAGGTAGGCCGCCGGGTTTTGGAAAAACTAAAGAAGCACGAAAACCCATCGTTAAGCCCCGATGAAGTATCGGAATTGACCCAAAGCGGCACCCACTAAATCAAATAACGGCCAGAAAATACTCATGCCTAAAGTGACAAATTATTTCCATAAAAAAAGCATAGCAAATGCCTTGCTGGGTATCGCGGTGCTGTTGGCTTCGTGTACCAAGGCCACGGTAAACTTTGGGGGTTCTACCTTGGAGCCGGATCCGAATGTTGCCTATATCGACAGTATTACGGTAAATCTATCGACCTACCAAACCGACTCGTTTACCACATCCGGCGACACGCTGTTCATAGTGGGCAGCCAGACCGACAGCGTGCTGGGCACTTATGCCAGTACCGCGTTCATGCAGTTGGGCGTACCCGCCACCAACCCATTGAGCAGTTGTACCGATTGTTATCTGGACAGCATTGCCTTCGTGGGTAAATTCAGCGGCAGCTATTACGGCGACACCACCGGCAGCTTTACCCTGAGCCTGCACCAGCTGAATGAACAGATGATAGCCGACGAAACCTCCATAGGCTACAACGTGAGCAAATTTGGTTACGATGCCGCCACCATGGGCGATATTACCTTTTCAAAGCCAAAGCCTTCCAAGGCCGACAGTTTCAGCATAAGGCTGAGCGATGCTTTGGGGCAAGAGTGGATGGACAAAATGAAACGCGGTTCGGACACGATGACCGACATTACCAAGTTCACCCGATATTTCAATGGACTGGCCCTGACCGGCACATCGAGCAACAACAACGCAATCTATTATTTCCAAAACATAAATGCAGGAAATGCCACCGTTATCAGGTTGTATTACAGGGTGTTGGGTGTAAATACCGAGCATTACAGCGTCGATTTTCCCCTGTCGCCTTCCACTTACCAGTTCAATTCGTTTAGCTATAATCGTACCGGGTCGTTGGCACAAAACATTTCGACCACCCCCCCCAAGATAGTTTCATCGGACAGCACCAACGGTTACGGTTTCCTACATGCCAACAGCGGCTTGTACCCCCACATAAAATTCCGCGATTTGTATTTCCTGAAAGAGTTGAACCCTTACGTGAAAGTGGTGAAAGCTACCTTGGAAGTATCGCCGAGATTGTACAACTACGGGCCACAAAGCATATACACCCTACCCGCCGCCATGGCCATGTATCTAATGACCAGCGATGACAACCTCACCCTTGGGTCGGCACTTTATTCAACCGATGGCTCCACGGTGCAAACCGGCAGCTTGAACATAGACTACCTTGACTACGAAAATACCAAATATAGTTACGATTTGACCTCGTATGTAAATACCGTTTTGGCCACTAATTCCGCCGTACCTACATCCTTCGTATTGATACCGAGCGGCACGAGCAGCGAAAACAGGTTGGTATTGCAACCAAGCGACATCAAACTGAAACTTTACGTACTTGGTCTTTAATAAAACAGAATAAATGCCTAAAAAAATATTATCGCTATTCATCACCTTATTGCCATTGTTTGCGCTGGGACAGGCCACTACCTCGCCCTATTCCATACTGGGCATAGGCGACATAGAAACAAAAGATTTTGGCAAGTTTTTTGGCATGTCGAGTGCCACGACGGCCATGCGCAGCACGTCGTTCGTGAACATCAACAATGCCGCATCGCTTACCGCCCTCGACCCTTCCATGCTGAACATAGACATCAATGCCCGGTGGCGTTCGAGCGCATACAGGATGGCCAACCTCGATACCTTTACCAAACGTTACAACGATGGGGCTTTCAGGAGGTTTTCGATTACGTTCAGACCTTCCGACAAATGGGGGCTTTCCCTGGGCCTAAGACCCTACTCCAGCGTAAATTACAGTTTGCAGGGAACCATGTCGTTGGGCATGGGCGAAACTACCGATATAGCAAAATCCGTGTCGGGTACGGGAGGGTTGAACCAAGCTTACGTAGCCAATGGCTTTAAATTGAACAAAAATTTCTCGGTAGGCGCCACGGCTTCGTTTCTATTTGGCTCCATAAAGCGCAGCACCCTTTACTACCAAAGCAACCTGGGGCTGAACCTTACCCGAAACGAATACCAAAACCTGAAGGCGTTCAATTTTGGCATAAGCGCGCAATACGTGGGCAAACTGGGCGACCATTTCACCAACACCATTGGCTTCACCGCCTCCGTGCCTACCAAAATCATGGGTACGGCAGAGGTTAACTACATAGAAAGCGACAGTACCGTAACAACTACTTACAACGACAACTACAAGCCTTTGAAATTGCCGCTCGAATTTAATTTGGGTTATGCCCTGACCATAGACAATCAATTTACATTTTCGTTCGATTATGGCAGGAAGCTATGGGATGAACAAAAACTAAGCTACCCCAATTCTAAAATAATGCCTACGCAACGTGCCGCCTTTGGATTCCAATATTCCAAACAGCAATACATGCAGGGGCAGGTAAGGGAAAAATATTTTTTCCAAGCCGGTGCATCGTACGAAGAAAGCTACCTGAGCATCAATGGGAAGCAATTGCTGGACATATCGGGTTCGGTAGGCGCGGGCGTTAATGTAAATAGGCTGGTAAACGTATATCTGGGCATAGAAGTGGGCAGCCGCGGCAGCAAAAGCAGGGGCCAAATAACCGAGAACTACACACAAGTGGGCGTGGGCATTACGCTGAAAGAGTTCTGGATAAACACCAAGAAACTTCGTTTATATCCTTAAACTTGCCGCTTTCATCGCCAAAAATATGGGATAGGAAGATTACCTTATTTGGACTGACAAAAAAGACCGGTTAATGAGTTAGCTTTGCCGTAGCAATGACAGGAGATACTGTTGGTCGGCAACCGATTGCTAAGCTCGTTATCCGGTTGTTTGTATTTACAATAACCAAAAATGTACCGCTGCATCGGCCAATTGACACGAAACGGAATAGCATACTTTAAAGGTGTATTGAAGCACCATACCTCGTTTTTTCATGTGATAGGGTTTTACACGGGTGGTTTCTACCACCCGTATTTTTTTTGCCATACTTCACACCGGGTAAAAATGTGCAATCCGGATAATTTTTTTGTGGCATTAGTAACTAAGTATAGATAATTCATTATTGAGTTTTAAGAATAACAACGA
>JASGFI010000149.1:0-6564 GCA_047605615.1 Edaphocola sp. | reverse complement strand
GAATGATACGCAACAACGCTTCTGTATCAGCCGTATCTGTTTCTCTCATTTTTCCATCTGTGGCTTTCATTTTGAACTGTCGACAAATTGTCGACAGTTCAAGTCCGTCTTCCGTTCTTACACGAACTTTCATTTTAAACCAATAGTCTCTTGGATTAGGGCTGTCTGTCAAAACTGCAATAACATCTACTATGGAAAAATACCATTTTTCTTTTTCCTCGTCCCAATGAGTGCGGACTTCCTTTTGCTCAAATATTTTTATGGCGTTTTCTTTGTTCATTTTTTCCAAATTGATAGCGGACGAAGGTAAGAAAAACAGGTTTTATGCGTTCATAGCATTCATTGAATTTAGAACATCTTGTGTTACATCTTTTCCGCCTGTTAAGTTTGAATACAATGTACCAATACTATAAATCGGTCCCCAAGGTATTCCCCACCAACCGAAAATTAGAGTAATCAATGTAAAACCGATGCTATGTTTTACGGTTGATTCTCCTGATTTTATAAAGTATATATCACTTCCTCGCTTGAATGTCATTACAATGATTGAGAAGCAATATTGGAACACAACAAATTTTGCTCCATTGTTTAATTCTTGGTTTAGCTCGTTAGTTGAAAGTCCTTCAATGTTTTTTATTTTAGCCATTTCTTTTCTGTAAATTTTAAAATTGTCCTACTCGTTTGGCTTTTCGGTTTCTCCTCGTTTTTGAAAATGGTTTCTGAACTCCATTTTTTGAAAATGAATAATTGTTGTCAGTCGTAAATGACTATCAAGATGTGTCGTAGCAAGAGTTCGGTGGTTCTCTTGTCTGCCGTTTTCCGTTGCGGTGTGTTGTGTTAAACTTGCCCATAACAGAGTTATGTAGGTATGTCGCAGACCTTTGTGAGGGCAAAAGTTTATGGATATCCCAAAATGGGAATATACAAAATAGCCTTCGACAAAAACTTTAGGAAGGCAATAGGGCTGGAATGGTGGCTGCGGTTGCAAGGAAGTTTCATAAAGACCTTGTTGCGCAGAACATGAGGGGGGAGCCGAGTGTTTTTGTGGGGTATATTGTTGAACCGAGATGGATTCACAGAGACAAAGTGCTTTTCTAAATGTCTTTTTGCTTGGTAAAGTTTATAGAAACTATACCAAATAAACAATACCTTATGTGGTAAGGTTAAGCATGTTGAAAGCGTGCCGATAACGCTACCAATTCTTTCCAATTTTTGTCGTAATTTTGACCTATGCAGCCACTTGTATCTGTCATAATACCTACCAAGAATTCCGCCCATTGGTTGCCAGATTTTTTAGCTGCTTACAAGGGGCAAACAATAGCTTCTCAAATAGAATTTGTTTTTATAGATTCTGGTTCTACTGACCGTACGCTGGATATACTTCGTGCAGAGGTCGGGTGTGCCATCAACTTGATAAACATACCCCCCAACAAGTTCAACCATGGGCTTACCCGCAATTTAGGGGTGCAAAAAGCCAATGGCCAATATGTATTGCTTACCGTTCAGGATGCCATGCCGACCGATAGGCACCTTTTGGAAAAATTGCTTACCGTCATCAATAGTTCCGAAGCACCCCAAATAGTTGCGGCTTGTGGCCGGCAAATAGTACCACACGATGCAGATAAAAATCCTGTAGAATGGTCTATGGGCAATGGGCAAGCCGAAGCAGAAACATATAGGTTTCCCCATCCTTCGGAGTTCGATAGGCTTACCCCGCAGCAACAAATAAGAGCCTGCAAGTGGGATAATGTATGTGCGTTGTACCGAAAGGAAATATTGGTGTCCATACCCTTTAGGGAAGTAATGTTTGCCGAGGATGCCCTTTGGGCAAAAGATGCATTGCTAAATGGACATAAAATAGCTTATGCGGCGCAAGCCAATGTGTATCACTATCATTACGAAACGTACGATTTTGTATTGAAGCGGCAATTTACCACACTATATCACATGAATATGTTTTTTGGGTACCAGCCCCCCCTGCCCGAACCCCCAATTATGCACAGTGCGAGGTTGCTGCGCATACTGTTCTGTAAGCGGCGGCTAACCTTTGCCAATGCCCTGAAATGGTGGCGGTATAACATGCAGAAACATAAGGCTACATTAGCCGCACACAAGATATTCACTACTGCCTATGCGGCAGGTGGCCAACCGGCACTCGATAACAAACACAGGGAACTTTGCAGCACCGTTCCACAGGCACCAACACCCAACATACGATGACCATTTCGATAATAATATGTACATATAACCCAAAAGAATCTATTTTTGGGCCTTGTTTGGAAGCCATAGCTTGCCTCGATGGCCTGGATAGCGTAGCCGACATAGTGATTGTTGACAACAACAGTACCGAGCCGATAGGTGCCACGCCCTACATACGGCAGTTCTTGCAGGGGCACCCAAAAGCAAGGATTTTAACCGAGCAGCAGCAGGGGCTAAGCCATGCCCGCCGTGCGGGATTTGAGCATACCCATGGCGATATTATTGTTTTCTTTGACGACGACAATGCACCTCAACAAGATTATTTGACGCAGGTGCATACAATATATACCCAATGGCAAGATGTAGGCTCTTGGGGGCCCGGCCGCATAGATGTTCAATTTGCAGGCGGAGCCCCGCCTTGGATACGCAAGCATTATCTGCCTGTTTTCCAGCAAAAAAACACTACGGAACTATCTTATGGGTGCGTAAAGGGTTATTTTGACTGGATGCCCAATGGAACGGGTTTGACGGTAAAGAGGTCGATACTTGTGGGCTTTTACAAAGAATTTGAACATAGCAAGATAACAGGCAGGAAGGCCAACCTATTAAGCAGTGGCGAAGACTCGATGCTCGTGTGGTATGCCGTAAAAAGCGGGTGTGCCGTGGGGGTAGTTCCCGCTATGGTCATTAGCCACCTGATACCCAATAGCAGATGTACTTGGGATTACATCCGGAGGCTCAATTATGGGTTGGGAATATCATTTTACCCGGCCTTCTTCGAGGTATTTCCGGAAGAACTCAACCATACAAAACTTAAATGGCCCAAAATGCTGGCAATGGCCTTGTGGGCCGGTTTTATTAACAAAAGCCCTCGTATTGTAGTTAGCACCCTATGCAACTTTATAGGGCTGTACGAAGGGCTATCGTTGGCAAAGGGCAGGCGGCTACCGGCTTTGCAGCGGTTTGGGAAATGGATGCTAAAGGTTGGGTGATATATGAGGATAGTAATAAAGGAAGACAACAGCTATTTTCAGGTTTGCATAAAGGAGTTCGTGGCGCGAGCCGCGGATTTTGGCATGAGCGTAAGCACAATAGACCGAAGTAGCCAGATATTGTATAAAGTGCTGCGGCAATGGCACAAGCGGCTGCCTTTGCCCCGTTTGCACCGTGCCCAAGATGATGGGTTGCCCCCGGTACTTTCCGTAACCATTGGCCCCGATTTTGACCCGATAGCCCACAGTAGGCAACGAGGGCAAAGAAACATGTATTGCTTCGATTGCTGGCCGCAAAATATACCATGGGTCGTATCTTTCACCAAGTTGTTTGGGGTTGCGAACATCTTTTTTTCGGCAAAGCAGTCGGCAGATGCCTTCAACGAGCAGGCGCAGGGGCGTACCCGATGCAAAGGTTGGTGGGTACCCGAGGGCATAAAAGCCGACGATTACCATTTTTACCCCCTGGCGGAAAAGACAATTGATGTGCTGGAATTTGGCCGCCGCTACGACAAGTTTCACGATGCCATAAGCCCCATGCTTGCCCACAAGGGCTACAACCATGCTTATGCGACAGCCGGCAAACTGCTCTTCCCTACCGAGGCCGATTTCGTAGAGGGGCTGGCAAGGGCCAAGGTGTCCGTATGTTTCCCGTCCAGCATTACGCACCCCGAACGGTCGGGGAACATTTCGACCATGACCCTGAGGTATTTGCAGTCGATGGCCGCAAAATGTTTGGTAGTGGGAAAAATGCCTTACGATATGCGCTTCCTGTTCGAAGATTACGACCCCGTAGTGGAAATAGACGAAGAGGGCGACATGGCAGCGCAGCTAACGGGCATTTTAGAAAACATAAATGATTACGAACAATTAATAGAACGTAATTTTGCCCGGGTGCAACAACACCACGACTGGCGCAACAGGATTGATGACCTATTGGTACATTGCGCGCCGAACAAACGAAATCATGGCTTTTAACATCAGGACAAGAGAAATACCCTACACCATAGCTTCAACAGTCTTGTTGCTGCTCTCTGTTTTGTTGTTTGCCACGAGGCCCGATGCGCCGGCCATCTGTATTGTGTCCATAGGGTTGGTGGCGGTGTTCCTACTGAAGTTCAGGGCCTCTATACCCATGTTGCTGCTGTTCTTGTTCATTTTTGCTTACCCGTTCGAAACCACGAACTGGTTCTACCGCAGCCATATACCCTTGTCGGTATATCGGGAGTTTTCCACAGATGTTTTGACCAATAAAGTATTGATTTGCAACAACCTGTTTGTTTTTGCCTTGGGCAACGTGCTGTCTCAAAAAGCAGCCGGGCAGAAGATTGTTTTTTCGGCAATTGCCCCCCATAGCGTATATGTATATGCCATATTGGTGGCCATAGGGGTGCTGATGATACAGTTTGGCATCAAGGGGCAAACGCTGTTGAGCGGCAACACCTATGGGCACGGTTCGGAAAAAAGCACCTTGCACGAGTATTTCATATTATGTTACTTTCTCATACTGTTGTTCTCGCCAAGGAAAAATTTTGTGGTTCTTGCCATAAATGCCCTTTTGTATCTTTTTTATTGCGTCAAAACTTTCCTGTACGGCGGCCGGGTGGAGGTATTGGAAATTACCATATTGGCCGGGTACTATTTTTGGGTATTGCCCCACAAGGCCAGCAAAGTGGTCATAGCATTGCTGTTGCTGGTGGGCATGTACGCCAGCTTCGTGGTGGGCAACGTGCGTACCTATCCGTTCGATTTGCTTGCGGGTAAATACAACCGCATCTTCAACCCCTTGGAAGAAACCAAGCGCACCTACGCCGCCTCCAACCAGGGCGATGTGTTTTATGCCAGCCAGCGGCTCACGGGCATGGTTGACGAGGGCATCATACCTGCCGGGATGAGGGTCAAAAGTTTCGGGGCTTTCTTGGCGTCCATATTCGTACCCTCCAGCCGGATACCGGACTATGGCAACCTGGCTTCATATCAGCAGAAAAAATACGGTTCCGGCGGCGGGGGGCTTATAGGCTCGTTTTTCTACGTATGGATGGGATATGCGGGACCATTGCTGATTGGTTGGTTTATAGGCTTTTTTGTCAATCGAGCCTTCCTTTCCCCCAAGTTGGCGCTAAAGGTGTATGGCATAGCCATATTGACCATGATGCCCCGGTGGTATGCCTACGGGCCTATCCAACTATTCAAATTTTGCTTCTTCACCGCGGTGATGTATGTTGTTTTTCGTTTTGTATATCAAATATTTTTTCGCAAGCATCCCCGGTTAAAAAAGCCAATGCAAGCCCAAATATGATTTCAGTAGTTATCCCTTTATTCAACAAAGAGGCAGCTATTGCCCACACCTTGAACCATGTGCTCCAACAAACATTTGGGAACATGGAAGTGGTGGTAGTGGACGATGGCTCTACCGATGCCTCGCTTGCAATAGCCGAGGGCATGGCCAAGGCCGACGGACGCATAAAAATATTGAGCCAACAAAACCAAGGAGTATCTGCCGCCCGCAACAATGGCATACGCGCCGCCCGCTACCGGCACATTGCCTTCCTTGATGCCGATGACCTATGGCACCCCCAATATCTGGAAATAATGGTACAGGCAATAAAGCAATACCCGGATGCAGCCATTTGGGGGGCGGGCTACCAGCGCGCTTACCGGGACAATTTGCCCCCGATGGATTCCATAAAAGACATAGCCCAGCCCATATTCATAGACAAGGACGTTTATTTCAAAACAGCCCTTGCCGACCTTGTGTTTTGGGTATCGGCCTTCGTAGTCAAGAAAGAAGTGCTTGAAGAAACGGGCTGCTTCGACCCGCAACTTAAAGTGGGCGAAGATTTGGATTTCACGTTTCGCATATTGTTCAAGTACGATGGGGTATATGTGCCGCATCGCTTGGCCTTGTACATGCGTACCGACCCTAACCAGCTGGGTCCCGGCAAACTGGTACCCCTGCGCGCCAACCTTACCGGCCGGGCCTACGAACTGTACCAACGAAACATAGCCACCGATAGCCCCAAATATTTCAGGCGGTTTATTTATAGATACGTATTGTCTAACTTGCTCCATTATTTTGGCGATGGCAAGAGCAGGGAAGAGATGGATGCAATATTGGCCCAAACGCCCTTGAGATACAAACTTTCGAGGCCGCGCTTCCTTTTGTATGCCTTGCCTTGGCCTTTGGCCAATTTTTTGTACCAAAAGGTTCGACAGACCAAAGGTTGAGTTTGGGACTTGGTGCAGCAATAAGGAACGGCATCAAGTTTGCCACACGGAAAATTGCATTGGGTTGTGCTTGTTTTGAAAAAATATATTTTAGGCATTGTTAATCTGATATAGTTTTTAAAAACTTTGCCAACTTTTTGAAAGT
>JASGFI010000148.1:0-6696 GCA_047605615.1 Edaphocola sp. | reverse complement strand
TAATAGAAGTTTAAACAAATTGAAAATCAACTTAGCCTAAATGCACAACAGGTTTTTTTAATAAAAAAATAAGAGCTTTTCCCAAAACTCTTATTTTTTTATTGTTTTTGTGAAGCTTAACTTACCAAATAATTGCAGAGTTTGTATAAAGCCCTTGCGCCTACTATGGGGTCTATGCAGTCGTGGCCGTGCGAACCCGATGAAACTTCCGACAGGTCGAAGCCTATTATTTCCCTGCCAGATTTTTTGATTTGTTTCAATAGGTAAAATATTTGATCCAGTTCAAAGCCGCCGGGTATGGGCGAGCTGGTATTGGGGCAAAGTTTTGGGTCGAGGCCGTCTATATCGAAACTTACGTACACTTTTTGCGGTAGGCTATCTACAATGGAGTTGGTTATTTCTTTCCAATGTATGCCTTCGTATTGCGCTTCTTTTATATCGAGGTCAAAGAAGGTTTTTATCCTTTCTGGGTTGTTTTCAATCAATTCTATTTCTTCATCGCTATAATCGCGCACGCCTATTTGTACCAATTTTTTTACTTCGGGTATTTCGTTGAGGACGTTGTACATTACGGAGGCATGGGAGTAGGTAAAGCCTTCGTATGCTTTTCTTAAATCGGCTTGGGCATCTATGTGCAACACACCGAACGAAGGATGAATATTGGCCAAAGCTTTGATGAAGCCAAGAGGCGTACTATGGTCGCCGCCCAATAAGGCTATTTTTTTGCCTTCTTTAAGATAGCGGGTACTGAGGTCGTGAATCCAGTCGTGAATCATTTTGCCGCCTTCGTTTACCTCATTTTGTTTATGTACCAATTGGTTGCTGCATTGCACGGGGCTGCCTTCGGAGAGGCAGCCTATTATCAGTTCGGCGCAGCTTCTCAAGTAGTCGCTTTTGTTGCGAATGTTTTTGTCGTATGGCAGCATATAAAAACCTTTTTTCCAGGCATCTTTACATTCTGCGTCATACAAATCTACTTGCATGGAGGCTTCAAAAACTTGTTCCGGCCCGCGGCTGGTGCCCGGCCTGTTGCTTACCGTTACCTCCCAAGGTATGGGAATGATTATAAGTTCTGCTTCGTCTTCAGAAAAAGGCAGACCGAAAATATTGTTAGTCAACAAGCCCGGTGCGTTTGGGTCGAAGTTTATTAGTGCGCTATCATATTTAGCCGACATTTCTTTGTTTTTTTGCGGCTGCAAAGATAAGCATAATATACAAGGAGTGCTAAAACTGGCAGCCTATACCTATTTTGGTATTGCCCGATCGACAAGGAGGGCCATGAACGTGATTGAAAGTAAAATATTTTTTTGGGTTATGTTATGAATTGTGGCTGATTTTTAATTGATGATAGAAAATTGTTTCACGTGGAACGTTGTGTTTTTCCTGATGAATTTATTATTTCACGCACCTCTTAATAAGGGTACGGACGTTTTGCTTTATGTATCTTTGCAGCCAACTATATTTTGAGTTTAGAATAGTATAAAAATGTTTCCGGAATACGATGTGATAGTAGTGGGTGCTGGCCATGCTGGTTGCGAAGCCGCCGCCGCCGCCGCCAATATGGGTAGCAAGACCCTCTTGGTTACCATGAATATGCAAACCATAGCGCAAATGAGTTGCAATCCTGCCATGGGCGGCATAGGTAAAGGGCAAATAGTGCGAGAGATAGATGCCATGGGAGGTTATAGTGGCATAGTGAGCGATAAAAGCATGATACAGTTCCGTATGTTGAATAAGAGCAAAGGCCCCGCTATGTGGAGTCCGCGCACGCAGAACGACCGTATGTTGTTTGCCGCTACTTGGCGGGAACTGTTGGAACAAACACCCAACTTGGATTTTTGGCAGGATATGGTAAAAGGTCTTATTGTTTCACGTGGAACAGTACAAGGAGTGGTTGCGGGTATGGGACAGGAAATAAGGGCAAAAGCCGTTGTGTTGACCAATGGCACCTTTTTAAATGGCATTATCCATATTGGAGAAAAACAATTTGGCGGTGGGCGAATAGGGGAGAAGGGTGCTACCGGCATTACGGAGCAACTCGTTGAATTAGGTTTTGAAGCCAGCAGGTTAAAAACAGGTACGCCTCCCCGTGTTGACGGGCGCAGTTTGGATTATGGTAAAATGGAAATACAGGACGGTGATGAAGAAATAGTAGGATTTTCTTATGCCGATGTGCCTAAAATAGCACCAAAACAACAGCGTAATTGTTGGATTACCTATACCTCGCAAGCAGTACACGATGTATTGAAAACGGGCTTCGACAGGTCGCCAATGTATCAGGGGCGCATACAAGGCAGTGGCCCGCGATACTGTCCCAGTATAGAAGATAAGATAAACCGCTTCGCCGATAAAGACCGCCACCAATTGTTTGTGGAACCGGAAGGTTGGAACACCGTGGAGATATACGTTAACGGTTTTAGCACATCTTTGCCCGAAGAGGTACAATACGATGCCTTACGTATGGTGCCGGGTTTTGAAAACTGTAAGTTTTTCCGTCCGGGTTATGCCATAGAGTACGACTATTTTCCACCTACGCAGTTAAAATTTACCCTGGAAACCAAGCTGGTCAATAATTTATTTTTTGCCGGACAAATAAATGGTACCACCGGTTACGAAGAAGCAGCTTGCCAGGGATTGATAGCAGGTATCAATGCACATAGAAATGTTCAGGAATTGTCACCCTTCATGCTGCATAGAAATGAAGCCTACATAGGCGTGTTGATAGATGATTTAATCAATAAAGGTACCGATGAACCCTACAGGATGTTTACCAGCCGTGCCGAATTTAGGACCCTGATGCGCCAAGACAATGCCGATGCCCGGTTAACGCCCTTGAGTTATGAAATGGGTTTGGCAAAAGAAGACCGTATGGAAAGGGTAAACAAAAAATTGGCTGCCGTTAAGGAAGTGAAGGAAAAACTGGGGGCATTGGCACTGGAACCGGACGAGGTAAAGGATTTTTTGGAAAAAAAGGGAAATACTACCCTAAAAGAGCGCCAAAAAGCGGCAAAATTGCTCCTAAGACCCGACATTTCGCTGGAAGAACTGGTGCGGGACATACCCTCGGTACAGGAAAGCATGAAAGGATTCGATAAAGCAGTTTTAGAACAGGCAGAAATTCAATTGAAGTACCAAACTTACATAGACAAAGAAAAGGAAATGGTAGCACGTATGAGCAATATGGAAGAATTGGTAATTCCCGATTCTTTCAACTACGATAAACTACAAGCCATAAGTATAGAGGCACGCCAAAAATTAAACAGGATAAAACCGCGCACCCTTGGCCAAGCCAGCAGAATATCGGGCGTTAACCCGAGCGATGTGCAAATATTGATGGTGTACATGGGGAGGTAGAAAAAACGGGGAGAAGTTAATGCCTCATTTTTTTATCCGCGAAGCAAACATTTTATGCCATATTTTCTAAACTAAAAAATTCATACCTTCGGCTTATGAAAGACTGGAAAGAAATTTTCATATATTCCGTCAAGAGTTTTTTGGCGATGCTTATGGTGGATTGTGGCTTTTCGCTTTTATGGCCGCAGCACTACAACGAAACGCTAATGAGCAATATCTTAAACGCCCTGGGATTTGCATTGGTCATGGTTCTTTTTGGTTACGGAAACACCAAAAAATAGCCCAAGATACTTAGCGTTGTCTGCCTAATATATATCACCCGTCACATCGCTGTTCAGTTCCACTATATCGGGCTTGCTAACGTACGAGTTATTGTAGCGAAATTGAAGGTTTACCACCACACTCAGTTTTATGCGGCTGTCGCCGGCTATCTTTCTGGGGTTTACCAAGGCCCTTAGTTCTATGGTGCCAAATTGAAAGTTCTCGTTTCTGGTACGCAAGCCGCCGCCAATGCCGTAAAAAAAGCCCGAATTATCGGTAAGGGTATGGCTATCGGTTAAATAAATAAAATCGCCGGAGGCAAAAGGCGCCAAGCGGAAACCAAAGAATTTTTGACGCAGAAATACGGTAGTTTCGCCACGTAAAGCCAAGCGGTTGTTGCCCGAAGCCAGTTCGGAATTGAAATTGCGCAAACCCAAAACATTGTTGATTCTTAATGGGTTCAACGCCACACGGTTGATGAACCCGGCATAGCTAAACCTAAAATATTGCCTTACACGGGTATTGTCTATGGAAATAAGGCGGGTAAACATGCTGCCGCCCGCCATGAAGCCCACATCTTGCAGCGTACCGCCACTTACAAACCCGCCGGCCCTAAAGAACAAACATGCCAAGTCGCGCTTATTGCTTACAATGTACCTGTAACCGTCCACGCCCAAATAGGGTCTCGACAGCCACAATTGCTTGTACCAACCTGCGGTAACGGACACATTAAAACCTGATGGAACGTCCTCGGTTATTCCAAAACCATATATGTATCTTGTTTTGTAATAATACTGTCGGAATAGCGTGAGGCTTATCAATGCCCCTTGGCGCGAATTAAAACGCTGGTCGAAGGTATTTTCGTTTATTTGCCAAGGCGATTCGAAAAACTTGTAATGAAAATAGCGAATGCTTAAAAATTTCTTTACGTGTAGTTCCTGGTTGTTCAAATAGCGCAGCGCACCAACGTTGTAACCTGCCCACACATCGCCCACGCCATAATTGTACCTATAATAATCTCCGCCATTGTAATTGGGAAACATATTGAGCGATTTACTTTTACCAACGCTCAAGCCGCCGGCCCACCTTCGGTATTGCGATACCAATGGCAGTTGAAAATCTACCAACATGTTTTCCTCATCTTCACGGCGGTCATATATATTTCTCCCAATTCTTGTGTAAGTTAAGTACATATTGATAAAAGAACCCCATAAGCTGGTATAGCCATAACCGGTGCCAAAACCCCAAGTGGGCGTGCGCCTGTCGTCATGTAAATCCTCTAACCAAACTTCCTGCCCCGTACCCAAAAGGTTGATATTGGCCAAACCGAAACGTTGCCTTTTAGGACCCAAACCACCTATTTTGGGGCTATACGCAAATATATCTTTGGTAACAATTTCCAAATCTACCGAATCGCTGCCCACGGCGCGGGCAATAATGCGTGCATCCTGAACATAGCTTACCGTACGCAAATGCCGTTCGTTGTCGGCGGCCAAATAAGAGTTGAATTTTGTGCCTTCCTTCAGGTAAACATTGCGCAATACGGTGTTGCTTTTGGAGGTGGCGTGCAAGGAATTGATAATTTTGGTGCCAAAATAAACCAAGTTGCCTGCCGAGTCCGAAATGTTGGCCTCAAACCCCAGCCGCCGCGAAGTGATGTTCCGTATGATTTTACCTTCAAAAGGCAGCAAAGGGTCGGTGTTCAATTCTACCAGATTGACACGGCGGCCCGAAGTGTCCTTGCCAAAACTGGTGCGGATGCCGTGGCCTATTTTTCCAAAAAAAGAACGTTTTTTCGTGGCGGCGCTGTCCGGGCTTGCTTGTGCATAAAGATGGCTGCCGCAGCAATTGCAGCAACCAACCATTATCAATATGAAAACAATCGCCCTCATGGATTTATTCAGGCAATTTAGCAAAACGCCGCCATATAATTTCCTAAAACCTTAAATCCGTTGGCAGGATTGAAAAATGCCATTATCGGTATGCATTATTGTCCGTAAAGCAGCCCAAGCCAAAAAAAATTTACGACAAACTTTAAATTCCTTGAAGGTGCATGGTTTACTTTTGCCAACCAACATTTTTACGCAACAGCACACACAAACATGCCAGTAGCAGTTATTACCGGAGCCACCAAAGGCATAGGCCGCGCCATAGCCGAAAAACTTTTAGCCAATGGTTTTGACGTAGCCGTTTGCGCCCGCAGCACCAATACTTTGCGCACGTTGCACCAGCAATGGGAACAAACCTATCCGGGAGCTAAAATATTTATGCAAAACGTGGACGTGAGCAACAAAGTGCAAGTAAAAGACTTTGCCCGCAACGTACTCAACAATATGGGGCGCGTAGATGTCTTGGTCAACAATGCCGGCCTGTTTCTGCCCGGCAAGCTGGCCGCCGAACCCGAAGACCAGTTGGAACAATTGATGGCTACCAATGTGTATAGTGCCTACCACCTAAGCCGTGCCTTGCTGCCCGCCATGAAACAGCAGGGCAGCGGCCATATATTCAACATCACCTCCGTTGCGGCACTTAAAGCATACGAAAACGGCGGTGCTTACAGCGTTACCAAATATGCCCTATTGGGTTTTAGCGAAAACCTGCGCCACGAATTGCGCCACGAAGGCATTAAAGTAACCGCCATTAGCCCCGGTGCGGTATATACCGGCAGCTGGGACGGCAGCGGCATTGCACCCGGGCGCATCATGCAACCCGATGATGTAGCCGATGTGTTGTGGGCGGCCTACGGCCTGTCGCAGCAGGCCAATGTAGAGCATATAGTGCTGCGGCCACAGTTGGGCGACTTGTGATACCAGGACTAAGAATATTGGGTATGGTGATGAAATTTTGGGTGCGTTTGCAATGTTGAGAGAGGGGAAAAACCTGATTTTATGTTTTCTCCCTCAACAAGGAAGATTATGATGGCTTGAAATCGCAAAATGCGACATCAAGATGGGGAGGCAACAGAAAACAGCTAAATGCCTTTGCCGAATATGGCGTGTTCTTGCTACCTATTTTAAAAAAGAAAGGGCTATAGTAAAATTTTAATGGAAATAAAATGAAGCATTAATTTGCTTTTAGTGG
>JASGFI010000147.1:0-6715 GCA_047605615.1 Edaphocola sp. | reverse complement strand
CAAATAATTTATTGGCAATCCAATTAATTGTATTTTTTGTCGTGTACTAAAAATACAACCACAATTATACTTTCTGCTTGAATGTATGCAGCGCGTTGCGGGTGAACTCGCTCAATACCAGCTTGCCGCTTATGGCCGCTCGTTGGGGCAATAGTTGGTCCCAGTTGTCGGTGCCTTCCCAGAACGCTTTTTTCAACTGTATCATGGCTTCCGGGTGCACCTTGGTCAGTTTCTTGGCCAGGATATTTACCGATTCGTCCATGCCGGCCACGGTGGGGTGCATCTCGGCATACAGCCCGTGCCTGCGCGCCCATTCTGCGCTGCGCCATTCGGTGGAATCAATGGCCAGCTGCGAATAGCCCGCCACGCCTATCTTCCTCGATATTACCGGCCCTACCACAAATGGCCCTATGCCTATGGACAGCTCGGAAAGCTTGATGGAAGAGGCTTCGGTGGCAATGGCATAATCGGCCGCGGCTATGAGGCCCACGCCGCCAGCCACCGTTTTGCCTTGTACCCTTACGATGATGAACTTGTGGCATTTGCGCATGGCGTTTATCACCAGCGCGAAACCGTTGAAGAATTTTTTGCCTTGTTCTTCTGTTTCTATTTGCAACAGTTCATCGAAATAGGGGCCGCCGCAAAATGCCCTGTCGCCCGCGCTTTGCAGCACTATTACTTTTGCGCGGTCGTCGGTGCCCACGTCGTTTATTGCCACTGCCAAATCGTTCAATATAGCCGCAGGCAACGAATTGCCCGATGGATGATAAAATTCCACTCGGCCTATTCCCTGCTGGTCTATCGATGTCCTGACGTATCCTTCCGGATGATTTGCTTCCATATCAATTTCAATTAATCGGGTAAAAATAAAAAAATACGGACAGCTTCCAACAAAAAGCCGTCCGTAAAAATTTTAAGGATTGGTTATTGTCTTGCCAATTGCCTACCTGTCCAATGCCCTCCCCAAAACCGGCAATGGAAAAAATATCAATATCGGGATGCCCCAAAAAACAATATCCCGAAAGGATTATATGGTGGGCCGCAAGCGCACAAGGAAGGTTTGGCGCCTACCCGAACATCGTCAATACTGTTTACAAAAAACAAATAGTCCATTTTATTAACCCCGGTTCCGAAGCGCTATCCGCAAACTTCGCCCACCAACAAGTTGTGGATAGAAATTGGGGATGATAAGGGGAACGGGAGTGCCGACGGGAATATAGGTGTTGCGATTGGGCCATTTTTCAAAACAAACAGTCAAACGGAATTATAAAACACTCAACTTGTGTCCACTTAACAACAGCGCAATAATTGCCGCACCTACAACAATCCTATACACACCGAAAGCCTTGAAGCCGTATTTGGTCAAAAAGGAAATGAACGACTTGATGGCTACCATGGCTACTATGAAAGCCACCACATTGCCCACGGCCAACAGTTTTATTTCCCCGCCGCTGAAGCCCGCCCCGTGGCCTTTGCAATAGTCCAGCATCTTTTTGGCAGTGGCGGCAAACATGGTGGGCACCGCCAAGAAAAAGGAAAATTCGGCGGCGGCCTTACGGGTCAGTTTTTGGCTCATGCCGCCGATAATGGTGGCTGCCGAGCGCGACACGCCGGGCACCATGGCTATACATTGAAACAGACCAATGACGAACGCCGTTGGGTAACTTATCTTGTCTGCATTGTCCTGCCTGGCATTTTTGAAAACTTTGTCGATAAAGAGCAACACGATGCCGCCCACCAGCAAGGTAATGCCTACCGTAAGCGGGCTTTCCAACAGTTCGTCTATCTTATCGCCAAACAATACGCCAAAAATGGCCGCCGGCACAAAGGCCGCAAATAGTTTTAGGTAGAAATTGACACTCTTGAAAAACCTTTTGAAATAAAGCACCATTACCGACAAAATGGCCCCGAACTGAATGGCCACGGTAAACAGCTTCACGAAATCGTTTTGCTGTATGCCCATAACGGAACTGGCAATAATCATGTGGCCGGTAGAAGATACGGGCAGGAACTCGGTAATGCCCTCGATGATGGCGAGGATTATGGCCTGAATGAAAGTCATCTTGTTTGATTCAATTTAAAGTTTAAGGTCAATAAAGTTTTTTGTTTCTCACAGTTTGATGTTGGGAACGATATCACACGTCCGTTATCTCATCCCGGTTCGGGACAGGGACAAACGCAGTCCATGTTAGCGATTGTATTTTTTATCGTTTAGGTTAATTCTTAAAACCTTCTTTTTGTCTTCTAATTCATAGGTTAATGTCAAGATGTTATTGTTTAAAGTCATTTCGTCAAATTGTTGTTGCGGAATTACTGATGTTAGGTTTTCTTTGAAAGGGATTTTCAATGTCTTGTTGCTGTCAATATAGTAAATTATTAAATGGTCTGTTGTGCCTGACAAGTAAACAACAAAGTCAAAATTATATTTATGGGGATTTTCCCCTTTAATGTCCGTATCAATGCAGATGAGTTGGCCAAATTCTTTTATTTTATTTCCGTTGTTTTTGTCAATCAACGTGTAAACACAAGGCCCATTTGCAAGACAGCCACTCCGAAATAAAATTGTTTTGTCAAACTCTTTGATTAGATGAAAGCCAAGTCTATAAGTATATCCATAAAATTCAACAGAAATATCGTCAATCACATTTTTCTGTCCGTTTGCGGTTTCGAGTGTCAGCCAAATCCTGTCGCAGTTATATTGCCAATAAAGTTTTGCTTTGTTTGAGAAAATTGTCGTGTCGCACGAAACTGTTGCTTCGTTCATAAGCGTATCCTTGTCGCAAAAGCAATGATTATTCTGCCCGAAAGCCGACAGCGTAAATAGT
Source organism: Edaphocola sp. (assembly GCA_047605615.1). GTDB lineage: Bacteria > Bacteroidota > Bacteroidia > Chitinophagales > Chitinophagaceae > Taibaiella. The sequence continues at coordinate 3,890 of JASGFI010000147.1, read as the reverse complement.
AGCAACATTGTCGTCAAGCGTCTCGCCATAATACCTAAGGAATATCAATGTACTTATGGGTTTGTAAAGATAGCTGCCACTGCGGGTTTTGCCGGATATAGTCTATGATGAGCGGTGTCATGTCGTGGCGTTTGTCCCATTCGGGCTGCAAGTACAGCTTGCAGTCGGGGCGCACCTGCGCGGCGTAGGTTTCGGCCCATTTGAAATCCGATTTGTTGAATACCACGATTTTCAGTTCGTCGGCCAGGTGCATGTTTTCCGCAAGGGGGGCCTTGAATTTTTTGGGCGAAAGCGTTACCCAGTCCCAGTGGCCGGTAAGTGGGCCCGAGGCCGAGGTTTCGATATGGGCGCGCTTGCCCGCTGCCTTGATGGCCGTGGTAAGCGGGGCCAATTGGTGCATGGAAGGTTCTCCGCCGGTTATCACCGCAATGTGGCCGGGGTGCGCGGCCACCAATGCCACTATTTCGGCAATATCCATCTGTGGGTGTGCGGCGGCATCCCAGCTTTCTTTTACGTCGCACCACACGCAGCCTACGTCGCAGCCGCCCAGCCTTATGAAATAGGCTGCCTGCCCGCTGTATGCACCCTCGCCCTGCAAGGTGTAGAAGTGCTCCATTACGGGGTAGGAGCGGGTGGCTATAACTGAATCGATGTTACTCACGAGTTTCTTTTCTGTTGTACTTATACGATGGTGGTGTTTATTATTAGAACCAAGTCATCATTGGCTGTCGATGCTTTTTTTACCACGCCCTACCTTCTCCGCCAGGGAGGGTGGGATGTCGGCGGGAACACCAATGTTACGATTGGACTGGTTACAAATTCCTTTTGGTCTTACATCTAACGTCTTACCCTACTTCCCTTCCACCGCCAACAAGGTATTTTTCATCAGGGCGCAAATGGTCATTTTGCCCACGCCGCCGGGTACGGGGGTTATGTAGCTCGCTTTTTCGGCCACGTCGTCAAAGGCCACGTCGCCTACCAAACGGCTGCCGCTTTTTTTGGTTTCGTCGGGTATGCGGTTTATGCCCACATCTATCACTACTGCGCCTTCTTTCACCATGTTGGCAGTTACCAAGCCGGGTATGCCCACGGCCACTACCAGTATGTCGGCTTGGGTAGTGTATTGCTTCAGGTTTTCGGTATAGCGGTGGCAAAGGGTAACGGTACAGTTGCCGGGTTTGGTGTTGCGGCTAAGCAATACGCTCATGGGCGTACCCACTATATTGCTGCGGCCCACCACTACGCAATGTTTGCCAACGGTGTCTATCTTGTAGTAATCAAGCAGCATCATGATGCCGTTGGGCGTGGCCGATACAAAGGTTGGTTCGTTGAGTACCATACGGCCTATACTGATGGGGTGAAACCCATCTACATCTTTTGCCGGGTCTATTGCATTAATCACTTTGCTCTCGTGTATGTGCTTGGGCAGGGGCAGCTGTACCAGTATGCCGTCCACATCTTTGCTGCGGTTGAAGGCATCTATGTGCAACAGCAATTCTTCTTCGGTGGTTTGTTCGCCCAGGCGCAGCAAGCTCGATTTGAAGCCTATTTGCTCGCAGGTTTTTACCTTTGAGGCCACATAAGCCTGGCTGGCGGCATCTTCGCCTACCAATATGGCGGCCAAATGGGGTATCTTCAATCCTTTGTCTTTGCGCTCGGCTACTTGCAGCGCAATTTCGGCCAATATGCTTTCCGAAACCAGTTTGCCGTCTAATAATTGCATGGCGCAAAGGTAAATACAAAAAGCCCGCTTGCTGCGTTGCAAGCGGGCTTTTTGTAAAAATTGATGGATTATTTAAAATTTAAAACCTACCGTCAAGGCTACTTGGTTGTTGCCGTAATTCAAATTGGCTATGCCCACGGGTATGCTGCGTATGCCCAAGGCACTATTGCTGGCCACCAGCAAAGGATAACCATATTCACCCGATTTTTGAACGACGTGCACATAGGCCAAATCGGCAAAAAAGTTACCGAAACGTGCGCCCAAACCGGCAGATACATCCATGCGCTGGCCGTCAAAAATATCGTTTTGCCGAAACGGGCTGGTGTAATAAGCAATGCCTATGCGCGCCATATAGTTTTGCAAACGGCCTTCCATGCCCACTCGCAGCGCGTGGGTGCCTTTGTAAGTGTCTTTTATGGCTTGGTTCACTTGGTGTTCGTAGGTGTAGTCGGCATCGTCGAAACTGTATTTCATGGAATTGATGGCCGCATATTCGTAGTCGGCGGTGATGAAGCCGTTTTTGCCCAAAAATGCGGTGGCACTCACCGTGCCCCTCCAAGGGCTGCGCAATGAATAGTCAAACTGGTAACCAGTACCGGGCTGTATGGACGTTACCGAATTTTGGTCGTTGCCGCCCAATGATGCTTTGAAGCCTTCGGTATTGGTTTCGAGCAAATAGTCCGACACATCGGAATAAGCAGACCACGTAGGCGAATGTATGGACGCGCCCACCCTGAAATGGTCGTTCACCACATAAATGGCACCCAGTTTTAAATTGATGCCGACACCCGTTGTGTGCAGGTATTCGCTATAATCGAGGTAACTGAAATCGTTGTCGGTATTGCCCGTAGCGTCTTCTTCGGAGTATTTGGCATTGCGGGTGTATTTGTACGAAGTAAGGCTTATGCCACCGCCCAACATCAGTTTTTCCATATAGTTGCCCCCCAGGCTGAGGTTCCATTCGTTGATGCCGCCGGAGGTGTTCCACGTTTTGGTTTGGTTAAGCGAGCCGCCGTTTTTAATGATGTTGTTGTAGGGAATGGAGTTGAGCGAATCGTCGGTCAGGTAGCCCTCGTAAGCAAAGAAACCGTAAGGCGGCACCATTCCGTCCGAGGTGCCGTTAACCTTGGCATCGGCCGCCCAGGCTTCGGTTATGGAACTGTAGGCATTGTTGCCGGCATAATATCCCTTGCTGTTGAAATCGGCTATGCGGTTGTAGCCTATGCCTACCGAAAACGCTTTCCAACCGCTTTTTTCGTAACTGCGCCCCTTTTTAGCGGTAGAAAACACCACGCCAAAATTGTTCAGGGTCATCTTGGTATTATCGTCCGTGTGCTGGCTGCCCAGATAGGTGCTTTTCACACTGTTGAACCTGAGCGAGGGCGTAATCATTATTTCGGAACTGCGATATACGCCAATGGCCGCCGGGTTGATGGCGATGGAAGAAAAGTCGCCGCCCAAGGAGCCGCCTGCACCGCCCAGCGACAGGAGGCGCGCCGTGGCCGCCGAAGAGGTTTGCCCATAGCGCAGGGCATCTATTTCGTTTTGGGCGTTGGCCATTGCCGGAAGCAAGCAAAATGCGCCCACCAGTACTTTTACGTATTTGTTCATGTTCGGATGATGTGTTGTACTATGCTTGACTTAATAACTCAAGGCGTTTAGACAAAGGTACGTGGGTGAATGTTTAATCTGCTTACGAGATTGTTATCGAGCAAGGCGTTTCGGTGTTTTGCCAAAATCTTAACGGTCGGGAGTTGCTATCCTTCACACCGGGTAAAAATGTGCAATCGGACTCCGTTGTTCCTTTTTGCGACATTCAAGAAAAAATCTTTTCATTCCCGCTTTGTCATGCCGCCGTACCCCAAAAGGTTTGGTGGGTAGGCTCCTGTTGCAGGGTGTTTTTTAGATGCCTACGGCATGACAATGGGAGCGTTGCAGTATGTTTTCACTCGCCCCTGTCATTCCGCAGGAATCTTTTTTAGATGCTTACAGCATGACAGCGGGAAGTAATACAGTTGCTTGCAGGATGACATTGCTTGCAGCATGACAAAGCTCCGTTGTCATGCCGATGAAGGAGGAATCTCATTCGTGCTTTATAGAGATTCTTCACTCCGCTGCCTTGCCGGCCTTCCTTGGTGGTGAAGCGGATGATGTAGGTGCCGCTGCC
>JASGFI010000146.1:0-6749 GCA_047605615.1 Edaphocola sp. | reverse complement strand
AGCCTTTAAAACATAAACAAAAAAATGGTCGGAGGTTTCTTCCGACCATAACTACAGGACAGGCATCTTTTTTCTATTTCGATAGCAATTACTCACTGAAACGGCGAAACAAGCGTTTTAGGGATAATTGTTTTGTGGAAAAAGATAAATAATACCACTCACAACAAATAGATAGTCCAATTTTTTAGCCCCGGCCTCCCCGAAGGGGGACGGGAGTGCTGGTAGGAATATGGGGGTTACTATTGGACTACTTTGTTTTTGTAAACTGTATTAATCGCTTTGCTTATTTTTTAGCAAAAAAAAAAAAAATAACATTAAAAACCAACAATAATCACCGCAACTTATACACTTCCGAACCTGCCAACAGGAAACAGCCCAAGCCGTAATCTTCAAAATCGGGCTTTCTGTCGTAAGCTACCGGCTGCCCGTCTTTAGGCTCTTTGCCCGTACTCTGTACATAGCCCAAAAAACCATCGGGGTGCACGCTTTCCTTGAGCATGGCCGCCCAGGCTTTGGCAATGGAAGGACGATAACCCTTTTTCTTCAAAAAACCATGATTGACACCCCAAGCCATGCCATATACGAACAATGAGGTGCCCGTAGTTTCCTTGCCGCCAAAATGCGTGGGGTCTTCCAAGCTCACGTTCCAGAAACCATCGGTGCGTTGGACTTTTTTCAATGCCGCCATCATGTCTTTGTAATCTTGCAAATATTCTGCGTAATGGGGGTCGGTGGCGGGCAATTGTTCCAGTACGCGTACCAATGCGGCCACTACCCAGCCATTTCCCCTGCTCCAATAGCAATCTTTTCCATTGGGTTCTTTATAGGGCGGTACAAAGTCGGCATCGCGCCACCAAAGGTGATCTTCCCGGCTGTACAAACCCTTGCCCCCACATTCGTATTTGGCGTAGCTGTACATTTGCCACATCTTGTCGAAATAGCGGGAGTCTTTATAGTAATTGCCCAAACGTGCGAACAACGGCATGGCCATTTGTATGGCATCTATCCAATTCCAATCGTCCTTTTTATCGGAGGCCAACATCAAATCAATGGATGCCTTGGCCTTGCCTATCATTTGGGTATCTTTTTTTATCAAGTACAGGTCGAAGTAGGTTTGCCCGGCGCATTGATTGTCTGCATTGCGCGTCTGTATGCCGTCCCTGAAATTCCAGTTGTGGGCTATACCCCAGTTAATGCCATAGTCTATGTAAGTGGGTTGCTTATCTACCGCATACAATGCCATAAGCCCCTCGTAGTACACGGCGCGCGTCCATATATGGCTGGGCCAACTTTTATTGCGGGAGGGTACGAATATATCTTTGCCTACGTCCGTCCATTTGTCCATGAAATACTTATTGGCAAGCCTCATAGCATCCAGGGTTGTTTGTTTGGATGGCAGTTTCCCCGCTTTCTTGGCATGGCTTAAACCGGCACAACCAAGCAGACAGGCTACTGCAGTGGCTTTAAAAATCTGAGTGAGCATGTTGTTTCTAAAATCTGGTTGTTGTTTTTCTCGTAAACTGTCTATTGGGTAGGCAAACTTAAGTGATTAATCAATACCCTGGGTTTCTACCGGCCAATCGTCTGTTCGGAAAGGTGAGGCGGGCAGGTCGCAGGCGTTGAACAAAGATGCTTGCGGCACGTTGCTCCAGCCGTAGCGCACGGCAACGGGATGAGGCACCTTGTCGCTCCAAACTTTTATCCTATTGCCCTCGAAAGCAATATCTGCCGGGTAAAAACGCCTGTCGGCTCCCGCCACCACAAATCCTTGGCTGCCTATGCCGCTCACCTTTATGCCGCCATCGTACTTAAAATCCAGCCACACGAAATGCCCCTTGGTTTCGTAACCGGTGTACGCCGGGCCGGACACGCACACGTCCTTGTAGCCATACTGGTTGTGGAGCGCGTAACGGGCCAACCGTTCGCCAACCGGTTTCTTGTTGCGCGGATGTATGTCGTTGGCATCGCCCACGTCGGTGGTCACTACCATGCCCGTATGGGGCACCGTGTTCCAAGTATAAAATTGCGCTTCTCTTATAACCGGGTTTTGCCCTTTGTGCGGTGCTATTTGTACGAAATAAAACGGCAATTCTTTATCGCGAAAATCTGTACGCCAATTGGCTATCAAGGCAGGGAAGAGCTTGCGGTATTGCCAGGCGTGTTCTACATTCGACTCGCCTTGGTACCAGATAACGCCTTTGAGTTTGTATGGCAACAAAGGTGCTATCATGCCGTTGTACAATTTGTAAGGCGATTTATTGTGTTTGGGACCCATGGGTTCCTTGGGTGCGCCTTTTTTATTGGGGTCGGTATTGGCTTTCCATGCTGCCAAATTCTTCTTGTAGGCTTCATATTTTTCGGGATACTCGGCCAAGGCGTTGTTGTACCTTTTTAAGATAGATGCAAAAGCACTGCTGCTTTCCAGCACTTCTTTGCGGGTCCAGGATTCGGCCGGGGTGCCGCCCCAAGTGGCATTGATGATGCCCACCGGAAAACCTGTCTTGGCATTTACGGTAAGGGCAAAATAGAATGCCACGGCCGAAAAATTGCCAACGGTAGCCGGGCTGCATACTTCCCATTTCCCGGCAAAATCGTTGCGGGGGCTATCGGCTACCGTATTGGGCACATCTATCATCCTGATACCGGGAAAATTGGCGCGTGCCATTTCTTGCTGGTAGTTGAGTACGCCCGTCCGCCACCCTTCGGCTTTTTCCATGTGAAACTCCATGTTGGACTGGCCGGAGGCCAACCATACCTCGCCCAGATATACGTCTTCCACGGTAATGGCATTGTAGCCCGAAAATTTAATGAAATACGGGCCGCCCGCCTTACCTGTGGCTATTTCCACGCGCCATGTACCGTCTGTGGCCGCGGTGGTTTTATATCGCTTTTTTGTCCAAGAGGGGTCTATCCGTATTTTTTCCCCGGCCTCGGCCGTGCCCCATAAAGTGATGTTGCTATTTTGCTGCAATACCATGTGGTCGCTGATTAGGGCGGGAAGCTGGATAAGGGCATCGGCCTTGCATTGCAGCAACAGCAAGAACAACACCGTGGCTAAAAATTTATTTGACATTTTATGTTGATGGTTGATAAATGTTGTTTGAATATAGAGCTTGTTTACAATTTATTTCGTGTACCCAAGATTTTTACGTTATTCTTTCAAGGGTTGCAGCAGCACCGGGCCTGCCAAACCGGCCGGTACCACGTCCCAATTAGCGGCATCGAAAGGTTTGTACCTTAAATCCACAAAGTTTATTTCATGGTAATTGCGCCAAACGATACCCTTCCTGTCCATGAAACGAATCCTGTTGGCCATTACGTTGCTCACTTCTATTTTCAATTCGTTCTGTCCATTTTTGAGGAAATTACCAACCTTGATGTCCATTGGGTAACACCATACATAGCCCGCGTCTTGTCCGTTGACCCATATATGTGCGGCATCAAAAAGTCCGTTCAACACAAGCGAATACTCCGGTGCAGACTTATCGAGCGTGAACGTAGTGGTGTAGTCCGCCGTTCCCGAAAAATTTTGCAACCCTTGGTCGCCGTTCGCGAGTGAAGTCCATAATTGGGGGCCGTCATTGGTGGTGAAATCTTTGGGCAAATAGGGGCCGCCCGCAGCAAAATGCACCTTCCATTTTCCGGCCAAGGTTGCAGGGCTGCCGTTGCGGAGGCAATATTTCCAAGGGCGTTGCTCTTGCAGTTTGTCCGACAAGCGGATGAAATAGCTATACCCCGAAGAAATAAGCAACCGGACAGAGGTGCCCGATGCCGCCGATTGGGTAAAGCCGCCGCCGGAGCCGCCCGTTAACGGGTCCAGGACAGTAACGGCATTGCCTTCATTGTTGAGCCGCACAAAAGTATCTATATCCCTATCGGTGTGGTTGACTATGAAATAGATGAAACCATCGTCTGTTTTTCTGCGGATAAATTGTAGGCCATGCTGTACCAATTGCTCGCCATATACTTTTGCCTTTTCCAATCCGGCTACTCCGTCTTTTTCCAATATCAACATCCCTTTACCGAATTTACTTATGCCTCTGCCATTGGCCAACTGCGACACCAAGCCGGCAAATGCGGCCTTGTCTGCCGCACTGTTGTGGAAACCCGGCAGCGAGAAAGGCAAGTCCTGAAAAACCACGGTAGCACCGCTTTTGGCCAAATTGACCAGTTTCGACAATGTAGCCAGCGGCATATATTTTACCGGAGGTACCAATATTACCTTGCCGTTGACGGTATGCGCATTGAGCCTTATGTTGCCTTCGTTATCTACATTGGCTTTGGACAGCATAAGGTCCGAAACATAATCCGCCTGAAAACCTTTCTCTATCAGCTCTTTTGCCGTGGAATAGAATTTTGTACCGTACAACCATTTCCCCAAATTATGTATTCGCAGCGGCATATCCAAGGCACTGTCCCAACCACCGGCATTGTGCCATACGTCAAACATGGGCCAATAAAGCAATACATCGTTATCGGGCACGCCATATTGCAGCATTGCCCCACAACGCGTGAAGTATTGGTTCATGCCATTTATTTGCGGCCATAGGGTATTGTTGGGATTAAATTCCACCGAGGCATAAAATGTCCAACCCGGCCATCCGGCGGCTTTTGGCGAATAGGTGGTGCCGTGGTACACCAAATGATTGATACCCGCAAGGAACATCTTTTCCGCTTCGGGCTTGCAGGCTGCCCAAGTGGTCTTAAAGTGTTCGGTAAGCCAGGTAAAGCTCTCGCTGGAGGTAATGGTGCCGCCCGATGCGTGCGCGCCCGAACTGGCAAACTTCATCATTACCGGGTCGGCATCGGATTTGTAAATATCTTTTTCTTCGTAGGGCAAGCCCTTTATGTCGAATTTGGAGAGGCCGAAAGATTCTGTTTCGGGAATATCTACGTTGGCGTATAAGTCCAAGAGATTGCCCGGCGCGCCATGCGCCTGATTGAGCGTGGATGCCCCATATTTTGCTGCCCAGTCGTGAAAAGGCCGGGTAAAGTTGTGCAACATCATCTCGGCCATTGTTTGCCTGTAATCGGATTTGATGCGCGCGGCGGAATCGCCTTCTTTGGCCAGCAAATAATTTAGGTACGGCTTTAAATCATAACCACGCCTGCGCAAAAATTCTTGAAAAAAATCGGGGCTCCAATCGGCATTGTACACCTCGTAACTATCGTTGTAAAAAGCTGCGACTCCCCTGTTGCCATGTTTGAAAGCAGCAATAAATGCTTCCAAATAATTGTTGGTGGCCGCCGCCGAAAAATGGTTGAGCGTATAGCCCTCGCCGCCCGAAGCGGCGCGCTTGACCTTTTGCAACGTTTTGCCCGCAAATGCGGCAATCAAACGATATTTTCCTTTGGGCGCTTGCCAGTTCAAAATGCCGTCGGCACCTACTTTGTCCGTAATATCCAAGGCTTTTCCGGTTTCGTCGTAAGCTATCAGTACCTGCAATTGGGTAGTGGGCAATGCCCGCTGTTTGGCATCGTTCGCCACTATTTTTTCGGAAAAAACACTTCCGGCACTTAAATTATATTCTTGCAAAACAATTTTGGTGGCGGCATCGGCAAGCGATACTTGCGGCCCGCCGATAGGCCAGCCGGAACCGACAGACACATATACCTGCATGTCCAGTTTTCGGGCATTGGCCACCACTTGGTCCAGCATGGCTACCCAACGGGGCGACAGGTATGGTATGTATTTGTCCTCGTAGCCTTTGGCGCCGTAAATGGGTACTATTTCCACGCCCCCGAAACCGGCTGCGGCAAACTGGCTCATTTCCGCCGCTATGCCGGCACTGTCCACTGCGCTTCCCATCCACCACCAGCGCACAAAGGGTTTGGTTTGGGCGGTGAATTTCGGCCACTGGGCGGCGGCAAAGAATACCGGGCAAAGCAGTAATACCAATAAGTACAATAATGTTTTTTTCATGCTGTGGTCATTCTTCATGGTACATATTCGTTATGTACGGTTTGTACGGCAAACGTTTTGGATTGATGCTAAAAAAATGGGACACCTTACCGGGGGCATCCCATTTCCAATGCTTGGCTCCCGGCACCGCCGGAAACAACACTAACCATAACCGTCTTTGCCGGTGCCTTGGCTACGGAGGTAGTAACGGCCATAATCAATGTAACTACTTACTTACTAAACACTTCGGTGCAAATTCTGAAATTTTAGTCGCTAAAAAAAGAAAAATTACGCAAACGTTTCCGAAAAACAGATAATAAGGCAGGAATGGAACGCAAACAAAGCTGCCCCCCTTTCCTGCGTATTGAAATAATACCAAACCGAGTTCGCCCCAAAGATGTGAAGCGGGCCTATTTACTAAGAAACCCCAAAATGCTGATGTTTATAGCTGCACGCCGGATAATTTTGTGCATTTTTGGCCCCCCGGCCCGCCCCCACTAACTTCGTTGGGGATAAAAACTGGGGGCAAGCCGGGGGCGGGTGGCAGGAGTGCTGGCGGGAAATGGTGGTGATAAGTTTGAATTTGGAAGATGCCCATTATGGCACATTTCTACCCGGTGCGAACCATAACAACGAGATTGAATGGTATTGCCAACATGGGCAACCAAGTTCCTCGGTGTCTTGGTGCGATATTTATTGCACAAAACCATCCGGTGTGCAGTATAATTCCCCCAAAAACGCAGCCCAAGCACTCCCATGCTTGGGGCTTTCATCTTTCGCGACGAAATTGGTGCCGAAACACTATTTTTGCCCCTCCTTAATTACCTAAATTACCTGCATGGATACC
>JASGFI010000145.1:0-6777 GCA_047605615.1 Edaphocola sp. | reverse complement strand
CGGTGGCCGCCACGTCCCACACGTCCACCGTGCGGCTACGGCTGGCCGTGAGCGTATATTTTTTTGCCTTTATAATCTCTCAACAAATACTTCAAGTGAATATGTATCACTTTCCCTGATTCATCTTTATTGATTTTTGTAATGGCAAAATCTTCTGTAATGCCCAACATCTCCCGTAAAAAATCTACAAATTCCATTGTCCTTGCTTTTTTTCGTAAATTTACTCCATTAAAAATTTAGTATAACCGTAAATAATTTCACCGCAAAAATACATCGCCGCTTTGCCCCCTTGTTTGCAAAATCGTCACTTTTTTTTTGAAAAAAGGAAAAAACCATTGCAATAAATAGAAGGCTTTCATGGGGTTGTTTTACGAAGCGGGGTTTCAAATACATTTCATGGCATGTGCGGTTTGGCATTGAAGCAAAGATATTTAAAATTATTAAATGATTAAATATAGGTTTGCACGCACTTCACGGCTGCCATTTGGCGGTTCCTATTTACTTTTGGAGCAGCATTGGGCTATTTTTCCTTTTACAACTCGAACGTCTAAAAAAACAGGCATACATGAAAATTTCGTTTCACGGGGCAGCGCGCACCGTTACCGGTTCCAAACACCTGATTACCTTGGATTCGGGCAAAAAGATATTGCTGGACTGCGGCATGTTTCAAGGCATGGGCCCCGACACCGTAAAATACAACAGCGAGTTTGGCTTCGAAGTCGCTGAAATATCCATGGTCATCATATCTCATGCACACATAGACCATGTGGGCCTGTTGCCCAAATTGGTGAAAGAAGGGTACGCAGGCAAAATATATTGCACGGAAGCCACCGCCGCGCTGGCCCAGGTGCTGCTGCGCGACAGTGCACACATACAAGAAATGGACGTGGCCTATGCCAATAAAATGAAGCTGGCCAAAGGCCACGGCCCGGTAAAACCATTGTACGATACGCAAGACGCGCTGAAAGTCTTTCCGCTGCTTACCATCCTTCCTTTGGGCGAATGGCAAAAGCTGGACGAGGAAGTAGCATTGATGTACACCGATGCCGGGCATATAATAGGCAGCACTTGCGTGCACCTCAACGTAAAGACGCAGTCGGGGCAAAAAACAAGGATTACCTTTAGCGGCGACATTGGCCGGTACAACGATGCCATATTGAAAGCGCCGCAAGCATTTCCGCAGGCCGACTATATCATCATGGAGTCCACCTACGGCAACCAACTGCACCCGCTTACCCAACCGCCGTCCGGCTATTTGTTGCAACAGATAGAGGATACCTGCCTACATAAAAAAGGCAAGCTGATAATACCGGCTTTCAGCGTGGGGCGCACCCAGGAACTGCTTTTTGCCCTGAACCAATTGGAACTGGAAGGCAGGCTGCCCAAGCTGGATTATTACGTGGACAGCCCGCTTTCGGTAACTACCACCGAATTGGTAAAGAAGTTCCCGGACTTGTACAACGACAAGGTAAAAAACCTGCTGGTTCGCGATGAAGACCCTTTCAACTTTAGCGGCCTGAGGATGATAGAAGACGTAAACGAATCGAAGGCACTCAATTTCAAAAAAGGCCCCTGCGTCATCATCAGCGCATCGGGAATGGCCGAGGCCGGCCGGGTAAAACACCACATAGCCAACAATATAGAAAACCCGCAAAACACCATATTGATAGTGGGCTACTGCGAACCACAATCTTTGGGGGGCCGCCTGCGCGCCGGGCAAAAAAAAGTGGGCATCTTTGGCCAAGATTACGACGTGCTGGCCGATGTGGCGGTGCTCGAAAGTTTAAGCGCCCACGGCGACTACGACGATATGTGCCAATGGCTGGCCTGCCAGGACCCGCGCGAGGTTCGTAAAATATTCCTGGTGCATGGCGAGTACGAAGTGCAGCAGGCATTTGCCGGAAAGTTGCACCGTAAAGGCTTCCAAGATGTAGCCATACCGGTCCTGCACGAAACTATTGGGCTGGGGAAGGGATAATGAAATGACCGACATGGAAATTTGTTGATTATCATTGAAAAAGATGAAATGGGAAAATTGAGCAACATAATGCCCGGGGGGAAATATTATTGCCATAAAAAAGCACAGTCCAGGCAAATGGCGTGCAACACAATGAAGAATGAAAAATAAAATTCGGCTATAGTAAAATTTTAATGGAAGGCTTTAGCTACTGTTTACAATGAAGACCATACTTGCTTCTACCGTTTATAGGGGTTGGGGCTGATGTGTTCCCACTAAAAGCAAATTAATGCTTCATTTTATTTCCATTAAAATTTTACTATAGCCGAATAATTCTTCATTACAAATGGTTCTTTGACATATTGGGCTACACGTTTTTTATGCTTTCATCACGGAAGTATAAAAAAGGAATTCGATGGAATTTCTGTACTTTCGTAGAAAGAATTTCAATAATCTTTTAAACAGCATAATTATGGCATCCATAATAGTTCAAACAAACAACCAGGAAGCAACCAACCTGCCAAAAATCCTCCTGCAAGGGTCTATACAAGGTGCTTTTTTAGTTCCTTTCAGGATGACAAGGGGGCGTAGGATTTCTATAAACATTTCGCCCCTTTCATAGTCTCTGATTTTATTTATCCCGAACTCTCTTCTTTTTACTTTTTCAATATCTTGGCATATTCCTGCGGGCTTTCCAGCACCGCTATGGCCTTGCCCAGTTGCTCGTCGTTTTGCTTCATCCTGTTCACTGCCCTGCCGCGCTGGTAATGATAACGGCTCACTATTTCGTTGGCCAACAAATTGCTTACTTCGGTTTTGTTCTTGATTAAATCTTGCCGTTTGTCGTGCGCCAGCTTGGCGGCCAAGGCGGTGTATTCGGTTTTTACGTTGTCGAAATATTTTTCTTTCTCGGCGGTTTTTTTCAAGCTGTTCAGCAGCTGCTCGCTTTCCGATTGGTAGCTGTAATCCTTGTCGCCCAGCCATTTTACGAAGTCGTCAAAATCGGTATCGGTAAAGCCGTATTGCTCTGCCGGGGCTATCTGCGCATGTTTGTGGAAATAATGGGTGGCATAGTCGAAAATGAAATTTTTCTGCAACAGGGCCGTTGCCAACGGGCTTGGGGTTTCGTCTTCCAATTTCACATCGGGTTCCACGCCGCCGCCGTCATATACCAATCGTCCGTTTCTGGTCTTGAAACTTTTCTTCAACGAATCGGGTACCGACAGCACGCTACCGTCGTCGTTGCGGTGCGAATAGTCGAGTGCCTGTATGCAGCGGCCGGAAGGCGTGTAATACTTGGCGGTGGTTACTTTCAGGCGCGTATTGTAGCCCAACGACACCACGTTTTGCACCAAGCCCTTGCCAAACGAACGGGTACCCACTACCACGCCCCTGTCCAAGTCTTGCATGGTGCCCGATACTATTTCCGATGCCGATGCCGACCCGTGATTGACGATTACGGCCAAGGGAATGTTCAAATCCCAAGGGGTGCCGGCGGTCTTGAACTCGCGTTCCCACTCTTTGTTTTTGCCTTTGGTGCTTACTACCAATTGGCCGCGTTCCACAAATAAATTGCACACGTTTACGGCTTCTTCCAGCAGCCCGCCGGGGTCGCCGCGCAGGTCTATCACCACGCCTTTAAGGTTGGGTTCTGTTTTTTTCAAACTGTCGAGGGCATTGCGCACGTCGCGGCTGCAATTGGGCGTAAACTGGGTGAGGCTTACGTAGGCAATGTTTTTTTGCGGGCCTACCAAGCTGGCATAAGGCACGCTGCTCAGTTTGATTTCTTCGCGATTTATGGTTTTTACTTCTTCTTTGTTGCCGATGGGGTTGCGCACGGTAAGTTTTACGCTGGTGCCGGGCGAGCCCCTGAGCAACAGCCCTATATCGTCTATATCCTTGGCCGTAACTTTTTGGCCGTTTATGGCCACCAATATGTCGCCCGTATGGATGCCGGCTTTTTGTACCGGGCCATCGGCAAACAACTCGCCTACGATTATGTCGTTGCCCGAAATGCGGGTGGCCACGCCTATGCCGCTGTATTTGCCGGTAGATTGCAATTGGTATTCCTCGGCTTCGGCCTCGGTAATGAGGTTGGTGTAGGGGTCCAATTCGTTGAGCATGGCATCCACGCTGGTTTTCACCATTTTGCCGGGTTGTATGGGGTCCACGTACAGCTTGTTGAGTTCCTTGAATACGTTGGAGTAGATTTCGAGGTTTTTGGATATTTCAAAATACTTGTCGGCTTGGTCGTCGGTTTGGGCAAAACTTATGAACTTGGCCAGCAAAAATGCCGAGGCCAACAGCGTGTGTTTTATGGGCTTTACTGCCTTTAACATTGTGGGGTGCTTATTTTTTTAGTAAGAATAAAGGCAAATTAACGACTTTTGGCCAATAGCATGACGAATAGCCTTTTAAATACCTCGTTAAAGCGGATTGTGATTATTGGCCCGGAGTCCACCGGCAAAAGCACTTTGGCGCAGCAGCTGGCCGCACATTACGGTACCGCTTTCGTGCCCGAATACGCCCGTGCCTACCTGGAGCAAAAAGGCGGCGGGTACGTTTACGAAGATTTGAGGACGATAGCCGAAGGCCAATTGGCCGGGGAGGACGAGGCCGCTTTGGGCTGCAAAGGCAATTATTTGTTCTGCGACACGGATTTGCAGGTAATAAAAGTGTGGAGCGAACACAAGTACGACACCTGCCACGAGTGGGTATTGCAACAGATAGCCGTGCGGCCGTACGATTTTTACATACTGACCGATATAGATATGCCTTGGCAGGAAGACCCCTTGCGCGAACACCCGCAGCCGCCCATGCGGCAATTTTTCTTCCACCAATATCTTGATGTGGTGCAACACACCGGGGTTCCGTTCATGAAGGCAAGCGGTAGCGCGGCGGAGCGGCTGGCGGCGGCCGTACACGCCATAGACAGCCTCTGTCGCTAATCCGGCATCCTGATGTGTTTCCAGTTTTCTCCCGTTTTTATGCGGTGTATCTGCATTTCGGACACTTTGAAGTGTCTGGCAAGGTAAACGGCCGTTTTGCCCTCTTTTATCAGTTTTTTTATCAGCATCACCTTGGTTACGGTCAGTTTGGAGTTGCTATTGCGGTCGCGCGGCGTATGTATCCTCTGTTCCTTTTCTTCTATCACATAAGGGCTTTTGCTTTGGTGTATTTTGTTTTCCTCGGCGCTCATCCATTTCAGGTTCTCCGCCCTGTTGTTTAGCTTGTCGTAATTCAAGTGGCCCACTATTGTTTGTTCGGGGGCGGGGGCGGGCAGGAAATATTGCGCCACCAGCCTGTGTATCAGGAAATGGTGGTTGATGGTACGCTTCCTTAGGTTGTCAGCCAGTTGTTTGCCGAGGATTTTTTTCTTTTCGTATATCAGCGCAAGGGTGGCGCTTGCGGCCGAGGTGTCGCCCAGTTTCAATTGCTGGTTTTTGGCCTTGTACAGGGCGGAAATTTCCTTTTTCATCAAATCGAATTTCTCCTCGCTGCGTGCCGTGCGGGGCTTGTACAATTTAAGCCTCACAACCCTGTAACCTTCTGTTATGGAGCCGTTTAATATGTTGCCGCTCGACAATTTGTTGAAACTGCGTATGCGCCCCCAGTTCGACACCTCCAACCTGAACTGGTTGGTGAACTCAAAGTCGAATACCACTTCTTTCCATGTTTCTTGCCAATGATTGTCGCTGCTCATTGTGCAAATTTAATCAATTAGGCAATGGATAGGGCAATAATTGATAAGGGGCTATGTTAGGAAGCTATTGCAATTATTTCCGGAATTTGTTTAGGATTAGAAAAAATCATTACATACCTTGCTGGCTGGATTTCTTTATCATTCATAATGATGTGATTATATGAAGCAATACTATTGTCTAATTTCCATTTTGTATTTTGTGCACAACACTTGCTTGGCTCAAGTTCATGTTAACAAAGAGTGGGAAGCCGTTGGTGGCACACCTTTACGGTTCGATTGGAGTGCAAGTATAGCAAATGCTGCCAATCAATTAACGACTACGGGTAATACTATTGTATCTGGCCAAGGTGCCAATATTCTTATTGCCCGGTACAATGTAAATAGTTCCATTGCTTGGGAGGCTATTTTCAACA
The DNA here is from genome assembly GCA_047605615.1 of Edaphocola sp. Lineage (GTDB taxonomy): Bacteria > Bacteroidota > Bacteroidia > Chitinophagales > Chitinophagaceae > Taibaiella. The sequence continues at coordinate 704 of JASGFI010000145.1, read as the reverse complement.
CATCCGGTACCAACAATGATTATGGTGTAGCATTGGCCCAAGATTTGACGGGGAACACTTATGTTGTAGGGGCAACCGATAATGGCGACAGCACCAATTATGATGTTGTGGTATTGAAATACAATTCGATGGGTATGTTGCAATGGTCTCAAACGTATAATTCAGCTTACAGTAAAAATGATATAGGCTCCGGTATCACTATAGATATTAATGGTGATGTATATGTATGTGCATCCAGTGAGGGCGATGGAACAGGCTACGATTTTTTAGTGCTAAAATATAATGCTTCCGGTACTTTACAATGGAGCAACCGATATGATTACAAGGCATTAGTAACTAAGTATAGATAATCCATTATTGAGTTTTAAGAATAACAATGACAGGCTGTACGCTACCATGTAAGTTCTTTTAGAGTAGCATTTCGTCCGTCTTCTAAATCTTGCCAAATAATGCCTTATTCTACTATTATATCCTTCCACTGTAAATGTTTCCGCCTTTGATTGTACGTGTTTTTCTTTCGGGATAAATTCCGCGTAACTTTTCCAATAATCCGTACAATACACGTCTGTTTCAATATCCTTGATGTTATCCCATAGTTTTATTCCCGTTTCCGTGCCCCTGTTCCCAATAACGAAATCAAGGTAGCGTTTTCCGTTCTTGATTTTGTGTGTGCCTTGACATTTTGGGCAATCCATATTTTTTGT
>JASGFI010000144.1:0-6831 GCA_047605615.1 Edaphocola sp. | reverse complement strand
GTACCCCCAAAATAATTTGGCTAAGGTGTTGCATTTGAGTCTTGAACTTAGGGACAGACAAAATGAAATTATCAGGTGCGGAATTGTACAATAAATTGGTCAACGAATACAAGATTATCGGAGAAAAAGGTGTTATTAATTTTTCGCTTAAAGACTTGACAATTTCTATTGAAACCAAAGACACGGTTGGAAACCTCTTGCAAGAATGGCTTAAAGCGTGGCTGATGAAAGAAACCGTTGAGTTTGAAGAAAACCCAAATTCGCAGGTATTTCCAGACTTTTACCTTGACAAACACAACAAAAAATTAGGACTTCTTGAAGTAAAATCCTTCGACTGGGACAGAGGTCCGGGTTTTGATTTGGCAAACTTTGACGCTTATTGCAATTCACTTTTGACATCTGCATATCGCTTAAATTCCGACTATCTGATTTTTGCTTATCAAATGAATGGAAGCGAATTATCAATCAAAAATGTTTGGATAAAAAAGATTTGGGAATTGGCTTGCCCAAGCAGCACTTATCCGCTGAAAGTTCAGGAAAAGAAAAGCGTTATTTATAACATCCGCCCGGGAATTTGGTATTCGGAACGCTCTACATTCAGGCCGTTTAATTCATTGGAAGAATTTCTTTCTGCACTTAACGAAACTCGTTACCAATATCCGCAAACACGCCACGGAAACGGACATTGGCTACAAAATGTTTTGAAAAATTACGAAGAACATACTGGTGTTAAACTGCAAGTTCGCTAACGAAAACTTCGGCTAATTTATTGGCTACAAATTCCACGACTGGCACCGCAACCGTATTTCCCAACAAATCGAAAGCATCGTATTCTTTGGTCGGAATTTCGTACCATTCGGGATAACCAAACAAACGCAAACCCTCACGAATAGTCAATCTTCGCAAACCTTTTCCATCGGGAACAGCCAGACGAGAAACATCAGTCGCAACCAAAGTCGGTGCAATATCTTTTGGGTCTAAAACTTTATTGACCTCAAAACTCAATTTTCCAGTTACAATATTATAACCTTTCGGTTTGGTTTCATCATATTCACGAGAAGTTGCAATGCCGTTTTCAGTTTGAATTTTGACCAATTTTTTCGGGTGTTCAAATTTTAGATAACCCTTTGATGTCAAATCCTCTAACAAAGTTTTCAATTCCTTTTTCGGCAAATCTATAAAGGTATTTATTTGCTCCAAAGTCAAAGCCATTCCGTCCATCCAGTCGATGCCGATTTCTTCCGCCCATTGCTTTTTTCGTCTTTGTTTGAAAAGTTGGTTAAGGATTTCGGCTTGTTGTTTTGAAACACTTCCTTTGATTTCAATATCCCAACTGTGAATGTTATTATCGCCGCCACGTTTGTCTTTTATGGATTTACCGTACAATTCTTCCATCGAAAAATGCGACAACAATTTATCAATAAAATCAGATTTTAAAGTTGGCAAACCGCTTTCCAAAATACTTTCCAAAACATTAAAACGTGGTTCGTTTCCGTTTAAATCTATTTTCTCGTCTTTCGTGCCGACAATAAAAATCCGTTTGCGTGATTGTGGCAAACCAAACTCCAAACTGTCGAAAACTTTCCAATTTGTTTTATAGCCTAAATCTTCTTCGAGCGTATGTAAAATGGTTTTTAGCGTTCTGCCGATTGCATCGTTTTTATTTTCCAAATCGTGTTTGACCAAACCTTCAACATTTTCCAAAATAAAACCATACGGTTTTTTCTCTCTTAAAATGCGTTCGATTTCAAAAAACAACGTACCTCTCGTGTCTAAAAAACCTTGACGCTTTCCGCCTGCACTAAACGGCTGACAAGGAAAACCGCCCAACAAAAAATCAAAATCGGGAATAAATTCGTTGTGGATTTCAAAAATATCGCCTGCCAAAAAATCGTGTTCAAAATTATGTTTCAACGTTTTTACGGCATACGGTTTTATTTCAGAAGTCATCACACATTCGGTTTTCATTCCTGCATTTTTAAACGCTTGTTCAAATCCTAAACGAATACCGCCAAGACCAGCGAATAAATCAATAAATTTTACTTTATTACTGTTCATCTTCTTGAAATTTTATAAGGTTCATTTGGTTCTGCAACCATTAACAACTGACTTTCGTAATCTTCGATTTCCAATTTTCGACAACCGATAACCGTCAAACATTGCAACAAAAAAGTAGCACTAAAACTGCCGCGACTGATTTTACTGTCAATACTCGCTTTGGTTTCTTCCACTCCTATTTCGTTGAGCATAAGAACCAAATCGGCATTTGACACGCCACGTTTGACTAATTCCGACTTTAATAATCGTTTTGCTTTATCGTCCCAATTTGACATAACACAAAATATTTACCTTGCAATATTCGACAATAATTATCAAATATGCAAATAAAAAAGCGAAAACAAAAATAATACGGCAGGTAACATCGTATTGGCAATTTTTGACGAACGGCTTTACGATTGTACGGCAACAGACGAAACACATTTAAAATATCTGGCAAGACCCGAAGCATAGCCCTCACCAGCTTGAAGCATTTCAATAGTGCTTTTGTAGTTTTACCGTTCTTTGGTTGTTCAATTGAACCATGAACTACAAGCAAATTCGGACGATGATTTGGAATACGTTTTGAGCTTGGCAAAACTATCACTGGGATTGTTAAAGTGATATAGCTTTACAGACACAGAACACATATCTACATGTACTTCTATTTGATTTACAACTTTGTCAATTTTCAAAAAGCTGGCAAAGTTTTTAAAAACTATATCAGATTAACAATGCCCTATCACTGAAGAAAAACAAAAAATGGCGACCTGCCTAATGTCGGTTTAACCTTTTTAATTTAAACAAATAAAGAACCGTGTATTATCTTTAGGCCATTATTTTCATAAAAACTATTTCAATCTTTCAATCCAAAGAAAATGATTATCGGCGTTCCCAAAGAGATAAAGAGCCATGAAAACAGAGTAGCATTGACCCCCGGCGGCGCCAATGAGTTGAAAAAGAACGGCCATACGGTATTGGTAGAAAGCCATGCGGGCGTGGCCAGCGGCTTCTCCAACGAGGACTACGTAAAGGCCGGCGCACAAATAGTGGCCACCCCCAAAGATGTATGGGGCCAGGCCAAAATGATAGTCAAGGTAAAAGAACCCGTGGAGCAGGAATATTCCCTGGCCCGCAAAGGACAAATAATTTTCACCTATTTCCACTTTGCCTCCAACCGAAAATTGACCGAGGCCATGGTAGCCAGCCATGCTACCTGCATAGCCTACGAAACGGTGGAACTGGCCGATGGCTCGCTGCCTTTGTTGATACCCATGTCCGAAATAGCGGGGCGCATGGCCATACAACAGGGCGCGCGTTATTTGGAAAAACCCGTAATGGGCCGCGGCGTGCTGTTGGGCGGCGTACCGGGCGTGGCCCCCGGCAATGTAATGGTGCTGGGCGCGGGCATTGTGGGCATACAAGCCGCCAAAATGGCCGCCGGTTTGGGTGCGCACGTAACCATCCTCGACATCAACCCGCAACGATTGCGCTACGTAAACGACGTATTGCCGCCGCACGTGGTTACTATTTTCTCTTCGGAATACAACATAAGGCAACTATTGCCGCAACAAGATTTGGTGGTGGGTGCCGTATTGATACCCGGCGCCAAGGCCCCGCACCTCATCACCAAAGACATGCTGTCGTTGATGAAGAAGGGAAGCGTAGTGGTGGACGTGGCTGTGGACCAAGGTGGCTGCATAGAAACTTGCCGCCCCACCACCCACGACAATCCCGTGTTTATAGAAGAAGGCGTGGTGCATTACTGCGTGGCCAATATGCCCGGTGCGGTGCCTTATACATCTACCATTGCATTGACCAACTGTACACAACGTTACATCGGCAAACTGGCCAACAGCGGCTGGGAAGCGGCCTGCAAGGAAAACAAAGGCTTGGCCAAGGGCATCAACATGGTGGACGGCAAAATTTACTACAAGGAAGTGGCAGAGGCATTTGGCCTGCCTTACGAAGGCAATTATATGTTTCAATAACAACGCAAACCTATTTTCCCATTTTTCTTTACAATAAAGAACGCCCATTAAAACGGGCGTTCTTTATTTTTGCACCTTGGGCCATAAAAAATCCTGAAAGGAAAGCATGAAACCATTGAATGTTACGAACAAGTGGGTATTGGTAACGGGAGCATCGTCGGGCTTGGGTTACGAAATGGCGTTGCAATTGGCCACCATTCACGGTGCCAACATAATAGCCGTAGCCCGGAGAAAGGAAAAGCTGGAGGAATTGCAGCAAGCAATAGCTGCCCGATGCGCTTCCCAAACCATCATCCTTGCCGCCGACCTCTCCAAACCCGAGGACATAGACATGGTGGTGCAAAAAACCATTGGCCAAAAGGGATTTTGTGCCGCCATTTTAAACGCAGGCATAACTTTCTTTGGCAAGCACATAGAACAGGATTGGGCGCAATTTGGAACCATGCTGCAGACTAATGTAAGCGGCATGGTAAGGATGACCCAACAATTGACCCAATGGTTCGAAAAGGAGCAAAGCGAAGGCGGCATCATGGTGGTATCGAGCATGGCGGCCGTATTGCCCACGCCCTTCCAGGCCACTTATTCGGGCACCAAGGGTTTTATGCTCAATTACATCACCGCACTGGCCCGCGAGGCGAGCAACAGGCAATTGTCCTATACCGTGTATTTGCCCGGCGGCATGGCTACCGAAATGACCGACAACGATAAATTTTCGCCTTTAAAAAAATGGTTGATGCCGGTGGAAGAAGCCGCAGCCATAGGCTTGAAAGCCTTTATAAAACGCAAGCAAACCAGCGTACCCGGCCTTACCAACAAACTTGGTGCCATAGCCTCCGGCATTATACCCAAAAACATCATCATCAAGGGAATGGCCAAGACTTATGGGAATGCGTTGAAAAAGCAACAATAGCAAGCCTTCGTCTGTCGGCGAAAAGCACGGTAACGCGCATTTGTGTATCTTGCCACCTATTACATATTCAGCATGAATAAATTTTCCCGTTTCGCCTTCATCGTTTCCTTGCTTGCCGCGCAACACACACAAGCGCAACACACCAACATACCTTTGGGAAACGAAGAATACCATTTGCTCGACAGGCTCGAAACCCGCAGCGGCAGCCTATCCGGCCAAATGCACCTTTCCATAAAACCCGTTGACAGGGGCGCAGCCGTGGCCATGGTGCAACAATTCAAATCGGATTTTTACAGTGCGGGCTTGAGCAACATAGACTATTACAATATCAACAGGGCCATTGCCCTCAGCGGCGAATATGCTGCCCCCGACGGCAACGGTGCCATAGATTCAAAGCACAATTTGTTCAACACTTTTTACGCTAAACAAACCGATTTCCTACACCTTCAACGCAATGGTTTCCTGTTTATACTTAACCCCATCTTGGGCGGCACGGGCATCAAAGAAAACAATTCCGGCAACCTGCAATACAATGCCACGCAAGGCGTGGAGCTTCGGGCAAAATTCAGGAATTATGCAGGGCTGTATTTTTCCATCGCCAACAATTACGAGCAACCGGTAAGTTTCTATAAAGATTGGATAGAAAAATTCCAGGCCGTTCCCGGGGCAGGGCCGTACAAGAAAACCGGTGACGGATACCGATACGCAAAAGTTCGCGGTTATGCCACCGTGCCGCTCATAGCCAAGCATGTAAGCCTTGCCATTGGCTACGACCAACATTTTTTGGGCGACGGCTACCGCTCTTTGTTCCTATCCGATTTTTCGGAAGGGGCCTTGTTTGCCGGCATCAGCACCCATATCTGGAAGTTGAAATACCAAAACCTTTACCTGAAACTGCAACCGCAAACCCTGCCAAGCGGCGAACCGCAAACGGGCAACAAATATGCCACGGCACACTATTTAAGCCTGAACCTGACAAGGTGGTTGAACATGGGTTTGTTCGAGTCCGTAACCTTCTCGCGTAAGGGCGGCTACGATTTTGCGTACCTGAACCCCGTAATATTTTACCGGGCCATAGAACGCGGCTTGGGCAGCCCCGACAAGGTGTCCATAGGCTTTAGTGCCAAGGCCATCGTGGCCAAGCACCTTAATTTTTACGCACAAGTTTTGATAAATGAGTTTACCTTAAAAGAGCTGGCTTCGGGCAATGGTTACTGGGCCAATAAATGGGGCCTGCAATTAGGCACCAAATACTACGATGCTTTTGGCATCCCCAACCTCGACATACAGCTGGAAGGCAATGTGGTACGGCCTTATACCTTTCAACATTACGACAATGCGGAGGGCTTGCCCATGACCAATTACACGCATTACAACACACCATTGGCACATCCATTGGGTGCGGGCTTTGCCGAGTTGAATGTGCTGCTTAACTATCAGCCCCTGCCAAGGCTTGCCATCAGTGCGCAAGGCATGTATTACCGCCAAGGCATAGACACCAACGGCAGCAACAACGGCAGCAACCTCCTCTTTAGTTATACCACCCGCAGCAGCGACTATGGCATAGGTTTCATCAACGGCCCGGAGGCCAACTGCCTGTTGGGCAGCCTCAACCTTTCCTACGAGTTGCGGCCGCGCTTGTATATAGACGTGAACGGCACATACAGGAAATATGCGGTAGCCTCCACCCCCACGCTATCGAACAATACTTGGTACGCATCTGCCGGGTTGCGGCTGAACCTGAATCGCCACAATTACAACCAATTTTAATTTCCCTATGGGGATATAGCAAATATTATATTATGGCTATACTAAAATTTTAATGGAAGGCTTTAGCTACTGTTTACAATGAAAACCATACTTGCTTCTACCGTTTATAGGGGTTGGGGGCTG
>JASGFI010000143.1:0-6916 GCA_047605615.1 Edaphocola sp. | reverse complement strand
TCAAATTAGCTTCCATAAAAATCTTATTGAATAAATTTTAAACAGGCTCTTAGTGGTGTTCGTTTCATTCTCCCAAAAAAATAATGCCCCAGTTTCCTTTTGACACCCCCAAGCCGCTTTCACATCTTTTTATTGATATTGAGCCATTGCATAGCCACTTTTTATATTACTTTTGCCAGCCTTTCACCAGTTTGGCCATTTAAGTACGGGGCTTGTTGCCCCTTTTGTTTAATGAAGAATATCAAAGACGTTTTGCCATTATTGGCCGAGCCGCGCAACATATTTATTACCATGCACCACAAGCCCGATGGCGATGCCTTGGGGGCAACGTTGGCCCTGTACCATTTTTTGATACAATGCGGACACAAGCCCACGGTGGTGTCGCCTTCGGAAGTGCCCGATTTCCTTGCTTGGATGCCGGGCATAGACAAGGTACTCAATTACGAAGCCGAACCCAAACAATGTGCCGCCGTATTGGCCGCCGCCGATTTCATATTTTGCTTGGACTTCAACAGGCTCGACCGTATCAAAAGCATGGAGCCGTTGCTGCGTTCGGCAGGCCAACCAAAAATACTGATAGACCACCACCTCCAGCCGGAACTTGAAGCATTTGCCTACGGCACGAGCCAACCGGAAAAAAGTTCTACCTGCGAAATGGTATATGATTTCATACTATCGGCCAATGGTGCGGAAAAAATAAACATTCCCGTGGCACAATGCCTATATACCGGCGTGATGACCGATACCGGGTCTTTCCGTTTTGCCATCACCACCGCATCTGTCCACGAAATGCTGGCCTTCCTCAAGCGCCGGGGACTGGAACACAGCATCATCCACCAGCATATTTACGATAGCTGGAGCGCCAATCGAATAAAGTTCATGGGCTATTTGCTGTACCGGAAAATGGAAATATTTCCACAGCAAGGCGTGGGGCTGATAACCCTCACATTGGAAGAGCAACAAAGGTTTAAAGTGGCTACCGGCGACACGGAGGGCATCGTCAATTACCCATTGAGTATCGCAGGCATCAACATGGCCATAATGCTTACGGAAAAGAAAGACGAGGTGCGCATGTCGTTCAGGAGCAAGGGCGATATAGATGTGGCAACCTTTGCCGGCACGTATTTCAACGGTGGAGGGCATTTCAATGCAGCGGGCGGGCGCAGTAATTTAGGTTTGGAACAAACATTAAGCCAACTGAAAGAGTTGTTGCACCTGTCGCAATAAGCAATGAAAACAAGCGTTGGTTTTTACAAGGAAATTAGTAACCAAGGTAGCCGTACCCACGGCAAAACGATATAGAGTACAAAGTGATAATTTTTAAACAAAAAAATAAATGAAATACGTACCGGTGCTGGCAGCAGCATATACCTTGTTGGGTACAGCCACAGCTTGCAACTCCCAAAATGCCTCTTCAAAAGAAAAGGAAAAACCAACCACTGCACCTGCCGCTCATAGTGCCGCGCCCCCGAATGTAAAAGGAGACACCGCCTTCGTATTGGCACCCGATGGGCTTGATTACAAAATTGTAACCAAAGGCGCGGGTACCGTAACCGGCAAACCCGGCGATTATGCCGAAATGCACGTGCGCTTCAGCATAGGCGACTCGGTAATGATTAACACTTTTGATATGAACGACGGCAAACCCGTACCGCAGCAGTTGGTGGCACCCACCATGAAAGGCGACCTGATGGAGGGGCTTATGCGTATGCACGAAGGCGACAGCATAGTGTTCAGGATGCTGACCGATACCATGGCGGCCCGCACCCGCCAAACCATGCCTTCCTGGGTGAAACCGGGCGACTATGCGGTATGGGAAATCAAAATGGTAGGCGTGAAAACAAAAGCCCAAATGGATGCCGAGGCCAAGCAGCGCGATGCGGCCCAACTGGCAAAGGAAGATAAAACCATTCAAGGATATTTGGCAAAAAACAAAATAACCAATGCCCGCAAAACCGCCTCCGGCATGTATTACGTGGTGCATACGCCGGGCAGCGGCGTGTCGCCAAAGGCCGGGCAAAAAGTAACCGTCAACTATACCGGACAAACCTTGAAAGGCGAAAAATTCGACTCCAATACCGACCCCGCATTTGGCCACGTACAACCCTTCACCTTCGATTTGGGAAAGGGCAGCGTAATAAAAGGATGGGACCAAGGCGTGCCACTGATGAAGAAAGGCATGAAAGCCACGTTCTACATGCCGTCGCCATTGGCCTACGGCGCACATGGTTCCGGCCCCAAGATTGGGCCCAACGAAATATTGATATTCGACATAGAATTACTAAGTTTCTAAACAAATCATCGCAACAACAAAATGACAAGGAAAAGCATCGGGCTATTGGCCTTATTGGCAGTAAGCAGCGTTGGCGTTATGGCGCAAACGAAAAAACACACAGCTGCAAAGAAAACCACCACCGCAGGGCAAAAAACGACGCAGCATAACGGCACAAGTTACAAAGCTGTTCCCCAAGGGGCATACATACCGGTGGAAGGAGGTTTGGAGTACAAGCTGATAAAGAAAGGTACGGGTACTTTTACGCCCGCCATCGGCGACGGCATCAGTTTCCACATCAGCCAAAGGATCAACGACAGCTTGCTGATGAGTTCGGCCGCACAAAACGGAGGCAAGCCGGTAGAGTTTGTATTGCAAGAATCCAAGATGAAAGGCGACCTTACCGTGGGCATCATGAAGCTGCATGCGGGCGACAGCGCAGTGTTCCGCATAAAGCTCGATACTATTGCCGCACGCACCCAACAGCCCGTACCTGCATGGGCCAAACCGGGTTCGTACCTGTATTTTGACGTGGGCTTGGTGGGCATAAAGTCAAAAGCCGAATTGGAAGCCGAACGTAAGCTGGCACAAGAACAAGCCGAAGCCATGGCCAAAGTACAAAGAGCTACGGACGATTCCTTGATTCAAGATTATTTGAAGTCCAAGGGCATAGCCAATGCTCAGAAAACCGCTTCCGGCCTATATTACACCATTCATGAACCCGGGGCGGGCGAAAATGCCAAAGTGGGACAAAAAGTAACCGTAAACTATACAGGACAGTTGGTCAATGGCGAAAAATTCGACTCCAACGTAGATTCCGCTTTCGGCCACGTACAGCCCTTCACTTTTGACTTGGGCAAGCATTCCGTTATCCAAGGCTGGGACGAAGGGGTGGCATTGCTCAACAAAGGAGCGAAGGCTACCTTGTACATTCCTTCGGCTTTAGGGTACGGGCCTCGCGCCGCCGGGCCCAAAATACCCGCAAATTCAGTATTGGTTTTCGATATTGAATTGGTCGAGATGCAATAAACCAACCTATTGGTGCAGCAAAAAGTGCAGCCATAAAGTTGGTTGCACTTTTTTTATGGCGTTACAATAGCTTGGGCCAGCACCAGCGCAGACAGCCTCTTGGCCCAAATGCCGTATTCTTTGGCTGCATAGTGCAGCTTGTCCTCGGTTAGGTATTCCGGTTTGCTGCCGTTTTCTCTGGTAGAATCCGTGATGTCCAGGTAATGGCCATTGGCGGCCAGGCACAGTGCTTTGTTTATGCTGTTGAAGGCATCTATTTCCGCCGCTATTTTTTCGCTGTCTTTCCCCGCCGCAAAAGGCGTGCAGCCCCAGTCCGGAATGGAAAGCACCACCACTCGTTGCGGTTCATTTTTGGCAAATGCAATTGCTTGGTACAATAGATGTTCAAATTCCGATGCATAATTTTCTTGGGTACGCCCCCTATATTGGTTGTTTACGCCAATGAGCAAAGTAACCAAATCGAAATCGGCACCGGGCTTCGCTTCTTCTATGCCGGCTTGCAGTTCGTCGGTAGTCCAGCCGGTTGTTGCTATTATTTGGGGTGCATGTATTTCCACGCCTCTTTGGGCTAAACATCGCACTGTTTGGTTGGGGAAATTTTCATCCTTGCCTACTTGCTCGCCTATGGTGTAAGAATCGCCCAAGGCCAAATATCGGTACATCGGTTTTGTCTTTTTATGATAAGAAAAAAAGAAATCAGGCGGTAAGATATGCCTAATTTCCTTTGGTATGGTTCGGTAGTAGATAGATAAAATTACGCCCTTGGATTTATTTGCTTAGGTGCATGCTTCTTTCTTTGTACAAGGTACGGAACCAAGGGTCGCGCAGGTCTTTGATGAAGCGGATAGCCTCGCCGGTACTTTTCATTTCGGGACCCAGTTCTTTGTTTACGTTCGGGAATTTATTGAAGCTGAATACCGGTTCTTTTACCGCATATCCTTCCAATTTTTTTTCAACGGTAAAATCTTTCAGTTTTTTGTCGCCGGTCATCACCTTGGTGGCAATGTTCAAAAAAGGTACGCCGTAGGCTTTGGCAATGAACGGCGTGGTGCGGCTGGCGCGCGGGTTGGCTTCAATTACGTACACCTTGCCGTCTTTAATGGCAAATTGTATGTTTATCAAACCACGGATGTTCAGCTTCAGGGCTATCTTCTTGGCTATGTCCACCATTTCTTCCACCTCCATGCGGCCAAGGTTGAACACGGGCAATACCGAATGGCTGTCGCCGCTGTGGATGCCCGCCGGTTCTATATGCTCCATGATGCCCATTACCATTACCTCTTCTCCGTCGCATATCGCATCTATCTCTGCCTCTTGGCAGCGGTCGAGGAAATGGTCAATCAATATTTTGTTGCCCGGCAAATGTTTCAACAGGCTCACCACGCTTTTTTCCAATTCTTCGTCGTTGATGACGATGCGCATACGCTGGCCGCCCAATACGTAAGAGGGGCGCACCAATACCGGATAGCCTACCTGGTTGGCCACTTCCATGGCTTCGTCGGTGGTATAGGCGGTGCCGTACCTGGGGTAGGGTATATTCAGCTCCTTGAGCAAATCGCTGAACCGGCCGCGGTCTTCGGCTATGTCCATGTCGTCAAAGGAAGTGCCGATGATTTTTATACCCTTTTCGTGCAAGCGTTTCGCAAGTTTCAATGCAGTTTGACCGCCAAGTTGTACTATTACGCCGTATGGTTGCTCATGCTCTATTATTTCCCACAGGTGTTCCCAATATACAGGTTCAAAGTAGAGTTTGTCTGCAATGTCAAAGTCGGTGGAAACGGTTTCGGGGTTGCAGTTTATCATTATTGCCTCGTATCCCAGCTCTTTGATTGCCAATAAGCCATGGGTGCAACAGTAGTCAAATTCTATGCCTTGGCCTATGCGGTTGGGGCCGCTTCCCAGTACAATGATTTTTTTCTTTCGGGAAGGTATGGATTCGTTTTGTAACATCGTTGTATCAAGAAATACGCTTAGTGGTGATTGGTTATTGGGTCAATGCCTAATGAAATTATACATTGACCATCAAAGGCATCAACAGCATCAGCAGGTCTTCGTTTTCGGTTTTATCTACCGGGCGGTAAATGCCGGCACGCGAAGGCATGCTGAGGCTCAGGCTCACGTCTTCGCCGTCCATGTTGTTCAACATTTCTATGAGCAAGCGGGCGTTGAATGCTATCTTCATGTCGTCGCCGGTATATTGGCAGTTCATTTGCTCCTTGCCTTCGTAGCTGAAATCTATGTCTTGCGCACTGATGCTGACGGTGTTGCCCACGATGTCGAACACTACTTGGCTGGTGCTTTTGTTGGCAAAGATGCTTACCCTGCGCAGCGAGCTGACAAGGTCTGCACGGTTGATGGTTAAGGTAAACGGATTGTCGGCCGGTATCACGGCACGATACGGCGGAAACTTGCCTTCTATCAACCTGCAGCTTAGGCGTATGCGGTCGTTCTGCACGAAAAGGTGGCTGGCGTTGTAGGAAACCTGCAAGGGGCTTTCGTCCGCCGGAATGATGTTTTTAAGTTGTTGCAACGGTTTGCGCGGCACTATGAAGCCCCCTTCTTCCGGGCACACAATGTCTGTACGGCTCAATTTTACCAACCTGTGCGCATCCGTAGCCACAAAATTTATGCCCTCGGTGCCCAACTCGAAAAATACCCCTGTCATGGCCGGGCGCAGCGTGTCGGTACTGGTGGCAAAAAGCGTTTTGTTGACCGCCTCGTTCAGGCGAACCGAAGGGATGTTGAAGCTGGTGGCATCATTGGGCTGTGGTTCCTTGGGGTACTCGTCGGCCTTTTCGCCGCCAATTTTGTACCTGCCGGTATTGCTCGACAGTTCTACGCTGTTGTCTTCTTTGTTGATGACAAAATGCACCGGTTGTTCGGGCAAATTTTTCAGGTATTCCAACAATATTTTGGAAGGGATACATACCCTGCCGTTTTGCGTGGCATCGCCGGTGTCGGCCAAGTCCCTCTGTACCTCCATTTGTACTTTAATCATCGTTTCCATGTCGCCGCCGGTAAGCGTAAGGTTATTGCCTTCCAGTTCAAACAAAAAATCTTCGAGAATGGGAAGCACCACATTGGAACTGATGATACCACCTACCAATTGTAAATTTTTCAACAAGGATGTCGAGGAAACGATAAAGCGCATATATGCCTATTTGAGGTTTTTAAAGCTTGTTTTTGAAATTGCGCACAAAGATAGTTCATTTGTGATTTTTTGCGGCGCGAGAATTAAAGCGGTGTGAAAAAATTATTGGGAAAAAAATTTGTCAGATTGTGGGAATGGCTTACCTTTGCACTCCTTTCATCGGAGAATGAATGGTGCGGTAGCTCAGTCGGTAGAGCAAAGGACTGAAAATCCTTGTGTCGCCGGTTCGATCCCGGCCCACACCACAAAGCGACAAATAATTGTTCATCAATCGTTTGTCGCTTTATTCTTTTGGTCAAAATTCTATGTGACGGACTTGTGTTTTGGGTATTGCCAACCCGGCAAAGTTTCCAAAAAGAAAAGGTATGTTTCTGCAGGCAGGTAGCCCATGTTGGTAAAGCTATTCTGGTTTTAGAGCCTGTTTAAATTTTATTGTTGGAATTTCTTATAGGCTATTTTCGAGT
>JASGFI010000142.1:0-6977 GCA_047605615.1 Edaphocola sp. | reverse complement strand
TCTGTCAACTCTTTCACGGCTTTGCGTGTCCACAAGGCGAAGTCCAGCTTCAACTTTGTCATGCCGCAGGCATCTGATTTTTATAGATGCTTGCGGCATGACAGGCGGGAGTAAACATGACTGAGGCAAAAACTTGAACTTTTCCCGGCGAATCTAAATGCGCCAACGTATCGAAACGGTAGCGCAGGGGGTATGTGCCAACGCCGTCATATACTCCTCGCCACCATTTCCGCTATGTCCAATACCTGCACCTCGTCTTCCCGCTCCTTGTTTTTTACCCCATCCATCAACATGGTGGTGCAAAAAGGGCAATTGGCGGCTATGACCGTAGCCCCGGTGGCCAATGCCTCTTCCGAGCGTTCTATATTGATGCGCTTGTTGCCCGGTTCGTCTTCCTTGAACATTTGCGCACCGCCGGCGCCGCAACAAAGGCCGTTGCTCTTGCAGCGTTTCATCTCCACCAGTTCCACGTCCATGGCTTCCAACACGGCCCGGGGGGCTTCGTACACATGGTTGGCGCGGCCCAGGTAACAGCTGTCGTGGTAGGTGATGCGCTTGCCTTTGAACGCGCCGCCGTCCTTCATCACTATTTTACCTTCGTTGATTAATTGGTTGATGAAAGTGGTGTGGTGTATTGCCTCGTAGTCGCCGCC
This sequence comes from Edaphocola sp., assembly GCA_047605615.1. GTDB lineage: Bacteria > Bacteroidota > Bacteroidia > Chitinophagales > Chitinophagaceae > Taibaiella. The sequence continues at coordinate 6,324 of JASGFI010000142.1, read as the reverse complement.
CAAGGCGGGATATTCGTTCTTGAATACATTGAAGCAATGGGGGCAGGCAGTCACTATTTTCTTGATGCCGTAACCATTCAGCAGTTGGATGTTGTTGTAGGCCATCATTTGAAACAAAAATTCGTTGCCCGCACGGCGCGCGGGGTCGCCAGTACACATTTCTTCCTTGCCTAAAATAGCAAATGAAACGCCCACTTTGTCTAAAATGGTTACAAATGCCTTGGTGATGCGCTGCGCCCTTTGGTCGAAGCTGCCCGCGCAACCTGCCCAAAACAATACTTCGGGCTGCGTACCTTCGGCCATGTGTTCGGCCATTGATTTTATTTGCATAATTCTTTATAGTTTATCCGAGGAATCGATCCACGGCTAACCATTATACTTTTTACTTGGATTGCGTGCAGTATGAAACACGGACAACACCCAAATTTTGTTCTTTTTGTTACTCATTCTGAACACAATCAGAAAAGGGAAGACCGACATTTTCATTTCCCTAAAACCGCCTGTCTGCTCGGTAAATGAATAGGGCAATGCAACGATGCGGGAAAGGGATTCTTCTAAATTATTCATAAACCTATCTCCCAGTCCTCTTTGTTGCCCTTCATGCCAAAGCCACGCATCGCTTACTTCTTTGGCAGCTTTCGATGAAAAGACTACCATCATTTCTCGCTATCTTTATTATACCTCTTTTTGCGCTTTTGTTCAACCTCGTTTTTTAGTTCCGACAATGAAACGCCTTTGTCTTCAGCACTTTCCAAAACTGCATAGCGTTCTTCCATTTCACTTACAATGGTAGGATTTTGCCACCAGGCGGTTTCGTAATTTTCTACCAAGCAAAGGTTGTATAAAGCCCTCACTTTGTCTTCTTGGGCTTTATTGATGAAATCGACCAATTGCCCCCTGAGAACATTGATATTGTCTTCCATTACACACAGTTTTTAGGCAATAAATATAGTTCGTTTTATTCACTCCTACACCAATCGCTTCATTATGGTTATACAGCCTGCGTGCAGCAAATCGTGGTGCGAACAGGCTTCAAAAACTTCTTCTATCGAGTGCATTTCCAAGCCAAAAGTATGTGTGCTATAAGGCTTCATACCGGCAAACAAACCTGCGATGTAACCCTTTTTTATTTCCTCCAAACTCACCAGCAAGCGCGATAACAAATAGTCTATCTCTACCTGATGTACCAACTTTTCGGGACGGGTGCCGTTTCTATATTTCTCCACCATTGGTATCTCTCTATTCAGCTTACAGCCCGTTCTGTGGTAGCATAACAGTTCGGTACTTACTACTATATGCCCCAGATGCCAAGCTATATTGTTGTTGCAGCCTTCGGGTATTTTGTTTAGCTGCTCCAGCGAAAGCGATTTTACCGTTTCGGTCAATTTTTCCCTAATGGGCAGGGCATATTCAAATGGTTGCATGATAACTTTCTCTTTTCCGAATCTCTTAATATTTTTAAATCATTTGCCTTTAAACAATCAATCCCACCAAACCCTTTTGTCCGGAAACAATGATTTGAAATTGTGCCCAATTGTATCCCAATCGGAGTATTGCGCCATGTCAGGTTGCAGTTTATCCACCATCTTGGCGCACATTTAATCTTCTATCATTTCCCCCACCCATTTATCCCTGTCATCGGGGCTGAATTTCCAGGGTGCCATGTTGTTTTCTATGTTGCCGAACATCATGTTCCATTCCTGCGGCGCATTGCTTTCTTCCATCACCAAGTTACGGCGCAATTGCAGTATGATGTCCAAAGGGTCTATGCTTACCGGACAGGCCTCTACGCAAGCATTGCAGGTGGTGCAGGCTCGCAATTCTTCGGTGGTGATATGGTCGTGCAGCAGCGATTTGCCATCGTCCACAAACTCTTTGTTTTGGTCTATATTTTTGCCCACGGCCTCCAGGCGGTCGCGGGTATCCATCATAATCTTACGCGGCGACAATTTCTTGCCCGTGATATTGGCCGGGCAATTGGCCGTGCAGCGGCCACATTCGGTGCAGGCATAAGCGTCCAGCAGGTTTTTCCAACTCAAATCTTGCACGTCCTTTGCGCCAAAACGCGGCGGGGCGGCATTGGGGTCAAGGTCGGTGGGCGCTTTGTCCGGCTCCATCATGTACAACACCTCATTTTGTATTTCGGGCATATTCCGCATTTCGCCCTGAGGTACCAGCTTGGCGTAGTATGCGTTGGGGAATGCCAAAATGATGTGCAAATGTTTGGAATAGGGCAGGTAATTCAAGAAGGCAAAAATGCCCGCGATGTGCAGCCACCAGCAGGTGCGTTCCAAGGCTACCAAACCGGTTTCGCCCGTGCCCGAAAACAAGGGGGCAATAAGCCCCGATACCCAAAAAGGCTTGCCGGTGTAGAAGTAATGCTCGGCATGGAGCTGTTGCAGGTTGTAGTCGGCGGCATTCATTACCAACAACAAGGCCATCAGTATGATTTCGGTGGCCAATATGGCGTTGGCATCGGTTCTGGGCCAACCATTCAATTCGGGCTGGTTCAGCCTTTTTATCTTCAAAATATTTCTACGAACCAAGAATATGGCACAAGAAACCAATACCAAGGCCGCCAATATTTCAAAAAAACCAATCAGGATAGGATACAGGCTGCCAAGCAAGGGCGCAAACAAACGGTGCGTGCCCAAAATACCGTCCAACACTATTTCCAGTATCTCTACGTTGATAATCACGAAACCGGCATACACCAAAAAGTGCAGCACCGCCACCGTGGGCCGCTTGAACATTTTCTTTTGGCCAAAGGCCAGCAACAGCACGTTGCGCCACCGCTCGGCAGGATGGTCGCCCAAGTCCCGGTCCTTGCCCAACTTTATGTTCCGGTTTATTTCGCGCACCTTTCGGGCAAAGAGGTATATTGCCGCCGCTGCCAGCAATGCAAAAAGTATCTGTTGAAGTATATGCATCCCTTGATTACTTACCTTGTGTGTTCAATATAGCCGCCCATCTTAAACGGACATTAGGGCTAAATGTGCAGCCAAAAATGAACGGTTGTTCACTTTCGGTTCGTCATGCGAAAATACGTGGTTTATGTCTATAATCCCGTATTTTGTCAATGAATTTGTAAGTAAAATAAAAGCCCGTGAATATGGTACAGCCATTTTTGATGTGATGGCAGACGAAATTTTGCGGTTGTCGTGGCCTAATCTTACCTTTGGCTTTTATAGCAATGGGAGGGTGCATTGGGTAGATTTAGAAGTTGTCTAAAATCATTTCAATGGTTAATATGTGCTGCTTTTTGGCTGCAACATCGTTAGATTTTTCGCCTTAGGCGTTAGACTATGGCTGCAAAATCTGCCTTGTTTCGCTCAAAAATCATCTACATATTATACCATCAAATAATCTTAGACAGCTTCTTATTTTTATACAACCATCAGTTTTCATAACCAATATCGCACCTAACAAAATGAGTTTCAAAAAAATTATTGTCCCCGATGAGCCTCGCCAAATTGTATAAATTCTTCCCATTGTTTAGTCACTTATGCTTGAAGCGCAAGCATCTTGGCATCCATTATCCAAATGCTTTCTTTAATCCCCAAAAAATACTGTCGTTGTTTGCCTTTGCCTGCATCGCTGTTTGTTCCCACCACGCACAAGCACAAGACACCTTGCAACTGGCCAAGTCGAACGACCGTTTTTTCTTGATGCATAACGTAAAAAAAGGCGAAAACATCTTTATGCTTGCCAAAAGGTACAGTGCGCCGGCAGCGGTTTTGGCCGACGTAAACCAAGTAAACTACAAGGACGGCTTGCCACCGGGCACACAGCTAAAAATACCCATAGATGCCTATAATTACATCAGGGTAGGCGGCATTTCCGGAAGCAGGGCCATTTACTACAAAACAAAAAAGGGCGACAACCTTGCCAACATCGCGCAAACAATAGGCAGTACGCAAATAGCCCTGCAACGCCTGAACAACCTTGCATCGCAGGAGCTGCCCGGCGGCAAGACGGTCATGCTTGGGTGGATAGCCTACGATGATGCGCAAATACCCATTGCGGCCACGGATACACCTGCCATACCCGCCACCAACGGTGCAGCCAAGACCCTCCCCAACAATGCCGCGACTCCCGATACCTCCACGGCACATAGTTCGGCACCGGCCATTCCCAGTGCCTACGAGCAAGACTTCCTTAACCAAACCAACGGCATGAGCCTACGGGAAGAAACCGGCGCGGCGGTATTTTACCCGCTAAAAACCAAAATGCCTGAGGGCATCTATTACGCATTCCACAATACTGCTGCGCGCGGTACCATCATAAAAGTGGCGAACCCGGCCACGGGCCGCACTATTTATGCCAAAGTAATCAGCACCATACCTACCCTGTCCGACTACCACAATTCCATTGTCGGCATCAGCAGCAATGCCGCAGCGGCCCTTGGCGCGCACGACAAAAGGATGTTTTGCAAGCTGAGTTTCCCGTAAGATAAAAAAATCGGCGCGATATTTTTTGCAGGTTGAATATTAAAGTTTACCTTCGCACTCCATTTTTTGGGGGTGCGCGGGTGTGGTGAAATTGGTAGACACGCTAGACTTAGGATCTAGTGCTGCGAGGCTTGGGGGTTCGAGTCCCTCCACCCGCACTAAAGGAAGGCCCTGCACAAGCAGGGTTTTTCTTTTTTTGAAAAATTTTTTTGAGCAATTAATTTAAAAAACATAAACAACGATGGCTACGGTAACACGTGAACCCATAGGCAACCTCCACGAGAAACTGGTGGTGAAAATAACCAAGGAAGACTACTATCCTTCGTTCGAGAGCGCCCTGAAGAAATATAGCAAAAACGCGACCATTCCCGGCTTCCGCAAAGGAAACGTACCCGTGGGCATGGTGAAGAAAATGTACGGTCAGTCCGTATTCGTGGAAGAAGTGCTGAACAGCGCCAACCGCGAGTTGCAACAATACCTCAACGAAACCAAGCCCGACATCTTCGCGCAACCGGTGGCCATGGAAAGCCAAGATTTGAAGTTTGACATGAACCAACCTTCCGAATTTGACTTTGCGTTTGAAATAGGCCTGAAACCAACTTTCGACATCACCCCCTTGCAAAACAAAGGCGCCATTACCCGCTACAAGATAAAAGTGAGCGATAAATTGGTGGACGATGAGGTAAATAACATTACCCGCCGTGCCGGAAAGGTAGAAAACCCCGAAGCATTTGAACACGATACCGACATAGTATATGCTTCCTACGAAAGCTGCGATGCCGAAGGCAATGTGACCAACGGCGTAACCAAAACAGAAGATGTAGTGACCCTGGAGCAAATGCCCAAAAAGCTGGCCGCGCACGTAAAAGGCATGAAACCCGGCGAAAGCCATGTGTTCAAACCTGCGGCAGAAGCCACCGAAGATGAGTTGGCCGGGTTCATGAAGAGCGCGCTGCGCATTGCCAATGGTATCGACGAAGCCAACAACTATTACAAACTTACCCTTACCAAAATCGGGAAATTGATTCCCCGCGAGCTGAACGAAGATTTTTATGCCGAAGCCTTTCCCGGTGCGGACATCAAGGACGAAGCCGGTTTCCGCGAACGCGTAAAGCAAGAGCTGGAAAAAGAAACCAACCGCATAGCCAACGACCGTTTGCAAAACGAGATATTTGAAACCCTGGTACACGAAACACCCATCAACCTGCCCGTGGATTTCCTGAAAACATGGATGAAACGCGGCGGCGAAGAAGTGAAAACCGACGAAGAGGTAGAAAAAGAATTTGGCTCCTTCGACCACCAATTGCGCTGGACCCTCATCTCCGACAAATTGGTGAGGGAATACGGCATAAAAGTGGGCTATGAAGAGGTAATGGCCGACATAAAAGCCAAAGTATTGGCATACTTCGGCATAAGCAACGAAGACGACGCACCTTGGTTGGAGTCTTATTTGCAAAAAATGGCCAAGGAAGAAAAAACCATGGACGAAACCTACCGCCGCCTGTTGTTCGACAAATTATTCGACAAATTGGCCGAAGTCATGGAAGTGAAAAACGAAGAAGTAACCGAAGAAGAATTTTCCAAGTTGCAACCTTCGCACCACCACCATCATTAAGGGGCCATATTGCGGCAAAGCAATATGGCGAAAATGGTTTCTTACGCTTGTAAGAAACCATTTTCTATTTGGGTATAATGTTTTTGGCCAAGTATTGTCAATAATACTATTGAAGTTGTTTAAACTTTCAATTTTTGAATAAATCGATTCACTACATGACAAAAATATAAATTGCTGATAATCAGCAAAATAAGTTGTTAAACATTTGCATGAACGACTGATATTCAGTATCTTGGAGAAATATTACCACACGTTTCT
>JASGFI010000141.1:0-7127 GCA_047605615.1 Edaphocola sp. | reverse complement strand
AATAATTTATTGGCAATCCAATTAATTGTATTTTTTGTCGTGTACTAAAAAATAATTGTCAATAATCTGTCCAAAAATCATTAATAACTAAATTAACGGGCATTGTTAATCTGATATAGTTTTTAAAAACTTTGCCAACTTTTTGAAAGTTGGCAAAGTTGTAAATCAAACAAAAGTACATGTAGATATGTGTTCTATGTATGTAAAGCTATATCACTTTAACAATCCCAAAATTTCCTACTGCGAATGTATGCATATTGTTTCAAACTTCTATATTTAGGTGCATTATCTTCATGTAAACTTTCCAATGCAGCATTTGAATGGATAGAGGATTGCTCACCATAATCATTATTGCATACAACATACTGAGTACTACCAAAAACTATTGAAATCCCTGGCTTTTACCTATTTCGTAGCAATGGTGTATCCGCTTGTTCCTGAAATCTTCGGGTATGGTTTGGGTGGTTATGTCCTTGGCGGTTGCGCCCTTTAGCTTGCCAAAATCGGGCACAAAATTGCGCAGGTTGTTGGAGAAGAATATAGTGGCACCGGGCTTGCATGCCCGCAGCGTCAGTTGCAGCATGGCGGCATGGTCGCGCTGGGTGTCCCAAGTGCCTTTCAGGCGGGTACTGTTGCTAAACGCCGGCGGGTCCACAAACACCAAGTCATAAACGGCTTCTTGTTCGTTTTTCAAAAAATCCATCACGTCGCCCTGCACGAAGCGATATTGTTCGGCCAAGGGCAATTGGTTCAGCTCAAAATTGTCTTTGGCCCATTGCAGGTAGGTGTTGGACAAATCTACGGTAGTAACCCCATCGGCACCGCCGGCGGCGGCATACACGCTAAAAGCACCCGTGTAGCTGAATAGGTTCAACACCCGCTTGCCCGCGGCCATTTGGCCAAAGGTCTTGCGCAGGGGCCTGTGGTCCAGGAACAAACCTGTATCGAGATAATCGGTAAGGTTTACCCAAAATTTCAAGCCCTGTTCCTGCACTATCATGCGGTCGCTCCGGGTGGCTACTTTTTCGTATTGTTCGTTGCGGCGGTCCAACCTGCGGCGTTGCTTGAGGTACACATTTTCTTCGGGTACGGCCAAGGTTCGGGCTATGGTATGCACGCATGCTTCCAGCCATTGTTCGTGCTGTTCATCGTCCACCTGGTTGCGCGTTTTGTACTCGGCTATGTGCAGGCAGCCTTCGTAGCGGTCTATGCAAAAGGGGTACTCCGGCATATCCATGTCGTATATGCGGTAACAAGTTATGCCTTGCCTTCTGGCCCATTTGCCTATGTGTTTCGATACCTTTTGCAGGCGGTTGGCTAAGGCTTCCATGGCTTCTTACTGCGGTTCTTTGGGGTTGCCGTCGCCCTTGGCCTGTTCCTTTGGCCGGTTGGGTTTGGGGTTGTTGCGCCGCTGCTGGCCTTGTTGCGCACCTGCCTCGCGCCTTGGTGCCGTGTTGTTTGGTGCTGGCCTTGCAGTGGCCGGGTCTTGGTTAACCGCTTGCCTTGCTGCGGCATTGGGGCTGGGCCTGTTGCCTTGCTGCGGCCTGCCTTGCTGCGCTTTCCTGTCGTGTTGGGGGGCGTTGTGCCTATTGTTGCCTGCGGGCCTGTTTGCCGTTTGGGTTTCGGCTTCTTGGGCGGTGGCGGTTCGTTGTTTTTGTTGGGGTTTCTGTTTGTTCTTTTTCTTTCCTTTCGACAGCGAGCTGAGCGTTAGCAGGCCCACATCGTTCACAAAGCCCATGTCCACCGTTTTTTCGGGGTCTTTGTGGCGGGTTGTCACCTCGGCAGCCTCCAGGTCTTCTGGTTTTACGCCTTGCTGGTTGAGTGCTTTTATGGCCAATACGCGTTCTTTGGTAAGCGGATATTGCTTGTTGCTGCCCGAAAAGCTATACCACATCAGGTTGCGGAATATGTCTTTTTTCTGCAAAAATATTCTACCGGCAGCCACTTCCAATTGGTCTGTCCCTTCGGGGAAAGCCTGGAGGGCATCCATGTAGGTGTCCAGTTCGTAGTTGAGGCAGCATTTGAGCCTGCCGCATTGGCCGCTCAATTTGGTTTGGTTTATCGAAAGGCTTTGGTAGCGGGCGGCGGTAGTGTTTACCGTTTTGAAATCGGAGAGCCAGGTGCTGCAGCAAAGCTCGCGCCCGCAAGAACCTATGCCGCCTACTTTGCCGCTTTCTTGGCGTGCGCCTATTTGGCGCATTTCTACTTTGGCCTTGAATTCGGTGGCAAATATTTTAATCAGCTCGCGAAAATCCACGCGGCTGTCGGCGGTGTAGAAGAAGGTAACTTTACGGCTGTCGGCCTGAAATTCCACTTCGGCTATTTTCATTTCGAGGCGCAGTTCCTTGGCTATGGCACGGGCGCGCACTGTGGTTTCGCGCTCGCGTTCCTTGGCTTGTTGCCATTGCTCCATGTCGCGTTCGGTGGCGGGGCGCAGCAGTTTTTTCAATTCGGGGCCATCGTCCACCGCATATTTTTTCATTTGCAGTTTTACCAATTCGCCGGTGAGGCTTATTTGCCCCACGTCGAAGCCGCCCGCGCCTTCCACGGCCACCCAGTCGCCTTTTTCAAACAACTCGCCGGAAACATTCCTGAAAAATTCTTTGCGGCTGCCTTTGTTGAAACTAACCTCGGCTACCGCATAGGGTTTGCCGGGGTCGCTGAAAGGTATATCGGACAGCCAGTTGAATACGTTTAAACGGTTACATCCGCCGGTACTGCAACCGCCGTTGCTCTGGCAACCAGAAGGTTTGCCGGTACCGGAAGCAGTGCCGCAACTTCCACATCCCATGTATGTACTTATTTATATTGACGTGCCGCCAGCTATATGCATCACTTTGCCGCTAAGCCCGATTTTATTCTTAAAATAGCCCCTCCCGCCATAAAATTTACAGGGGGAAAACGAGTACTATCAGGCACGAACGCTTGCACTACACCGGTGTATGCAATATAGCTGCGCCGTAAAATAGACGCCGCCGCACGAAATGGTTAAAAAAAACAATGTTAACGACAAAGATACAGTTAATCCTTGGCTTGTGCTACATCTAATAATTCTATGGAGTAAATGAGGATGGAATTGGCGGGTATGCCGGAGGTGGCTTGGTCGCCATAGGCCAATGTGGGGGGGATGTACAGGGTTATGCGCCCGCCCTTTTTCAGCAACGCCAGGCCTTGTTGCCAACCGGCCATCAACCCTGAAATGGGCAAGGTGATATTGCTGGCCGTGTCGAACACGCTGCCGTTGGCGAGGCTGCCCCGGTAGTTTACCGTTACCTCCGAACAGCCGTTGGGGTAGGCGCCGCTACCCCGGTCGTCTATTACGTAAAAGAAACCATGTGCGCTTTTAGTGGCCTGAATGTTGTTTTTGTCGAGATATGTCTGCAATGCTTCCACTTCTGTAGCCGGAGCAGTTTCGGTGGTTATCGTGCAACTCGTGTTGTCTTTGGAACAACCGGCGGCCAGCAAAAAAAGTATTGGATAAAGTTTGGCTTTCATGTATTGCTGTTTAAAAAAATCCGATGCTACTGTACGATATATTTCTAAGCAATGACGAAATTTTTGTTTTTTTGCTTGGGTATGCGGCTTATCTAAATACATTTTGCCTGCTGTACAACTTTGCCGGATTAACGATGCCATTTCAAATCATGCTTCCGCTATTTGTGGTTCAAGCCCAGGTTTTGCATAAAAATCTTGACCGCTATGGCAATGAGGATAACGCCAAAAAATTTGCGCACCACCATGATGCCCGACGGCCCCAGCAACCGTTCTATCACGTTCAAAGATTTGAGGCATACAAACACGATGATTAGGTTGATTAATATGGCTATCAAGATGTTCATATAATGGTAGCTGGCCTTTAACGACATGATGGTGGTGAGCGTGCCCGACCCGGCTATCAACGGAAAGGCAATGGGCACCACGCTGCCCGATTTGCCGCCTGCTTCCGTCCTGAAAAATTCTATCCCCATTATCATTTCCATGCCCAAAAAGAAGATGATGATAGAGCCGGCAATGGCAAAAGAGGTAATGTCCAGCCCCATGACCGACAGCATTTTGCTGCCGGCAAAAAAGAACAACAACATCAAGCCGCCCGATACGGCCGTGGCTTGCCATGCGTTGATAGCGCCCATTTTGTTTTTGAGGCCAATCAATACCGGTATGGAACCCAGCACGTCTATTACGGCAAAGAGCGTGACGGCAACCGTAACAATTTCCGGGAGCATAATATTTTCCAAGCCATCCATAATGTTGATGATGCGTTTTGCTTAGGACTATACATTCATTTGCCGCAAGGCTTTACTTGTTCATCGTAGCCAAAAACTCTTCGTTGCTTTTGGTGCCGCGCATTTGGCCCATGAGGAAATTCATGGCTTCGTCGGTGTTCATGTCGCCGATATGGTTGCGCAGAATCCACATTTTGTTTACGGTTTCCCTGTCGAGCAATAAATCGTCCCTGCGGGTGGAAGAAGAAGTAATGTCGATAGCGGGGAATATGCGCCTGTTGGCCAGTTTGCGGTCCAGCTGCAATTCCATGTTTCCCGTACCCTTAAATTCTTCAAATATCACTTCGTCCATGCGCGAGCCGGTATCTATCAAGGCCGTGGCCAATATGGTCAAGGACCCGCCATTCTCTATCTTGCGTGCCGCGCCGAAAAATTGTTTGGGTTTCTGCATGGCGTTGGCTTCCACGCCGCCGCTCAATACCTTGCCGCTGGAGGGTGCCACGGTATTGTGCGCGCGGGCCAAGCGGGTAATGGAATCGAGCAATATCACCACATCGTGGCCCACTTCCACCAATCGTTTGGCTTTTTGCAAGGCTATCTGCGATACTTTTACGTGCTTCTCGGCGGGTTCGTCAAAGGTAGAGGCTATTACTTCGGCGTGTACGCTGCGCTGCATGTCGGTTACTTCTTCCGGGCGTTCGTCTATCAACACTATCATCAGGTAACATTCCGGGTGGTTGGCGGCAATGGCATTGGCCACTTCTTTCAACAACATGGTCTTGCCGGTTTTGGGTTGTGCCACTATCAGCCCGCGCTGGCCTTTGCCTATGGGCGTAAACAAGTCTATGATGCGGGTGCTGATGCTGCCCGATGTGCCTTTTGCAAGGTTTAATTTTTCGCTTGGGAACAAAGGCGTAAGGTAATCGAAGGGTACCCTGTCCCTGATTTCTTCGGGCTGGCGGCCATTGATGTTTTCTACTTTGAGCAGGGCAAAGTATTTTTCGCCTTCTTTGGGCGGCCTTACGTTGCCGGTAACGGTATCGCCGGTTTTGAGGCCAAATAGTTTTATTTGCGAGGGCGATACATAAACATCGTCGGGCGAGCTAAGGTAGTTGTAGTCGCTGCTGCGCAAGAAACCGTAACCATCCGGCATCATTTCCAATACGCCTTCGCCGGGTATGATGCCGTCAAATTCAATGTTGAAAGCCGTTTCGTTTTGGCGTTGCTGGTAACGGTTGTTGGGGTTGTTGTTGTGCTGGCGCGGGTGCGGTTCGCGCGGGTGGGGGTTATTGGCCGTATCTTTTGCCTCTGCGGAGTCGGCCAGTTCGGGTTGGGCGGCTTGCTCCTCTTCCACCGTGGGCTCGGTTATCAAGGTGGCCTCGGGCTGGTCGAAATAGCTGGCGTCGGGCAGCGGCGTACTTATAAATTCTTCGTTCGGGGCCGAGGTTTCCCTATGGGTTATGGGCTTGCGCTCCCTGCGGGTGTGCTTTTCGGGGGCTTCCGCCACATTTTCCGTTGGTGCGGCACCTTCTTGTTCTTCAACTTTTTGCAGGGGCAGGTATTCGTCCACAACTATTTCATTGTCAAGCGCATCTGCTGCCGCTTTGGGTTTGCGCCCCCTTTTCTTTTTGGGCGGTGCGGTGGCAATGGGTACGGTTTGTTGCTCCATTATTTTTTGTACCAAGTTTGGTTTGTTCAGCTCTTTTGCATCGTCTATACCCAGATGCTCGGCTATGTCTAACAGTTCGGGAACAATCATGTCGTTCAGTTGCATAAGGTCGTATGCCATTCACTTATGGATTTACTTTGAGGAAGGGGAATTGCGAAAATTCCTTTGATTTGGTTAGTCAATAAAGTAGTTTTTGAAAAATCCGCACTGTCGTTTCTTGTCTTGAAATGGAAACCGGAAAGTGCGGCCGCATTCGGCCTCAAGCTCAAAAGGATGGAATGTTGAGCCGAACCGAACTGCAATTTTACGACATGTTTTCCTAACAGAGAATTTTTTTTTTTAGATATTGAGATAAACACCCCGCTTTATGCTGCCAAAAGGGTGCGGCATATTGTATAGTTTTGCAGCCTGCGAAATAAATTTTTACATGAACCTTGTGTATTGTTACGATGCCTATTGCGGGTGGTGCTATGCTTTTGGCCCGGTAATCAAAAGGGTGGCCGAAGATTTTAAAGGCATAATAGCTACCGAGGTGCTGAGCGGCGGCATGATACTGCCCCGTGTACCGCAACCTATATCGGTAATGGCTCCCATGATACAGGAAGCCTATAAAACCGTGGAAGCACACAGCGGCATAAAATTTGGCGAAGATTTCCTTTGGCACATTTTCCATGCGGACGAAAGCGACTGGTTCCCCGATTCGGAAAAACCCGCCATAGCCATGAGCATCATAAAAACCTACCACCCCGAATTGGCCGTGGCCTTTGCCGCCGATATGCAATACGCCCTCCACTACGAAGGCCGCGACCTTACCGACGACGAGGCTTACCGCCACCTGTTGCCAAAATACCGCATAAGCGAAGATGTGTTCTATGCCGATTTGCATAGCGAAACCTTTAAGGAAAAAGCCCATTACGATTTTGCCTTGGTAAAGCAACTACGGGTAGGCAGCTTCCCGCAGTTATTGCTCCAGGCTTCGGAAAGTAAATTTTACCTGGTAGCCCAAGGTTATACCGACTACGAAACCGTAGGCCAAAGGCTCAACAACATATTGGAAGCATTGCGCAATGCCAATTGATTGCGCACGGATTTCGTGTCGGTATTGAATTTTGGGCAAAGGCCGCGATATACTTGGATTTGTAAAAATTATGCTTTTATGTTCGTGGAAAATAAATGTATATAAAAACGGCCACCTACACCAGTAGCACTTTCAAATGCACCACGTACCATATCGA
>JASGFI010000140.1:0-7135 GCA_047605615.1 Edaphocola sp. | reverse complement strand
CGCAACGAGGGAACTCGTGTCATTCCCTTTAAGGCGACAATTTTAAATGCACCCATGTGGCGCGGCGCATATAGCCTCGCTGAAAGGTTTTGGCGTTACTTCAAAAAGAAAGAAGCGAAGAATAAGCGTTGCGAAACCTATGCCTGTTGGGCAACACCGTAAACTACCTTCAATGCGCAACCTAAAAATCTGTACCCAACGACAGGTACCATACAAAGTCGCGGCGGATGTTGAGCGCGGCATCGGCCCGCACAAAATAACCAAACAACTGCGTGCGCAACCCCAAACCGTAGCCAAGGGCCAAGCCATTGTCGCTATAATTCGGCACCGACAATTGCACGGTGGGCGAACTCAGCGAAGGCCAGTTGAGCCTGAAATAGCGGTCAAAATTCTCGGAGTTGGGCAAAAAGCCTTCCCAGGCCGAACCTATGTCGCAAAAGCCCACCATTTGCAGGTTTTTCAACAAACTCGATTCTATGGGGCGTTTCAACAAAGTAGTCAATACGGGGAAACGCAGTTCGGCATTCACTACCGCATAGGTGTTGCCGTTGCGCGCATTTTGGTCGTAGCCCCGCAGGTTGGTAGCCAAAGCCTGGAACGCATAGTCGTTTTTGCCCGAAGGTGGCAGGGCGTTGCTGAAGTCGGCATTGAGCGCATTGTCCACGCCGCCCAGATAGTAAATGATTTTCTGCGTACCCATGCTGTGGGCGCCCGCCGCCCTGATGGCAAATATGAAATTCTTGTAGATTTTTTGGTAATACCTGAAATCGACACCCACGTTGAAGAAGCCGCCCGGACTGTTGTTCACGCCATTGGTATCGTTGGAGTTGGCATATACGTTATTGGAGTGTATCTTGTACATGTACTCTCCAAAAAACTTGTAGCGCAAGCCGTTCCAGATGTTGGTGGCCGGATTGCGGGTATCGTCATACACAAATTCGGCACGGCTCATGGCCCAGTAGGTTTGCGTGCTGGGCAACAACAAGCCCACCAAATCTTGTGCTTTTATGACAAAGTTGTCTTGTCGGGCACCAAAATTCAACCGAAAGCTGCGTACCTTGTCCAACGGATAGCTGGCCGTGGCCTGCAGCATGGTGGTCGCATTTTTGCCTGTTTCGTCAAACAAGCCCTGATTGGTGGAAAATGTATAGGTGGACTTGGTTTGCTGCCGCAAAAAGATGACACCCCAGTCCACCCTGCGCCTGAAATTCTCGAACTGGGCGTAATAGGTGGTACCCGAAAAATTCACGGGGATGCGTATGCCGCCCGTGAACCTGTAATCCTCCATTTTGTCGGTGAGGCTGGCCATGAACATGCCGCCTACCGATGGATTGTTCCACTGGCCGCCGGAGTTGTCATAGCTTTGGTAACGGTTGAACAGCACGCTGTTGTCGGCCCGCAGCGTATAAAAATCGGGCTTGAACGACAGGTAATATTTTTGTGAACGCATATCTATGAAACTGCTGTCCACGTACAACACTCTTTTGCCATTCAATCGTGCATCGGGATTGCCGCTGGCACTGGTAACGGCCAGGGGGTCATTGTTGTCGTCCTGTTGCAAATGGCTTACATTGTTCGGTTTTTTCAACGACAATTTATTTGCAAGTGCCTCGGATTCGGGGCCGGGTGCTACGCTGGCCGAGTCGGCACCTTCGCGTATGCCCCTTTGGGTAAATTCGCTTTGGAAGGCATTGCCACCTTGAACAACAAAGTCCTTGTCTTCCGCCTTTGCCAATTCTTCCTTGTCGAGCAGGTTCACCGGCGCATCTGTCGAGGCGTGTATTTTCTTGGCAGGCGTCACGCCGTCTATAAAGCTTATGGGCAGCGGCTTCCGCACCGCAGCCGTACCATCGGGCGGCGGCAAGGCAATCTTGTGAAAATACACGCCAAACTGGTTGCCGGTTTGGATTACATCGGCTATTTTGCCGCTGGCAGGGTTGTATTGATGATACAAAATGTTCCTGCCGAAATTGGTCATGGGTACGGAATAGGCCGAGTCGCGGTTGTTTACGTCCCTTGCAAACATCACCACATACCTGTTCCTTATGCCGTTTTGGTCGTTCAGGTAAGCAAAATGGTCTTGGCCATAGGCTACGGGTTGCGTTATGGTGCCCTTTTGGTTATGGGTCAATTGCATCAAATCGTAGCTTTGGGTGGTACTGTTGTAAAAGAATGCGTTCATGGGGCCTATCGGCAGCTCGTTGGGCAATGGTTTTATGTCAATGTAGGGTTGGGGCCGGTTACTCAGGAACAATATGCCCTTGCGCGACCCGCCACTTACAAATACGGGCGACACATCGTCCCAGGCATCGTCGGTAACTTGGCGGGTACGCCCACCCTTTAACCTGTATTCAAATATGTCGCTTTGCCCCATGCGCACCGCCGTCATCAGCAATACGTCGTCGTCTTCCATGAAGGTAAAGCCCGTAACGCGGTCGAACCGCTTGGCGGGTACCCTGAAGTCTTCTATCTTGGCTTTTACGGAGTTGTATATGCGTATCCTGATCCTGTCGCGGTTCTTGAAGATGATGCCCAGCTTGAAGCCCGTATTGTTCCAGCTTAGCAAGGGGTAATCGGGGTCATCGGTTTCGTTGTGGTTCTTTACGCCGCCTTGCAGCAGTACGGCTTTTTCCTTTATTTCCTTGCCGTTTACCACTTTTCTGTTTTCCAATATTACCTGCCATTCGCCAAAGAGCCATTTTACGTAAGCAACGTCCGTGCCCCTGGGCGACACGGTCACATCCCGTATGCGCCCCTCGTCCGTAGGTACGTCTATGCGGCTTATCAGCGAACCGGTATCCACCGGCTCAAACAATTGCTCTTCAAATGCGTACCGGGCTTGGTAAAATTGCATTAACGAGTCGTATGATTGGCGCAGTTTTTGGTTGATGGTTAGCTTCAACGCCTTGTTCATGCTGCTTTTGAGCTGCGTGAGGTACAGTAGGTTCTTCACGTTGTTTTCGCCATACTTCGTGGCTATGTATTTCCAGTAGGCCTTGCCCGAAAGTGCGGGGTTGGCCTCGGACAATTCGTGAAAATTAGCTTTCTTGCCTGCCGCGGTATTGGCTACCAGGTTTTTCCAGCTGTTGTCGTCATCTGTTGACCAGCCATCCACCACATAATCTACGTAGCCGGCAGTAGCCCATTTGGGCAGGTTCAACAACAATGCGTTGCGCACCATTTCGCGCAGGTTCTCGCCGAACAAGATGCGTTCCATCACTACTTGTGCCATGCCTTGGCGCAATTGCCTTTTCAGGTCGGCATGGGTACCGGTAAAGTACATTACCAATTTATCGCCCGCCAAATTGAGCATGCCGGCAGGGTTCTCGTTTTGCATTTGCAAGTCGGAATTGAGGCCAATATTGGTTTGTTGGTATTCGTCGTAAGAATTGTACAGGATTATGTTGAGCCTTTCGGGGAAAAGCCCGCCCAGCCTGCGTTCTATGGCCGCTACGTCTTGTTCGGCCTGCTCGGCCACGTAACGGGCCAATTCGCGGCCGGCACGGTCGTAATGGTATATCTTAAAATGGCTGGCATCGTAATATTTCCAATCGAACCGCCGGTATTGCACCCTGTTCTGCCCAAAAACCTCAACATTGGTTTGGGCAGCAACATGGTGGCCGTAGAACGCAAATATTAACAGAAGAGTGCCGATTATCCGTAAGTTCATTGAGGCTGTAGCTTTAAATGGTTAATAGAAAACCGATTTAAAAGTAAATAAATTTAGCTAAAAACGTTAATGGTAAACGAATTTTGGTGCATTAAATTATGGTGCGGCCGATACTTGCGCGGAAATTCCCCCAAATTATTTTTTGCATTTGGCACAACACCGATCACCGCTACAGCACTTGCAACATATACTTGCGCATGAATCGTTGAAACCACTTTTGGCGCAGCAATACGTTTTGAAACAGCAATACACCGCAAATAGCGCAGCATATACCGGCCAGCACATCCGTGACGTAATGATGATAGGTATAGATGGCGGCAAACCAAGTACCTGCACACACGGCAACCAAAGCTACCTTCCACGCCGTCGGCACATTTTTCTTGAAGGCATAATAAACCGATACCAAGGCATAGGCAGCATGTAACGAAGGCATTGCGGCAAATACATTGGAGCTTTTGGCATACAATCCGTGAAATACGTGCAGACCCAAAAAGTTATCGAACCCGGCAAGGCCGGCTACATTGCCGGGCGTGGCGGGGTTGAAGGCTAAACCATGGTACAATACATACCAAGGTGGCGCCGCGGGATAACCATAATAACCTATGAAACCCACAAAATTGGTCAATAAAAATGTGAGGCAAAACTCCAATGCCCCCCTCCGGTCCCTGAAAAAAAGATAGGAGGCAAAGGCAATGGGCACAGGCATCCAACATAGGTAAAATATGCCGGTAAGCACATCGAGCAATGTAGACCTATGCAAAGACCAAAACTCGTTCAGGGTAAGCCTGTTGCCATTGTGGTATATGCCAAACAAATGCTTGTCCAGTTGGTACAAATCGCCGATATGCACCCTGTTGAATTTGTAATTGGGCAAAGCCTTCATATAGTCGAATATTACCCAAAACACGATGAACGGCAACATGGCCAGCAGGTAATTCCGGGTTTTCTTCGAGGCGGTGTACAGCAAGAAGAACAAACCGGAAATAAAAATCTGTTCGGGCCTGAACCCTATCAATATGTACGACAGCAAGACGTAGGCTATGCAGATGACCCCGGCCAGCAAGATGCGTACATGCACGGGTATATGGCTTACGCCCGTAAAGCGGGCAATGGTAGTGGTACTCATTTGCTTTTTTTCTTCGGGAACCCCGAGCGCAATACTTGGTCCCAGAGTTCGGAGCTAACGCCGAAACCTTTGCTGGCATCGGAGTAGTGGTGCAGCATGTGATGCCTTTTCAATTCGGCCCACACATTGCCTTTGAAATTGAAATGGTGCAGGGCATAATGCACCGTATCGTAAAATACATAGCCCAATACGAACGCCGAGAAAAACGGATACAGGTACACCGGCGGCATCAACGCCCTGAACACGAAATACATGCCCACGGCCAGTGGAATACTTACGGAAGGCGGCATTACCAGCCGCTTCATGTCGTTGGGATAATCGTGGTGCACGCCGTGGAATATGAAGTGCAGCCTCAATGCCCATTGGGCCTTGGGCACGAAATGGAACACCCAGCGGTGCAATACATATTCAAAAGCCGTCCAGGCTACCAAGCCGGCGGCATACATGGCAACGAATACCCAAAACGGGGTATGTTCGCGGAACACGGCCAAGCCTGCAAATAGCAATACTACGGGCAGGTATAGGAACATGGGCACCGTCCAATGCACTCTCGAAAAAAACTCCAGAAAAGCGCTTCTGAATAACCTTACCGATTCGGTACTGTTCGATACATAATTTTTGGGCATTTTATCGGTCTTTCTTTTTCTGTTGAAGTGTTTGGTTTCTATCAGTCATGTTTGGGCGGCGTCCATTTGGGGTTGATGCGTTTAATCACCTCTTTGCCCGTGGCTACGTCCGTAACCTTGAATTCCACGTACTTTACATTCGGCGACCAAAAGGTGCCGCCCGGGTCTATCCGGATATAAATCCTTTTGAGCACCGACAGCTTCCCGTCCAGTTCCACGTAGGTATGGTACACGCCCGCCGTGGATTTCATCAAGTAAAACGGTATCTTGTCGTAAGCCGCAAACAGTATTTTGTATTTGTCGTCCGCCAGCTTATGGGTTTTCACCCCGTAGGCAAATTTACGTTGAATAAAGCTTAGTTCCTGCAATTTGCCGCCTTCGGGATACCTAATCCAATAAACGTGTATCGGTTCGTCTTCTGCCAACTTGCCGTCTTTCATGTTCAATTCGTACATTATGGTGTTGGTATTGGGTGTGCGCTGTACATAAAATTGCGTTTTGCCGTTGAATTTTGGCACCGGAAAAGTATCTGCCGCTTCGTTTGCGCCGCCAATGGGATTGGCCTGCACGGCAAAGGGCCTTATTCCCCAAAATGCAGCAACCAGCAAGAACAGCACCGTGGCGGCCATGCTGCCCATTTTTTTATTTTGCCGGGCATTGTCCAACAAATCGAGGGCTTTCTTGGCATCTGCCAAACGTTGAATGGCGGTAATATTGGTCAACACGGCCATTATGGCAAGCGGTATGGTAAAAATGCTCATCAGTTCAAATACATGATACTTGATGCCCGGTACAAACACTTTGCCGTCGCCTTCCACAAAGGCCGCGGCCACTCCCGTGGCAATGGCCGATACGGCTATCAATATAACCCTTTCGGGCCGCTGCATCAGGCCACCTTTGTTTTGTATGCCCAAGCCTTCGCTGCGGGCGCGGGTGTAGCTTACCATCATGGAACCTATCAAGGCTATGAAGGCAAAAATGGAGCTGAGGAAATAGTGGTGCGCCACCAAATAATAGCATATCCCGAAAAACAATATCAATTCGGAGTAACGATCCAATACCGAATCGTAGAGCGCGCCAAAGGTGGACGACATTTTGCCCAAACGGGCCACTTGGCCGTCCAGCATATCGAACAAGCCCGCAAACAATATCAACCCGCCGGCCCAGCCCACGTAAGACAAATCGCCCCTGTTGCCCTTCTCGGCACCCACTACGAAAATAATCGCCACCCCGATGTTGAGCAGCAAGCCGATGGTGGTAACGGCGTTGGGCGTAAGGCCCAGCTTTATCAAAAAGCGCACAAAAGGATTTATGACTTTATAAATGCCTTTCTGCGCCTTGTCCCTCAACGTTACATCATTTTCCATTGCCGTAAAAATTAAAACAGGCCGAAACAAAGGGCAAAATTAAACCTTTCGTTTAATTAAACAAACGTTTAATTAACTATAACATATAGCGTTTGGCTGATAAATAAACAGAACGAAAAGCCCGCGCTTCGCAAAAGCGAAAGTGGCTCAAGCAACCCAAACAGCTTGGACTTCCCAACAAAACAAATTTGGACTTTTCAACAAAGCGACTTAAAAATTTTGGCATTAGTAACTAAGTATAGATAATTCATTATTGAGTTTTAAGAATAACAATGACAGGCTGTACACTACCATGTAAGTTCTTTTAGCGTAACATTTCGTCCGTCTTCTAAATCTTGCCAAATAA
>JASGFI010000139.1:0-7280 GCA_047605615.1 Edaphocola sp. | reverse complement strand
GCAATAATTCCTTTTTATCCCCCTACACTCCCCATTGTCATGCTGAAGGCATCTATACTTCGCACCGGGTGAAAATGTGCAATCGGGTTTCGTTGTTCCCATGTACGACATTCAAGAAAAAATCTTTCTTATTCCCGCTTTTTTTTGCATGGTTGTTTCAACAACGGGAGATTGTTGGGATTCATAGTAGTATTTCCAAAATGAGCAGCCAAATTCCTTGGTGTCTTGGTGCGATATTTATTGCACAAAACTATCCGGTGTGCAGTATAATTTTGCATCGTGCAGGCAACTTTAAACAAGCCCCAAAATAAAAACCAAACAAATTGCCTTACCTTGCGCAAGCAAAAAAATGTAAAAAAAGAGATGATTTGCACAAGATTGATTTATGTTTTGCTCTGCGCCGGATTGCTGAATACTGGCTGCCGTTCGGGGGCGTCGTCAACAGAACAAACCGATAACGGCAGCGTACAGACCCAGGAAGGGCCAACCATAAAAGTTCCCGCTTTCGATGCCGACAAAACCTACGGCTACATAAAACAACAAGTGGACTTTGGCCCGCGCGTACCCAATACATCGGCGCAACTGAAATGCGCCGACTGGATGGAACTGCAATTGAAAGCGAGTTGCGATACCGTATATCGCCAACAAACCCAGCTATTGGCGGGCGACAAGAAAACCAAACTTCGCTGCATCAACCTGATAGGCGTTATCAACCCCAACGCCAAGCAACGCATATTGCTACTGGCCCACTGGGACAGCCGCCCGTGGGCCGACCAAGATGTAGCCAACACCAATGCGCCCATTGATGCCGCCGACGATGGTGCCAGCGGCGTAGCGGTATTGATAGGAATAGCCAACCAAATAAAGGCCAACCCACTTGGCAACAAAGACTTGGGCATAGACATATTGCTGGCCGACGTGGAAGACTACGGCAAATCGGAATGGGAAACCAACGGAAACACTTCTTATGCCTTGGGTACGCAATACTGGGCCGAGAACCCGCACGTACCGAATTATACCGCTCGGGCAGGTATCCTGCTCGATATGGTGGGCGGCAGAAATGCAAGGTTCCCATTGGAAGGCAACTCCAAGCAATATGCGGGCAACGTGCAGCAAGAGGTATGGAAAGCCGGTTCGGAGGCAGGTTATTCATCCTATTTCGTGTACGCCGACGGCGGCACCATTACCGACGACCACGTACCCGTGTTGGAAATATTGCACATACCCACCATAGACATCATAGACTTGCCCACGGGTACCAGGACGGGATTCCCGGCACACTGGCATACACACAACGACAACATAACGGCAATAGACCAAAGCACCCTAAAAGCCGTAGGGCAAACGCTGCTGCAATATCTATACAACCAATAAACAAACCTTCCCCGGTGTGAACATACAAAAAAACAAAGCCGATTTACAAGGCATTGTTCGGAAGCGAAAAGGCTGTTTCCACAAAAAAAGTGAGCATGGCGTTTATAAAATCATTTGGACAGAAACCCGGCAAGGAACGACAAGATTACTACGGCACACTTGGCAATTTCAAGAATGGCCAATTCCAAAACGTACTGCCTACGCCGCAATACAATCATGTAACTTATACCTCCAATTCCACCCACACAGGGGCATGGTCGCTGGTCTTTTCCCAGCCGCGAACCTGCTTG
The DNA here is from genome assembly GCA_047605615.1 of Edaphocola sp. Taxonomy (GTDB): domain Bacteria; phylum Bacteroidota; class Bacteroidia; order Chitinophagales; family Chitinophagaceae; genus Taibaiella. The sequence goes on along the minus strand of JASGFI010000139.1, from coordinate 5,616 downwards.
TCCACACCCGCATTTTTCAAGGCATCTTTCAATGCCGGACTTAGCAAAAAATGGTCTATGCGCAAGCCCGCATCGCGGCCGTACGCATTGCGGAAATAATCCCAATAGGTATAAATTATTTCACCGGGGTAAATGGTGCGCAAGGCATCAGTCCAGCCGGCTTGGACAAGGCCATGGAAGGCCGCCTTCACTTCGGGTTGAAACAAGGCATCTTCCACCCAACGCTCGGGCTTGTACACGTCCCTGTCTTCGGGAATAATATTGAAGTCGCCCGTTACCACTACCTTTTCGCCGGAGGCCAAGTGCGTGGCCAGGTGCTGCTGCAAGCGTGCTATCCATGCCAATTTGTAATCGTACTTCGGCCCCGGGCGCGGATTGCCGTTGGGCAGATAAAGGCACATAACCGTTACGCCGCCCACCACCGCTTCCAAGAACCTGCTTTGCTCGTCTTCGGTATCGCCCGGCAGTGCGCGCCTACGCTCCACCACTTCCAAGCCACGAGCCAATATAGCTATGCCGTTCCAGCTTTTTTGCCCCTTCCAGATGCCCGTGTAACCGGCTTCGGCAATGGCCGCTTCGGGAAACTTTTCCTGGGGGGCTTTCAGTTCTTGCAGGCACACCACATCGGGTTGGGTTTCTTGCAGCCACTGGCACAAAACATTCAAATGACCGTTGACGCCGTTTACGTTGTAGGTAGCTATTTTCATCACCATAAAAATTTGGAGCGGCCAAAAATACGCCATTGTACCCATCTGCTGCGCATCGGATAGTTTTGCGCAATTAAATGTGGCACGAAAAACCACCGCCCGGTCGAGCGTCCCCAATATGGTTGGAGGCACGAAGATGCTCGCCGAAAAGTGCCACAAGGAAACCTGGGTGCATTTAAAATTGTCGTAGCATAGTATGTCCCGATCGCAGCGAGGGAGATCTTGTCATCCCGAACGCCGTGAGGGAACTCAAAGAGAGGGAACTAATAGAGATGCTTCCTTCGTCAGCATGACAATGGGGAGTATAGGCATGACAAGCGGCGGGTGTCATTCCGAACGCAACGAGGGAACTCGTGTCATCCCCCTTAAGGCGACAATTTTAAATGCACCCGGAAACCTTTCTTGCTTTATTCCCTTTTGCGCAAAAGAAATTTAACTTTACCCCAAAAAAACAAACAGCTCCTTTATTGAAAGTTTACCCGCAACTACCATAGTTGCACCGCTGATACATGAAACAAGCTGCCATCATACCCCCGGCGTTGAGGCCGGGCGATACCATCGGCATAACCTGCCCGGCGGGCTACCTACCGTCCGGGCGCACCGCCGACGCCGTGGCCACCCTGCAATCGTGGGGCTTCAAAGCAGTACTGGGGCAAACCGTAGGCACCGGCCACCATTATTTTTCGGGCACCGATGCCCAAAGGCTTGCCGATTTGCAACAAATGCTGGACAACCCCGACATACGCTGCATACTGATGGGGCGCGGCGGCTACGGGCTTAGCAGGATTATAGACGACATAGATTTTGCCCATTTCCGCAAACACCCAAAATGGATATGCGGCTTCAGCGACATTACCGTGTTGCATAGCCATATAGCTGCCAATTTTGGCATAGCCACCCTGCACGGAGCCATGTGCGGGGCATTTGCCGACGGCCAACTTGCATCGACCAATAGCTTGCGCCAAGCATTGACGGGGCAACCCATAAGCTACCCATTGCTGGCTCCCAACACCTACAACAGGCCGGGCGAAGCCACCGGCAAATTGGTTGGCGGCAATTTGGCCATACTGGCGCACCTCACCGGTTCGCGGTCGCAGGTAGCTACCGAAGGCCGCCTCCTGTTCATAGAGGATGTGGGCGAATATTGGTACAACATTGACCGGATGATGCTGCAACTCAAGAGAAGCGGGCAACTAAACGGCTTGGCGGGGCTTATTTGCGGTGGTTTTAGCGAAATGAAAGATACCGTGAGGCCACTTGGCATAGACATACATCAATTAATCATGGACAAAGTGGCAAATTTTAACTATCCCGTGTGTTTTGATTTCCCTGCGGGGCATATCGAATCGAATTTTTGTTTACCTTTGGGCGAGCAACATATTTTAAGTGTTGGGATAGATGCGGTGAAGTTGGCCAAATGCAAGGAGGAGGGTGCGGGCGCATAAGATAATTTTATGAAGGCATAAAGGAATGGCGTACCACGGAACATTGTAGGTACAATTATTTTTTCTACTTTTGCCCCGTAAAATATTTTATCGTTAAAAAACTGAAATGAAAAAAATTACGTTGACCCTGGCTGCCGCTGCCACCTTGATGTTTGCAGCTTGCAACAATTCGTCCTATACCGCCGAAACCGGCGAAGCCAAACAGGAAGCCGTAGCCGCTGGCAAGGAATATACCGCAGACGTGGCCGCAAGTTTTGTAGGTTGGAAATGTGCGCACAAAGGTGGTTTTGCGCCGCGTTATGGTATTTTGAAATTGACCGAAGGTTCCGTATCGGTTGAAAACGGTGCAATAACAGGCGGCCGGTTTACGGTGGACATAAATTCGTTGCACGTGGATAGTGCTTCCGTTACCGAAAAAGGTAAAAAAGCGACCGACTTGGAAGGCCATCTGAAAAGCCCCGACTTTTTCGATGCAGCCAAGTACCCAACCGCTAAATTTGTGGTGACGGCCGTAAAGCCATTCGATGCCGCTACGGACAAAAGCGAATTGCCGGGTACCACCAGCGTGGTAAGCGGCAACCTGACTATCAAAGACAGCACGGTGAATGTTACTTTCCCCGCGGTAGTAACGGTAAGCGACGCAGGCGTGGGCGTAAAAGCAAAATTCAGCGTAGAGCGCACCGCTTGGGGATTAAAATACGGAACAGAAGGTGACCCCAAAGATTGGGGCATCAGCAACAATATAGAACTGACCATAGATTTCAAGGCAGTTCCAAAGTAGGTCTTTCATGGCTGTAAGTTTTAGAGGAAAACGGCCCGCTATTCTTAGCGGGCTTTGTTTTTTCATCTGCTTTCTGCCTTGAAAAAAAGTAAATTCATTGGCCAGCAGCAACTATATTCGGGTTACAATTTAAAAACATCTTTATATCACCAAAATAGTTGTACCTTTGCGCCTTGTTTAAAAATAGGACAATTGAGTAGTATGACAACATTTCAGGATTTTGGGTTGAAAAGTGAGCTGGTAGAGGCCGTTACAGCCCTCGGTTTTACGGAACCCAGTCCCATACAGCAGCAAGCCGTTCCGCTGCTGGTTAACGAAGCCATAGACATAATAGCGCTGGCTCAAACAGGAACAGGCAAAACCGCCGCCTTCGGCCTCCCGTTATTGCATCATATCGATGTTACCGACAATCGTGTGCAGGCTTTGGTATTAAGCCCCACGCGCGAACTATGTATGCAGATTCAGGAAGAATTTGTAAAGTACAGCAAGTACCTGAAAGGCGTACACACCACGGCCGTATATGGCGGAACGCCCATCAGCGGCCAACTGCGCGAACTGCGCCGCGGCCAGGTGCAAGTGATAGTGGCCACCCCCGGCAGGCTCATAGACTTGTTGGACCGCGGTGCCATAGACTTGGAAGCCGTAAAAACCATAGTACTGGACGAAGCAGACGAAATGCTGAACATGGGCTTCAGGGACGATATAGATTTTATATTGAAAAACTCGCCCTCGCGCCAATGTACCTGGCTGTTTTCGGCTACCATGAACAACGATGTGCGCCGCATATCCAAACGCTACATGCAGCAGCCCAAAGAAGTAGCCGTGGCCCGCGAAAATGCCGGTAACGAAAACATAGACCACCAGTATTTCGTCACCAATGCGCACCAACGCTTCGATGCCTTGCGCCGCATATTGGATTTCGTGCCGGAGATATATGGCATCATATTTACCCGTACCAAACAAGATGCACAGGACGTAGCGGAAAAACTGATGCGCGATGGCTACCATGTAAGTGCCCTGCACGGCGACATGGACCAAAAGATGCGCAGCAAGGTAATGGAACGCTTCAAGAAAAAACAATTTCAGGCAATAGTAGCTACCGACGTGGCCGCCCGCGGCATAGACGTAAACGACATAACCCACGTTATCAACTACGAACTGCCCGAAGACCCCGAAGTATATACCCACCGAAGCGGCCGCACGGGCCGTGCAGGCAAATCGGGGATATGTATGAGCTTGGTCACTACCCGCGAAATAGGCCGCATAAGGCAAGTGGAACGCTTGGCCAAGACCCGCTTCCACCGCAGCGACATACCGGACGGAGCCGAAGTGATACGCAAGCGTCTTTTCCATTTCCTCGACCAGATAGAAGCGGCCACGCCCGAAACAGCCTTTGGGGAGATGTACCAAAAAAGCATCAGGGAAAAATTTGCCGACATGGGTAAAGACGAACTGATAAACCGCTTGTTGTGGCTCCAGTTGAAAGACACCATGGTAGATTACGAACATGCGCCCGACCTCAACGCCGGATATGCCGACCGCGGTGGGGAGGAAAAAAGCCGCGACCGCTCCGGGTCGGTTAGGATATTCATCAACATCGGCACCAAAGATGGCGCCACGCCGCAAAGCCTCGTGCAATTTATAGCTGAAAGCAGCGATGTGGATCCCAAGCTGATACAACGCGTGACGGTAAGGGAACTGAGCAGTTTCTTCAACGTTCCTGCCGATGCCTTGGAATACCTGAACGAATCTTTGACACAGCGCAGGTTCAACGACCGAAAAGTACGCATAGAAGAAGCCGACAAAAAGCCGTCTTACGGCGGTGGCGGTGGCTATAGGGGGCCAAAAGACGGTTATAAAAAAGGCAATTACGACCGCAAACCCGGCGGCAACGAGCAGATGTTTGGGCGTGCCAGGAAACCACATAATAAATATTAACATTTAATAGGGTCATTTTTTTCGCCATATTGTGGTATCTTTGCCCCGAACCAAAAATGAATGTGCAATGAGAATTGACTTTCCAATCAGGTCGTTTGCTTTGGCAAGTACCATGTTGGCAGCAGGTTTAAACGCCTATGCGCAACAGGCTTCGCAAGAACAAAAGACCGGTATAGCCAGTTTCTACCACAACAAGTTTGAGGGAAGGAAAACGGCCACGGGCGAGGTGTTTGACAATGGCAAATACACCGCCGCAAGCAACCATTTTAAGTTGGGCACTTATGTAAAAGTAACGAACCAAACAAATGGCGAGGTGGTTTATGTCAAAGTGAACGACCGCATGGGTCATCCCAGCAGGATGATAGATTTGGCCAAAGTTGCCGCCCACGAGTTGAGGTTTATAGGCAGGGGCACGGCCAACGTAAAAATTGAGCCGGTATCCACCGAAGAAGGCAAACGCCAAATATTGGCGCAGCGAACAAAAGACTCCGTGAGCAATGCCCAAGGAAGGCTTTAGGGTTGCAAATTTTTTTGACGAAAAATCGTTTTGGACTTTGTGTTCAAAACGATTTTTTTTGTGCAGCCCAATGCAAGCAATGCTCCTACAAAGACGTGCAAAAGCTATCTCTGCACCCTGCATAATACTTTTTTTTCAAAGGCTTTGCAGCATGACAAAAGCAAGTACAAAAAAAAGGAGCGGTCCCACAATAAATTGTGGGACCGCTCCTTTTTTCGTCCATATTAA
>JASGFI010000138.1:0-7477 GCA_047605615.1 Edaphocola sp. | reverse complement strand
ATATATATATATATATATAATTCGTATTTTTTTAGTAAACAAACAGGAAATTGGGCAAGCTACACGCCTCCACGGTACGCTGTGGCGTCAATGTTTGTGCCAATCTTTTCCGCAAAGCCCAACCGCACTCCCAAGCGGATAAAAATGCGCAACCACCCCCTGGTCTTTGTACCACATTTATTGCCTGATACTATGCCGCGTGCAGCATAAGATTGCCCGATTTGCCGATAAATACCATTGCCCCCAAAATGCCATAAGGGGCCGTAGGCCCCGTAGCCGATTATTGCGTACTTTTGCAGCCGATTTTTAATTTTTCCAATATAAAAAATGCAAACCAACCTGAGCGAACACGAACTGGTACGCAGGGAAAAGCTCGCCAAACTTCAAGCTGCGGGCATAGACCCTTACCCTGCGCCCCTTTACCCCGTAACGCACTATTCCGCCGATATTAAAGCCAATTACACCGAAGAAGCCAAAGACAGTTGGGCCGATGTATGCGTGGCCGGCCGCATCGTGAGCATCAACGACAAAGGCAAGGTGTTTTTCATAAAAATACAAGACAGCAAAGGCATCGTTCAGCTTTACGTAAAGCGCGACGAACTTTGCCCCGATGAGGACAAAACTTTTTGGGACGTAGTGGTAAAACACGGGCTGGACTTGGGCGATTTCATAGGTGCTACTGGCTATGTGTTCGTCACCAAAACGGGCGAAACATCTATCCACACCCAAAGCCTCGTGTTGCTTTCAAAATCCCTGAAACCGCTGCCGGTGGTGAAGAAAGATGAAGAAGGCAATGTATTCGATGCCGTTACCGACCCGGAATTCAGGTATCGCCAGCGTTATGCCGATTTGATAGTGTCGGAAGGCGTGAAAGACACCTTCGTGAAGATAACCAAAATGAAGAATGCCATACGCACCTTCTTGAATGAACAAGGTGCGTTGGAGGTAGATACGCCGGTATTGCAAAGCATACCCGGTGGCGCAGCCGCCCGCCCGTTCGTAACGCACCACAATGCCTTGGACATACCTTTGTACCTGCGCATAGCCAACGAATTGTACCTCAAACGCCTTATAGTGGGTGGTTTTGACTGGGTGTACGAGTTCAGCCGCAATTTCCGCAACGAAGGCATGGACCGCACGCACAATCCCGAGTTTACGGTGCTGGAGTTTTATGTGGCTTACAAAGACTATTTCTGGATGATGCAAACCACCGAGCAAATGCTGGAACAAGTAGCCATAGCCACCAATGGCACTACCAAAGTGCAAGCCGGCGAAAAAGAAATCGACTTCAAGGCTCCCTATGCCCGCGTAAGCATTTACGATGCCATAAAAGAACACACCGGTTTCGACATCGGCAATATGGATGAAGCCGGGCTGCGCGACGTATGCAAGCAGTTGAACATACCCGCAGCGCCCAGCATGGGCCGCGGCAAGTTGATAGATGAAATATTTGGCGAAAAATGCGAAGGCCATTATATACAGCCCACTTTCATTATAGACTATCCTATCGAAATGAGTCCGCTTACCAAGAAACACCGTGAGAAAGAAGGACTGGTAGAACGTTTTGAACTGATGATTAACGGCAAAGAAGTGGCCAACGCATACAGCGAACTGAACGACCCCATAGACCAACGCGAACGATTCGAAGAACAGTTAAGGCTCATGGAGCGCGGCGACGACGAAGCCATGTTCATAGACCACGACTTCTTGCGGGCATTGGAGTACGGTATGCCGCCTACTGCGGGCATCGGTTTCGGTATCGATAGGTTGGCCATGTTGCTTACCGGGCAAACTTCCATACAAGATGTGCTGTTCTTCCCACAAATGCGCCCGGAAAAAGTTAATGCCTAATTTTATTAAGTATAACAATCAACGGTCGGCAAACGTGCAGTTGGGCCGACCGCTTTTTCGTTTGCGCAGCACCACATTCGGGCGTTTAAAAAATGTACCTTTAGCAAATAAAAAAGCTCCAAGTCCATGTACAAATATCCCATTGTTGTTGTTTTGCTGTTAATGCTTTGCGTGCATTTTCCCGATGAAACATTTGCCCAAAAGGAATACCGGCTTACGGGATTCATGGGCGTGCAGGGTGGCGAATCGTTTACCTATCAGTTGGTGCTTAAAGACTCCACCGGCAATTACCTAAACGGTTACGCACTTACCTACCTCAACCAAAAAAACGACGTAAAGGCTTTGGTAACGGCAGTAATTGACAAGGACAAAAAAACGTTACGGATAAAAGAAGAACAGATTGTGTACAACAACTATTTTGAAAGCCGCGCCTTGATATGCTTAGTGGAGGCCGTGCTTACTTACAAAGAAAAAGAAAAAACTTTATCGGGACTATTGATAACCGCTACCGCAGGAAACGGGGCCGGTTGCGCGCAGGGCAGCATCAGTTTTGCCTACTTGGATGAAATAAACCAACTATTCGGACTGCAAAATGCCATTCAAGAAACGCCCATGCCTGCACCAATAGCACCGCACGACACCCTTGCGAAAAAAATTCTCCCCAAAAAGCCCACCCGCATAATTTACGACACTGCCGCTATCGGCAACACCCCGCCGGCCAAACCACCGGCAACCAACAGGCCCGCGTCCATTACCGAAGGTACCGACCAAAGCTACCTATGGGCTACCAACGAAATAGGCTTTGAAATATGGGACGGCAATAATGAAGACAACGACCGTGTTACCATTTTGTACAATGGCAACGAAGTATTGAAAAGCATAGTGCTTAAAAACGAACACCGTAAAATAACGCTGCCCATTGGCGGCAACGAACTGAACATCGTCACCATAGTAGCCGACAACGAAGGCGGCGACCCGCCCAACACGGCCAACATTCGCCTACTCGACGGCAAGGCCGCCCACGAGGTGATAGCGCACAATAAGGTAGGTAAGCGGGCGGTGATAAAGATAAGGAAACACCCAAAATAGGATAAGGGCAAAATGAAATTGCAACTAAATACAATTTGTGCTTCATAAATGTGCTGGTATTATCTTCATCCGATGCCGGTACTATTTTTCTGCTCGCAAATCCCGCTACCAATTTCTTTTTACTCACATCCACATCGGGTATATACACCACCTGCCCGATAGTCAATATTTCCGTCATGGGCATACTATTCAGTTGGGCTATCTCGAACCAACGGGCAGCATCGCCAAGATGCTGCACCGCTATATCCTGCAAGGTCTGCCCCTCTTTAATCGCAACTTGCGTCATAGCTCAGCTCGCTGGTTTGTTCGTTATAGTTTACTCTATTAACCGACATGCCATCGGCCATAAAACACCTTCTTATTTCGGCACACATGCCGTCGGTATCGTTATCGTTTATATAATCTTCCAGCCCTACAGTGGCGTTGGGTGCCGATTTTATAGCCGTTTTAGGCAGTACCAATAGCAATTCCTGCTGTTGCAGCTCTGAGCGACCTACCGACAGGTCGCCAGCCTCAAACATCAAATCATAATCTTCATCAAGCAATACGTCCTGCATGTTTTTTTATTTCAAAATGTTAATGGCCTTCAATAGAGCCTGTTGCAGCTTTGCGTAATCAGGATTGGTACCGTAGGTAATCACAATTACCTGTACAGCCTCAATCATCAATTTTATCACATCCAGTAGGCTGTCAGTACCGCCACTAATGCCGTGACCACTTTTGTCCACGCTGTATTTCTTGTCGGCTACCTGCCACACTATGCTTTCTATTTAAGAAAACATATACACGGCCAGCAGCCCCGTACTCAATTTCTTAACCAACACGTCTGAACCGGTAGCCGGAAAAATGGTAAAACCTTCGTCGGTACTTTCTTCCTGCACCATAGCCTTCAGGCGCACATTGCCCAGCTCGTTGCCCTGGTACTCCACATCGCAGGTGGCCGCTGCTTTATCTACACTTTTCACCGCAGCAGGAAACACATCGTCCATGCCGTCGTTATTGACGTTTTTCAAAAAAGTGTATAATTCTTTAGCTATCTTCGACATTGAATATTTTGTAATCTATTTCTATTTTTCTACGACCGCCACCAGAGGTGGAGAAAGTAGTAGTTACGGTACCTATATAATAATCGCCCTCCTTATCTGTAAACTGATTGCTGGTAATATGAGCCTTATAGGCTGGCCCCACATAGGGCGTTAAAAAGATTCAATACTACCCCTGTAGCCTTCATAAGTATAGCGAATCATCTCACGCTCCGCAGCTTGTTTCTTCGCATCCCCCGACACTTCTCCTGGTATATCAATAGTCTTCACTTCCGCAGCATGGCTGTCACCAAACACATCTTCAACAACCCTGCCTTTACTGTCTCTCGTTTTGACTATTATCTTTACAGGCGTTTCAGTTTTTTTGTAAGTCAAATCACCCTGAAGGCAATTGCGGTCTATTGCGAAATTGGCCGAGCCGGCAATAGTTTTATACACAAAACCACAGTAAAGCTTTTCCACACCAGCCTCAGTACTTAAAAAATCTACTTGACCTAAAGAAGAACTTTGGTTTCTCTGACGAGCAATATCAACAGCTGCCGGACACTGGCCATATTTCAGATGAACTGAAAGTTTGGCATTACCGCGTAAAGCATGTGGTACAGTTACAGTTAAACAGTATTTCGATTCAGAAGCTTCATGCGCAATGCAATGTTTTTCAAAATTTGGCAACACTATACGAAGCTCGGTTTCGGCTGCACGATTTTTGGGAAGACGCCCCAACAGAAGGGCAATAAGTTTCTTCATAATCTGTTTTATTTAAAGGGTACCAATTCTTTTACCGCGTTCAACAAAGGCGTGTCTTGATACATGGCCATACGTTGATGATGTTCTTGCCATAAGGTGTAAAAATCATCGAAAGCAGCCTGGTTATTTTGGTCTCCAGCAAGTATTCTATAAACCGAGCGCACAGTTATGTGGTGCTTTTGAGCCACCACTTTTGCTATTTCCGCTTTAATTCCGTTCCTGTTTTCCATGTACAAACACTACTTTTGTGCTAATAATCCGTGTCGCTTGTAACGACCTTACAAAGATAAATCCATTTTTTGGAATAATCCAAAATTTGGAATAAAATATTTTTATGGAAAATTTTTTGCCCCAAAATTTGAGATTTTTAAGAAAGAAAAAAGGTGTTACACAGGCTGACATACACGACAGTATTGGGTTTGTAAAAAACACGTGGTCAAATTGGGAAAATGCAAAATCTCAACCAAGTATTGAAAATATCATTATAATATCCCAATATTTCGATATTTCTATTGAAAAATTAATTAGTGAAGATTTAAACAATGTAGAAAATCCCAACAAATCAAGGAATCAAAAAAATGTAGTAATTAATGTAGTACATGATGTAGTAAATCACCCTAAAAAAGAGGCTGTTTACGTGCCCGCGGAGGATGCCGGGGGTATGGGTTTCGTGGCCGAAACGGTGCCTGTCATGCACCCATTATCCAATGTTTTCGACTTTGAGGGGGCCGCATCTGCGGGGTCGGCCCTGTCGCTGCTCCGCGAGGATAAATATAGGGTTGCCCCCACCTTATACATGCCCTGGCTGGGGCCTGGCACCCATGTGCGCACACCCGTTAGCGGCGATAGCATGCACTCCACCATTAAAGACGGCGATCGAGCCGTTTCTACGCTCCTACACAGCCCAAACGACATACGTGCTGGGTATATATATCTCGTTGTGGATAAAGAAGATGGGTTGGTTTATAAGCGCTTATACCCCGAGGGCGGCGGCATGTTGGATCTGGTCAGTGATAATGAAGTTTATAAGCCGTATAAACGTCATTTAGATGATATTTTGGCCATCTTTCGTGTCCGCGAGATAACCTCCACCGACCTGCGCCCTTACTGCGACGATATTAGGCGTGAAATGCGGGAAATTCGCACAGAAATGGCCGATCTAAGACGTAAAATAGGTGCGTAATAGAAGTAAAGCCAACCCTTCATTCAAAACCTGTACAACAGAACGCACCTATAATGGAACAAAATACACCCTTTGTGATGGTTCATTTTTAGAGCGGTTTTTTTGATGTTATAGCTTAAAACCGCTCCTGTATTGCTTTTCAGTGCATTTTTTGCACTTTTTTCTATCGTGTGTTTTGTGTTGTTTCAATTACCCCCCCCTTAAATGGCCGAATTATTACACGCAAAGACAGAAAAGGAGCAAAGGATGATTGTTGGGTTGGTTGCGGAGCTACATTTTGTATCACTGGGTTGGTTTCGGTTATGCGTTAACGTCCATGGGTCGCCGGCTATGCCGGCGACCCATGGACGTTATTATATCTCCCAGAAAGATTACACCACCAGCATGGCATCGCCATAGCTGAAGAAATTGTATTTTTCCTTGATGGCCGTTTGGTAGGCTTCCATGGTCAAATCGTAACCGGCAAATGCGGCCACCATGATTAACAAGCTGGTCTTGGGCAAATGTAAATTGGTAATCAAGGTATTGGATATGTTGAAATCGTAAGGCGGATGTATGAATAAATTGGTCCAGCCGGTTTCCGGTTTCAACAAGCCACGGGCAGTTACCGAGCTTTCCAGCGCGCGCAAGGTAGTGGTACCCACCGAACATATACGGCGGCTTTCTTCTTTGGCTTTGTTTACTATATCACAAGCGTATTGATCCACATTGAAATATTCGGCATCCATCTTGTGTTTGCTCAAGTCTTCTACCTCTATGGGCCGGAAAGTGCCCAAGCCCGTATGCAACGTGACCTCTGCAAACTTTACGCCTTCTATTTCCAAACGTTTAATCAGCTCGCGGCTGAAGTGCAAACCGGCGGTGGGAGCGGCCACGGCACCTTCGTACTTGGCATATACGGTTTGGTAGCGTTCGCGGTCGTCTTCGTCGGGTTTGCGCTTTATGTACTTGGGCAGCGGGGTTTCGCCCATGCTGTCCAACACCTGTTTGAAATCTTTTTCGGTGCCGTCAAACAAGAAACGGATGGTGCGGCCGCGGCTGGTAGTATTGTCTATCACTTCGGCTACCAGTTCGTCGTTTTCGCCAAAATATAGCTTGTTGCCCACGCGTATCTTGCGAGCCGGGTCCACTATCACGTCCCAAAGGCGGTTGGGTTTGTTCAGTTCGCGCAACAAGAACACTTCTATGCGCGCACCGGTTTTTTCCTTGCGACCATAAAGCCTTGCGGGAAAAACTTTGGTATTATTGACAATCATCACATCCTTGTCGTCAAAATAATCCATCACGTTTTTGAAAACCTTGTGTTCTATTTTTCCGGTGTCGCGGTGCACCACCATCAGGCGGCTCTCGTCACGTTGTTTGGCAGGTTGCTGCGCAATGAGATTGACGGGAAGGTCGAACTTGAACTGGGATAATTTCATATCTTACAGGATATGTATTTTTTGTTTGGTGAAGAAAAAAAGCGTGCAAAGGTAATTTGAAAAAATAACTTTCGTGGTATTATTTTTCCTTCCGGCTAATTCTTTTTTTGAGGTGCTATACAAAATATCCGGCTACGCGGCAC
>JASGFI010000137.1:0-7511 GCA_047605615.1 Edaphocola sp. | reverse complement strand
TCGGCTGCCGGTCCGGGATTGTCGGGCAATGCCTGCATTTTGCCAGTAGCCCAGTCGGGCAAATGCCTTGTGGCTGCATCTTCTTTTTCCAGTGTTATGCCATGCCCTTTGGGGGTAATGTAGCCAAATAGCTTTTCCATGAGCAATAGCTTTGTTTCGGGCTTTTCCACCCTGTCAAAGCAATCTTGCATACCGTCTATGTTGGCCGCCAAAAACAAGGCTATCTTTTCCCTTATCTCGCTGCTCACCTTGTTGGGCGTGCCTTTGGGGCGGCCATGGGGGTTGCCCGTGCTGCCTTTGGGTTGTGCCATGGTTGAATGTTTTTGTTTGTTTTTTACTTTTGCCACAAAGGCACCACAAATGCAACATGGTGGCGTTTGCATACACATAGTTGGCCTGTAAACATTCCTGACAATTTTGTTAGGGCCCCTATGTTTTGGCCTCGTGCTTACCCTTACCGGCCTTGTATCGGCAAACAAGCCAATCATAAACATTCTTGCCTGTTACGGCGACTGAAAGGGCTACAATCATTCTTTCTATCATTCTCTTGGTTTTGGTTGTTTTATCGTAGCTGGAAATTTTTCAAAAAATAAATGCGGCGGCCATAACGCCCCTTGCGCCCATTTTGCAGTCCTGTCAAAGTCGGTATTAGGCAGTCTTGGTGTTGAACGTGGCAGCTAACGTTTATAATTGCTCGCTACGGCACAAAAAACCCAAGATGTGAATAGGACTGTTTATGGTACATATTCGGTATTACTTCAGCCTCGCACTTGGCCATTGCCCGTAATAATCCATTTATACGAACAAAGTTCCGCCAGGGCCATGGGGCCGCGCGCATGGAGTTTCTGCGTACTGATACCAATTTCGGCTCCCAGCCCAAATTGTGCGCCATCTGTAAATGCGGTGGAAACGTTGGTGTAAACGCAAGCCGCATCTACCCGCTTGGCGAAATAGGCGGCCGTATCCGCATTTTCGGTCACTATACATTCGCTATGCCTGGAGCCGAAAGCAGCTATATGGTCAATGGCTTCGTTGGTGTCATTGACCGTTTTTATGGACATGGTATAGGACAGAAATTCCGTGCCGTAGCTTTCGTCCGTGGCAGGCCGCAACAGTTCCGAAGGATAATGGCCCTTCAAAATGGATAGTGCCGGCCCGTCGGCATAAATTAAAACGTTTTTAGTGGCCAAATCACTTGCCAATTCTGGAAGGCAGGCCAGGCGGTCTTTATGGATGACGAGGCAATCGAGCGCGTTGCATACGCTCACCCTGCGGGTTTTGGCATTGAACACTATGGCCGAACCTTTGGCCCGGTCGCCTTCTTTGTCGAAATAGGTATGACAAACCCCTGCACCGGTTTCTATAACCGGCACGCGCGAATTGTTGCGCACGTATTCTATCAAGCCCTTGCCTCCGCGCGGAATGATTACATCCACCGTACCTACGGCATCCATCAGGTCGGCGGTGGCTTCCCTGCCCGCCGGCAACAAGGTTATAAAATCTTCGTTGAGGCCAAAGGATTGCAGCACGCTTTTTATCAAGCCAACAATGGCCGTATTGGATTCGTGTGCATCGCTGCCCCCCTTCAACACGCATACATTTCCCGATTTAAAACACAGCGCAAACACATCGAACGTCACGTTGGGCCTGGCTTCGTATATGATACCGATTACGCCAAAGGATACCGCAACTTTCTGTATCAACATACCGTTGGGGCGTTCGGTTCGTTCCAATATTTTGCCTAAGGGAGAAGGCAGATGCGCTACATTGCGTAGGTCATCGGCAATAGATTGTAGCCTTTCTTCGGACAACAACAACCTGTCGTACATAGGATTTTGGATATCCATTCTTGCCAAATCCATGTTGTTGGAGGCCAGCATTGATGCGGCGGCTGCGGGTATGCTATTGGCCAAAGCCAGCAACACCTCCTGTTTTCTTTCTTCGCTTACCAAGTTCAACTCCCTGGAAGCCTTTGCCACGGCAGATTTCCAAGTGTTTTGGGTGTTTTTTTCCATAAAAAATTCAGGCTATTCCAGGTGCAAATAATTGTAATGCACCAATGGTTTTTGGTTTTTGGTACCCAATACTTCTTGTACTTTTTCGCTACTGTAAGCAGCTTTGCCTACACCTATGTATTTCCCCTTGTCGGTAAATATCCTTATGATGTCGTCTTTTTCAAAATCGCCCTCTATGCGTACCACGCCCACTGGCAGCAAGCTCACGGCCTTGGTACCGTGCAGGGCTTGCATTGCGTTTTCATCTATAAATACACTGCCTTTTGCAAATCCATCGCTATGCGCTATCCATTTCTTTACGCTCGACACACCTTCTTTTGCCGCAGGGAAATGGGTGCATGGGGTTTCCTGCCAATTAGCCATCAGTTGCGGCAGTATCTGGTCGCGCCGGCCATTGGCTATGAATACGTCTATGCCCTCCTCGCTTATTTTTTGGGCTATCTTGGTTTTGGTAAGCATGCCGCCGCGGCCAAACGATGACTTGGTGGCCTGTACATAACTGCTTACATCGGTGCCGGTTTCTATGGTGGGTATTAGTTCAACGCCTTGCCGGCCGGGCATCCCGGTGTATATGCCGTCCACGTTGCTCAATATAAAAAGGGCATCGGCATTCATCATGGAAGCCACCAATCCCGAAAGTTCGTCATTGTCGGTAAACATCAGTTCCGTTACCGATACCGCATCGTTCTCGTTGATGACAGGCACCACGCCATTGGCCAGCATGACCCACAGGCAATTCCGTTGGTTTAGGTAACCGCGCCTGTCGGCAAAATTTTCTTTGGTGGTGAGCAATTGGCCTACCGTTATGCCATGCTCCTCAAACAGCTGCCAGTAATGGTTCATCAATTTGGCCTGGCCTATTGCCGAAAACAACTGCCGTTCGTCCACCACGTCCATTTTCTTTGCCGGCTTCAAGGCACTGCGCCCCGATGCCACCGCCCCCGAAGAAACAAGCAATATCTCTGTGCCTTGCTTGTGCAGCCCCGCCACTTGGGCTACCAATGCCGAAATGCGCGCCACGTCCAGTGTTCCGTCTGCACGGGCGATGACGTTGCTGCCTATCTTTACCGTTATCCGTTTAAATGGTTTTCGCACCTTTCGATAAAAATTTGTTCAAAAGACGAATGTAGCAAATGAAAGTAAGGATTGGTACGGAAACCTACATTTGCAGCACAAAGAGTTGCCGATTTTTCGCTCAACAAAAAACAGTTTACACCCGTTGGGAGAACACCCACACCGCAAAGGGCAATGAACGAACAGTACCAACCGGGATTAGATATACTATTGACGCTTGGGCAATTAACACATTAAATATTTTATTATATCCATAAGCGACCCAAAAGCGAATAATACCGTTTGTGCTCAAAAATAGCCCAATCGTAACGCCCATATTTCCGCCAGCGCATCCAAGTCCTTCGGGACGTGGCTAATAAAACTTTGCATACAGCCCCATGATGTTTTCCACAAAGAACGCCCAGCTATATTTTTGCTTCTCTGTGCCGATGTTTTGGGCGAAGCTGTCCGCGGGCCGATTGAAGAAATCTATTATGGCCTCGGCTATGGCGTCTTTGTCCACATCGGTTACGTAGCCCACCTTGCCGTGCGGCACTATTTCGGGCAGGCCGCCCACATTGGTTACTATCATGGGTTTCTCGAAATGGTAGGCTATTTGCGATATGCCGCTTTGCGTGGCGGTACGGTAAGGCTGCACCACCACGTCGGCGGCAGAGAAGAAATATTTCACCTCGGTATTGGGTATGAAATCGGTAAACAGGTACAGCTTTTGGCCAATGCCCAGTTTGTTTATCAAGGCTTCGTATTCTTCCTTGTCGCCGTAGTATTCGCCGGCCACTACCAGCTTTATGTTGCCGCTGCGGATGGCCTCGTTGGCCATGGCTTCCAGCAGTATATCCAAGCCTTTGTATTTCCTGATGAAGCCAAAGAACAACACCACTTTTTCATCGGCACCTATGCCTAACTTACTTCGGGCTTCGGACTTCGGAACAGGGTCGCCATAATTGTCGTAAACCGGATGCGGCGAAAAAAGGGCGGGCTTGTCGGGTTCAAAGGTTTTGAGGTCTTTCAGCACTTCGCGGCTCATGCTCACGAAGCCGTCCACCGGTCTTAGGAAGTATTTGGTAAAAGGCACGTCGCCGGGGCGTTTTTCGTGCGGTATCACATTGTCCAATATGCTGACGACCTTGGTATGGCCATTGCGCTTGGCCATGCGCAGTATGGTGCCAAACGCCGGCCCCATGAAGGGTAGCCAGAATTTAACCAAAATCAAATCGGCCTTGGCTTGCTTCAATTTCCTGCCCAGGGCCAACCAGTTCAAAGGGTTTACGGAATTGAGCGAACATGTTATGGCCAAGCCTTCCGGCACGGCTTCGCCGGAATATTGTGTCTTGCCGGGAAATAAAAAGTTGGGATATTGCAGGGTAAATGTTTCGATGCTCACTTCATGGCCTTGCGCCATTAGCGCGTAAGCCAATCGTTCGTTGAACGATGCCAAGCCGCCTTTGTACGGATAAGCGGTGCCGATGATGATAATTTTCAAAATGCTAACTATTTAGGCTTTGTCTGCATAAAGCTAAAGAAACCGCGGTGAAATTTGGCATTGTATGTGTGAGGTATGGACTTTAAGAAATCAATGGAATTTTTTACTGCTACTCTTCATTTTCGGCCTCTTCCAGCCTTTCTTCTATGCGTTTTTCGTTCCAGAAGGTGTCGTACAAACGAGGGAAAAGGTTGCGGTACTCCTGCTTCGATTCGGGCCATGTTTGCACTATTTCCTTTTCTTCCGGATGTTCTATTTTTTCGTAAAATGCTTCATCGTCGTCGCTGTCGGTTTTTTCGAGATAGGCGTTCACCGCCACGAACAGCATGTACTCGCCGTGCATGTCCTTTACCTGTCCGGGCTTCAGTATATTGCATATTTCGTTGGGGTCGCGCAGCACCTTGTGGAAATTGGTTTTGCCTTGCCCCACCAACCATGCACGAAAATCTTCGTATTCATCGTCCGATATGAAGCTGCGCACCACAAAGCTGGCCGCCATTGTCCTCCAAGAAGATGCTTCTTCTATCTTTTCGCGGAGTATTTCTTCAAAGGTTATTATTTCTTCTTCGGTGTACGCCAACAGGTATTCCGTAAGGGTTACGCATTGGGTTTCAAAATTGGCATTGGGCGCGCTGCGGGCCTTGTCTATCAACTGCCAAAAGAGTTCTTCGTTCATTATGTTGGTTTTATTTGAGGTAACGAAAATCTTGGCCGTCCTTTATGCTCAACAACGAATGGTAGATGAGCCTTATCACATTGTCCACGTCTTCCTTATGAATCATTTCCACCGTGGTGTGCATATAGCGCAAGGGCAGCGAAATCAATGCCGAAGGTACGCCGCTATTTGAATAAGCAAAGGCATCGGTATCGGTGCCGGTAGCGCGCGATGAGGCTTGGCGTTGGAAGGGTATCTTATTGTCTTCGGCAGCTTTAACCAACAGCTTGTTCAGGTTGTTTTGCACGGCGGGCGCATAGCTCACCACGGGACCTTTGCCACAGGCCAAGTCGCCTTGGTTTTTTTTGTTGATCATGGGCGTGGTGGTGTCGTGCGTTACATCGGTCACTATGGCTACGTTGGGTTTTATGTGGTGGGCTATCATTTCCGCGCCGCGCAAGCCTACCTCTTCCTGTACGGCATTGACTATGTATAGGCCAAAGGGTAGTTTCTTCTTGTTCTCGTGCAACAGCCTGGCCACTTCGGCTATCATGAAACCACCGGCACGGTTGTCGAGCGCACGGCCTACGTAATAGCGGTCGTTCAGCACGGTAAATTCATCTTCGTAGGTAATGACGCAACCCACGTGTATGCCCTTGGCTTCCACCTCGGCCTTGGTGGTGCAGCCGCAATCGAGAAATATGTTTTTAAGGGTAGGGGCTTCTTCTTTTTCGCCGGCCAGGCGGGTATGTATGGCCGGCCAGCCAAACACGGCTTTCACCATACCCTTGTCGGTGTGGATGTTCACCCTTTTGGAGGGGGCTATTTGATGGTCGGAACCGCCGTTGCGTATGACGTATATCAAACCATCGTCGGTAATATAATTCACGAACCAGCTTATTTCGTCGGCATGGGCTTCTATCACTACCTTGTATTCGGCTTCCGGGTTGACGATGCCCACTGCGCTGCCATAGGTATCTACATAATACTGGTGTATGTAGGGCTTTATGTAATCCAACCACATTTGCTGTCCCGATGCCTCGAAGCCGGTGGGCGATGGATTGTTGATGTACTGTTCAAAGAATACCAAAGATTCTTTGGTAACAATAGCGTTGTCCTTGTTCGTTTTTTTTGATGTTTTCTTGGCCATTTTGAAATGAAAGATTGTGGTGTTATGCTTTTTTGTTATTGTCGCCGCCCCATTGGTAGCCTTTTGTTTTGATGCCTGCAAGGTTCAAAGCTCTGTCGGTAACGGTGCGTGCCGCGGCTTCCAAGTCCTGGGGTTGTTGGTAAAATGAAGGAGATGCCGGGCAAATGATGCCGCCCGCTTCGGTTATGCTTTTCATGTTGTTGATGTGTATAAGGTTGTAAGGTGTTTCCCTGACGACACAAACCAGTTTTCGGCGTTCTTTCAGCATTACGTCTGCTGCACGGGTTATCAAGTTGTCGCTGATGCCGCCCGCTATGCGCCCGAGCGTACCCATGCTGCACGGGCAAATGATTAACGCATGATAGTCGGCGCTGCCCGAAGCGAAGGGCGCATAGTAATCGTTCTTGTGCCACACCTTGAACGGAAAATTGTCGAAGCCATCGTTGCCAAGCTCCTGCCGCCACACAGTTTTGGCATTGTCGCTCCATACCAAACTTACTTCGGCTACCTGCTCCTTTGATTCTTGCAGGGAAAGAAGCAACTGCTGTGCGTAAATGGAACCGCTTGCTCCGGTAACGGCCACGGCTATTTTTATACCCAATTTTAATTTATCTATTGTTAACAACAACAAAACTACGTCATCTGCTTTGTATATTGCAAGCCTAAACGAAAAGTTGGGTAAACAACATCATTAAAATCCAAAAACAGGAAACGATGCCTAAGAAAATATTTGCCTTGTTGTGCCTTCTTGGCCTTGTGTGCCAAAGCGTGTTGGCTACCGATACCAAGAAAGAAATAAATTGGTTGACTTTTGAAGAGGCAGAGGCATTGATGAAAAAAGAGCCGCGCAAGGTAATAGTGGACGTATATACCTCTTGGTGCGGCTGGTGCAAGGTGATGGACAAGAAAACCTACGGCAACGATTCGGTGATTGATTACATCAACAAGTATTATTACGCCGTGAAGTTTGATGCGGAGCAAAAAACGCCCGTCATGTTCAAGGGCAAGAAGTGGGAATATTCGGCGCAGTACAAGGCCAATACGCTGGCTTTGGATTTGTTGCAAGGCCGCCTCTCTTACCCCACAACTGTTTTCCTGAACGAAAAACTGGAAAACTCGGGCCCGGTGCCGGGC
>JASGFI010000136.1:0-8094 GCA_047605615.1 Edaphocola sp. | reverse complement strand
ACTGAATATCAGTCGTTCATGCAAATATTTAACAATTTATTTTGCTGATTATCAGTAATTTATATTTTTGTCATGTAGTGAATCCTTTCCCACCAAAAGGTTTTGGGGGGCACGGCAGGGTGACAATGGGGTTGCCGTAATTGTGTTTTTACATGGTTGTTTTGGCAACGGGATTGAATAGTGTTGCCAACACGAGCAACCAAGTGCCTTGGTGCCTTGGTGCCTTGGTGCGATATTTATTGCACAAAACTATTATAGCATAAAACTATCTCGGGCATAACAATACCCAGTTTACTAAACCCTACCTTTGCGGCCACAATGAGGTTGATTATTTACCGGCTGTTGCTCTTGGGCATATTGACCCCGGGTTTTTTGCCCGAAGCCAATGCTACGGCTGCTTTTTATTACGATTTCACGCCGGGTTGCAGGCATGCTTACGAATCGCTGATGGCATTGAGGCTTGCCGAAGGCGACCAAATAATCAAGGAAGAAATAAAAGCACGTCCTGCCAACCTTGTCCCCGTGCTGCTTTCCAACTACAACGATTGCCTCACGCTGCTGTTCAACGGCAATGCCAACGACTATGCCAGCAGGAAGGCCAATTTCGACAAGCGATTGAAATACTTGGAGAAAGGCGACCCCTCGTCGCCGTGGTATCGGTATGCCTTGGGCAGCCTGTACTTCCAATGGGCGGCCGTGCACATAAGGTTCAACGACAATTTTGCCGCCGCCACCGAATTTAGGAAATCGTACAATTACCTGAAGGACAACAAGCAAAAATTCCCCAATTTCAAAAATACCCAAGTACTGTTGGGCGTGGAAGAGTCGCTGGTGGGCACCCTGCCCGATAATTACAAATGGATTACCCATATTTTGGGCATAAAGGGCGACGTGCGCAAGGGTATAAACCAAATTGCCGATTTCCTGAACTCGGGCAGCAACGCGCTCATGAGGGAAGAAGCCGTTTTCCTGTACGGCTACCTGCGGTTCAATTTGCTGGACGACCATGCGGGCGCGCTGCGCTACCTCGACAACAGCGGCGTGGATTTCCGAGGGAACCATTTGTTCGCATTCCTGAAAGCCAACCTTGCCCTGAACGACAATAAGGCAGCCGTGGCCGAGCAGGTGTTGCGCAACCGTAGCCAGGAACAGGGTTATTTGCATACGCCGGTTTTCCATTATCAATTGGGCATAGCCTTGCTGCAAAAGCTCAATGACGATTGTATAGATTATTTCAAGAAATTTTTGGCCGAAAACACGGGCAAGTTGTTCCTGAAAGATGCTTATGAAAAAATGAGCCTGTACTACGTTGCCTCCGGCAACGAAAGCCAAGCGGGCATTTTCAAAAGAAAAATAGCATCGGCGGGCAACACCATAACCGATGCCGACAAGCAGGCGCAACGCTACGGCCAACAAGAGGCGGCCTTGCCCAACCGCTGGCTGGTAAGGGCAAGGTTGCTTTGCGATGGCGGATATTTCAACGAAGCCTTGGCGCAGATGCAAAAAATAGACCCGGCAGGTTGCAACATGGCCGATTTGCTGGAATATAATTATCGCTACGCACGTATATACGACCTTATGGGGCAAGGTGGCAGGGCCATCAATTATTACGAGCAGACCATGGCCAAAGGCAACAACCGGCAGGAACATTTTGCCGCGCGGTCGGCCTTGGAACTGGGGCGGCTATACGAGGAACAAGGGCAAAAAAACAAAGCCTTGCATTATTACCAAACATGCCTGAACATGAAAAACCACGACTACAAATCGTCGCTGGACCAAAAGGCAAAAGCGGCCATAAGCAGGTTGGGCAGGTAGGCTTAAAGCCCGTTCGGATCTTATTGTTAGCAGCCTAAGTGCATTATTGAAACGAATTAGCTGAATTGTATTTTGAAAAACATGTTGTTAACGGTGAAATAACCTATAAGCCAATAACGATAACGTCTAAAGTTTTTACCCTTGGGGGAAATTAATTCATCACTAAAATATCTTTTTTAAGGGATAGTACGTTTGGTGAATAAACACGTTTTAAGTATGCGTAATTTATTTGTTTTACTGTCATTACTCTTTTTGCCTGCCTTCAGTATTTATGCTAAAAACCCTGTTGGTATAGAACCTGTAAAGTTGTATGCCGATTACGATGGTTTTAGGGCAAACAATTATGTGGATAGCTTCGGCATTGGCAGTACAAACCGCGTGCGGGAGGCTTATTGGTGGTTGACGGTAACAAAAGGAGGCCAAAAGCAACGCTATAAAAATGGTACCTTGTGGGGATATGCGAACGGCGACACGCTTCACCGTTATTATGACGAACACACTACCTTGGGGGCGTATGGGTATTATAGGGTGATAGACACTTCGGGTTTGGTTGTTTACACGAAAGAAGAAAGGGGCGGGTATAGAATGTCGGGTACCGCTGTTTCGTATTATTACAGCAAAGGACTGAACGCACCCCTGCGCCGCTTGCGGTTGAACAACCTGCAGGCGGATTTTCCCAATCAATCTTTTGCGCAACAAATAGCCGGTTTAAAAAACTTGGGAGAAAAAGACAAGGACGGCAGGTTGAAGGTAAATGTTATCTACCAAAGTGTTTTCAGGCAACGGATCTAACAAGGAAGTTCAATCATGGAACAAGTGGAGCCCACCCATGTCTTGTTGTGGTTATAGCGCACGCCCACCATTTTGCCTTTGCTCATACGGGCCAGGTTGCTTACCGGTATGGGGCGGGGCGCGCCCTCCGGCCAAATGTAAAACACCCTTATCTCTGCCTTGGCGGTTTCGCCATCGCCGGTTTTTATGGCATCGGCGTATTTTACCTTGCGTTGCAATATCCAGTTTTCAGGGTCTTTTACCGCGGCCACGTCTTCGGGCTTCACGTCTATTGTCACCCCGTAACCGGAGAAGGAAAACAGTGGTTTCAACACATAATTTTCCAAGTCGGCGGGTATTTCTTCAACCGTGTTCAGGTAGCGTGTTTCGGGAATATTGGGATGGTCCAGCATGGGCAGGGTGTATTTGCTCACACGGTAAAACCAGTTGGGGTGCGTCACCCAGGTCACGTCCAAATCTTCAAAAACAATTTTGCCCTTTTCCCTTATTTCCGGCGGTTGTTGGTTCAAATCATCGAAGATGACGCGGTTGTAAATGCGCTCAATCTTGGTCTTTTCGCCATTTTTGAGGTAAAACAATTCGCGGCCTTCTTTTGTCAGTTCGGTAAGGCACACGGTTTCTATGCCAAAATAATCTTTCGACAACCGGAAGTCTATGCGGCTGTTTTGCTGCCAGGGCAATATTTCCAGCAGCACCACATTTTCGGGCTTGCTGTTGCCCAATATCGTTTTCTTGACGAAAGCTACGTAACCGGCATGGTCAAAGCCATTCAGGTACTTTGAAAAACCTGCGGGAATATTGAAGTTGGCCCTGTAAGCATCGTCCAACAGCGCTTCAAAAGCATAAATCGTGGGGAAGCCCTGCATTTCCACCAATTGCGGTTCCAGTTCGCCTTCGGCATTTTCGCAGATGCCAAAATCGAAGTTCAGGAAGTGGCATACGCCTTCCTTGCCGGGTACGCGCTCGGTAGCCGGGATGGCCGTTTCCGTTTTCTCCATAAAATCTTCCTGCAACAACACATCCACGATGCGCTCGCTGGCCTCAATCATTTTCTGCGCAAAATCCTTGGGCATGAACACCGGGGTTTCCGGCACACGGAAGGTCAAGTCGCCGGGGTAGGGCCGGTTGAGGTAGTCCAGGAATGCCCGGTATTTTTCGGCGGTAAATTCTTGGTTGTATCGTTGGCGTATGGACGGAATCATTTTTCGGGATATATTTGGGCAAACGGGTTTGGGAAAATGGTTTGGCGTGGCATTGGCAATTTTAGCACTGCCGTTGACACGAAACCGAAAGGCCAAATGTAGCAAAAAAAAATGGTATGGAACACTGAGTATAGTTTGGCCCGGCTGCATTTCAAATTATGCCGCCCCAAAACTTTCCTTACCTTTGCGACCCGGTAGCCAGATAGTGCCTTTATGGCAGCAAGCCATGAATGTGCACGGAATTTGTGCTACCTGAACTACCACGATAAAATTCAATGGGCATCAAGCGTACATCCTACTTTACTTTTTTGGTAGCCATCACCACTTTGGCCGCCTTGGGTAGTTGCGTGGCCATGCCCAACGGACAGTCGGGGTGCGGGGTAGCCCACAGTAGCACCATTTGCCCGGAGGAGCTTTATTCGCTGTACCTCGAAGGCTTGTTGCGGTTGGAAGGCGAATTGTCCGATAGCAAGATAACCCACGTAAATGCCGCTGCCAAGCTGCAATTCAAGGTTAACGAAGACGGCACGGTAGGCGTATATATCGTAGTCGATAAAAATTTCAAGGGGCTTGCACAAAGCCATTGTTTTCATGCCCGCCCAACGGAAGCCGAAACCTTTGGCTTCCCAGTTGCGCTGCCCGCCGAAAGCGGCTTTTGCATAGACCAACGTCCGGTCATTTTGGCCAAAAACCGCATTTTGTTGATTTAGGAATCCCCCACAATTTCGGTGGTGGGATGTTTTTTGCAAAAAAATCCCCCCTTTTTCTTTTTTTTCTACATCAATTATCAATAATAAAACCATGTTAGGGTTCATATCCAAATTGTTTGGCGGCAACAAGTCCGAGAAAGACGTAAAAAAAATACAGCCGTACGTACAAGAAATCAATAAACATTTTGAAAGTTACGGTTCGCTGGGCAACGATGAATTGCGCGGCAAGACGCAGGAATTTAAGGCACGCATAGCCGAAGGATTGGCCGATATAGATAGCCAGATAGCTGCCAAAAAAGCAGAGGCCGACAACAATGCCGAATTGTCTTTGCACCAAAAAGAAGCCATCTACGACGAGGCCGACAAACTTGGCAAAAAGCGCGATGAACAATTGGAAGCCATTCTGGAGCAAATAATGCCCGAGGCTTTTGCCGTTATGAAAGAAACGGCGCGCCGCTTTAAAGACAACACCGAAATAGTGGCCACCGCCACCGAATTGGACAAGGAACTGGCCGCCACCAAAAACTACTTGCGCATAGAGGGCGACAAGGCCATTTACCAAAACTCGTGGACGGCTGCCGGTGCCGAGGTTACGTGGAACATGCTGCACTACGATGTGCAGCTGATTGGCGGCGCGGTGTTGCACCAAGGCAAGATAGCCGAAATGGCCACGGGCGAAGGTAAAACATTGGTATCTACCTTGCCTGCCTACCTCAACGCATTGGCCGGGCAAGGCGTGCACGTAGTGACCGTGAACGATTATCTGGCCCGCCGCGACCAGGAATGGAACGGCCCCGTATTTGAATGGTTGGGTTTGACGGTAGATTGCATAGACAAGCACCAACCCAATTCGGCCAACCGCCGCAAAGCCTATTTGGCCGATATTACCTACGGTACCAACAATGAATTCGGCTTCGATTACCTGCGCGACAACATGGTGCACAATCCACAAGAAATGGTGCAACGCAAACACCACTTTGCCATGGTGGATGAGGTGGATAGCGTGTTGGTGGACGATGCCCGTACGCCCTTGATTATTTCCGGCCCGGTGCCCCGCGGCGACGAACAACAGTTCCATGTATTGAAACCCCGCATAGAACGCCTGATAGAAGCGCAACGCCGGATAGTGAACCAATCGCTGATAGAGGCAAAACGCCTGATAGCCGAAGGCAAAGCCGACAAGGACAGTGGCGGTTTGTACCTTTACCGCGCCTACCGCGGCCTGCCCAAGAACACCGCCATCATCAAATACCTAAGCGAGGAGGGCAACAAGCAAATATTGCAGAAGGCCGAAAACCATTACATAGGCGAGCAGCAACGCAACATGCCCAAGGTCAACGAAGAATTGTATTTCTACATAGACGAAAAACAAAACAGCGTGGACCTTACCGAAAAGGGCTTGGCCTTGATAACCGGTGCCGGCGAAGATCCCAATTTCTTCATTTTGCCCGACATAGCTACCTCGCTGGCCGAAATAGACAAAACCGCCGCCACGCCCGAGGAAAAAGCGCAACGCAAGGATGCCGTTTTGCAGGAATATGCGGCCAAGGCCGACCGCATACATTCGGTACAGCAATTGCTCAAAGCCTATACCTTGTTTGAAAAAGACGTGGAGTATGTGGTGATAGAAGACAAGGTGAAAATAGTGGACGAGCAAACGGGCCGCATCATGGAAGGCCGCCGATACAGCGACGGCCTGCACCAAGCCATAGAGGCCAAAGAAAACGTAACCGTTGAGGCGGCCACGCAAACCTTTGCCACCGTTACGCTGCAAAACTATTTCCGTATGTACCACAAGCTTTGCGGCATGACGGGTACTGCCGAAACGGAAGCCGGCGAGTTTTGGGAAATATACAAGCTGGATGTAGTAACCATACCTACCAACGTAGCCATTTCCCGTATGGACAGGCAAGACTTGGTGTACAAAACCAAGCGCGAAAAATACAAAGCGGTAATAGACGAGATAGAAGCCCTGAAGGAAGCCGGCCGCCCCGTATTGGTGGGCACCACTTCGGTAGAGGTTTCGGAATTGCTGGGCCGTATGTTGCAACAAAAGAAAATACCCCACAATGTATTGAACGCCAAGCAACACGCCCGCGAAGCCCAAATAGTAGCCGAAGCAGGTTTGGCCGGTGCCGTTACCATTGCCACCAACATGGCCGGTCGTGGTACGGACATCAAGTTGGGCGCAGGGGTAAAAGATGCGGGTGGTTTGGCCATTATAGGTACAGAACGGCACGAAAGCCGCCGTGTGGACAGGCAGTTGCGCGGCCGTGCCGGCCGTCAGGGTGACCCCGGCTCATCTCAGTTTTTTGTGTCTTTGGAAGATGATTTGATGCGCCTCTTCGGTTCGGAACGCATAGCTTCCATGATGGACCGCATGGGCCATAAAGAAGGCGAAGTGTTGCAGCACAGCATGATTACCAAATCCATTGAACGTGCGCAGAAAAAGGTAGAAGAAAACAACTTCGGCATCCGCAAAAACCTATTGGAGTACGATGACGTAATGAATACCCAGCGCGACGTTATTTACAAACGCCGCCGCCACGCCTTGTTTGGCGACCGCTTGGCCATAGATACAGACAATGCCTTGTACGACGTGTGCGCCAACTTGGTAGAAGCGAACACCGATAATTTCGAGGAATTTAAAATAGACGTAGTAAAACATCTGGCTTTGGAACCGGATTTTGCCGCCGAGGAATTGAATAATACCGCAGCCGCCGGCGAAAAACTTTACCAACAAGCCAAAGAATTTTACCAACGCAAAATGGACAGCATGTGCGAACACATGCACCCGCAGTTTGAGGACATATTGAAACGGCAAGGCGACCGAGTGGAAAACATAGTAATTCCGTTTACCGATGGCGTGCGCGGTATGCAGTTGTACGTCAACCTCCGCGAAGCGGTTGCCAAAAACGCCCGCACCGTACCCGAAACATTGGAGCGCAATATAACCCTGGCCATGATAGACGAATCGTGGAAAGACCACCTTCGTGCCATGGACGACCTGCGCCAATCGGTACGCATGGCCAGCTACGAACAAAAAGACCCCTTGCTGGTGTACAAATTCGAGGCTTTTGAACTGTTCAAAAAGACCTTGTTGGAAATAAACCAGCACATCATCAGCTTCTTGTTCCGTGCGGGCATACCCATACAGGAAGCGCCGCCGCGACAAATGCAGCAAATACCCGAAAGCTTCGATTTCGACGATATGCACGATAACTCCCGGCAGGTAGAAAATGCCGGACAATCCTATGCCGCCAACGAAGAAGACTATTATCAAGAACCGGGCAAGTCACCCGCTCCGCCACAAGTAAAACGTCAGCCGGTGATGGTGGAACCCAAGATAGGCCGCAACGACCCTTGCCCCTGTGGTAGCGGCAAAAAATACAAGAGCTGCCACGGCAAAGGGCTTTAGCCTATTCAAATATTACCTTGAAGGCACTGCAACGGTTATGTTGCGGTGCTTTTTTGCATCTCTGCCGTTGATTTTTCGATAGTGCCAAATGTATTTTTTTCCCTTCCCAAAAATATTTTTTTGCCGTTTGCGGCAAGTTCCTTACCTTTGCGCCCCG
>JASGFI010000135.1:0-8141 GCA_047605615.1 Edaphocola sp. | reverse complement strand
CAGGATGTAATTACTGCAATATTAATTGTTTGAAATTTTTGTCGTGTACTTAGGTGTAAGTGTTAAACCGTTTTCGGTTCTTAATTTTCTAACGTATTCTCCAAAGTTTGCTTCCATTGTCTTGAAGTTTTTATCTTGACGATTTCGACAAAAATACAAAACGTTATTTGATTGTGCCAAATATTTTAGTAAAAATCTGTCGGGTGGGTTTGGGAGCGTTGGGAAAACAGTTGCATCGGAATCACGAAAAGGTTGTATATGACGCAAAAAATTACGCGCTATTTTTCCTTTTTGGGACATTTGCCGCAACGCTTGCCCCGTTTGTATTTCTTGCAACATTTTTTGAATGTGCAATCCTTGATGCAACGGAGGTAACAAGCAACGTATTCCGGCGGCAATGGTTGGGTGTCTTCCTTGTTTGTAAAATTCATCTTGTTCACCCATTTAATGCGCATCCAACCAATTCCTGCCCGAACCGGCTTCGGCTATTACCGGTACGCCGTTGGGCAGTTCCAGTGCCGACTGCATACCCGCCAATACCAACTGCTTCATGGCTTCCAGTTCCGCACGAGGCACGTCAAAAACCAATTCGTCGTGCACTTGAAGTATCATTTTCCCTTTCAACCCGGCCTTGCCTATGGCTTTGTCAATCTTTATCATGGCCAGTTTTATCATGTCTGCCGCCGAGCCTTGTATGGGCGCGTTTATGGCCACCCTTTCGGCAAAACCGCGCACGGTCTGGTTGCTGGAATTGACGTCGGGCAGCTTGATGCGGCGGCCTTTCAAGGTTTTTACGTAGCCGTGTTTCTTGGCAAAATTTACCGAATCGTCCATGTACCTTTTGATGGCCGGGTATTGGGTAAAATAATTCTCTATGATTTCCTTGGCTTCCGAACGGTTGATGCCCAGGCTGTCGGCCAGGCCAAAGGCCGATTGGCCGTAAATAATGCCAAAGTTCACCGCCTTGGCATTGCGGCGTTGCTCGAAACTGACCTCGCTCTCCGCCACCCCATATACCTTGGCTGCGGTAGCCCGGTGTATGTCCTTGTTTTCCTTGAAGGCTTGTATCATGCCTTCGTCGCCGCTTACCGCCGCCACCACGCGCAACTCTATCTGCGAATAATCGGCCGACAGCAATACATGGTCCGCATCACGGCTGATAAACGCCTTGCGTATCTCGCGGCCGCGGTCGGTGCGTATGGGTATGTTTTGCAGGTTGGGGTTGTTGCTGCTGAGCCGGCCCGTTACCACCACCGACTGGTTGAAGCTGGTATGTATCCTGCCCGTGCGCGGATTGACCATGGTGGGCAAGGCATCGGCATAGGTGGATTTCAATTTGCTCAACTCGCGAAACACCAATATGCTGTCCACTATTTCGTGCCGGGCACGAAGCTTTTGCAATACATCTTCGCCGGTAGCGTATTGGCCGGTTTTGGTTTTCTTGGCCTTTTCGTCCAGTTTCATTTTTTCAAAAAGCACATCGCCCAATTGCTTTGGCGAAGCCAAGTTAAATTCCACGCCCGCCTGCCTGAATACGCTTTGCTCTGCTTCCTTTATTTCCCTGCCCAGTTCTTTTGAATATTCCCTTAAAAAATCCACGTCGAGCCGCACACCCTCAAACTCCACACCTGCCAGCACGCGCGCCAGCGGGTTTTCCACTTCGTCAAACAAATGCTGCGCATCGTGCCGTTGCAACAACGGCGCAAACACATGTTTGAGTTGCAAAGTAATGTCGGCATCTTCGGCGGCATATTCCTTAGCGGCTTCTACCGGCACGTCGCGCATGTTGCCTTGGCCTTTACCTTTTTTCCCTATCAGCGTTTCTATGCTCACGGGGCTGTATTGCAGGTATTTCATGGCCAGTAAATCCATGCTGCGCTTGCCTTCGGGTTCTATGGCATAGTCGGCCAGCATGGTATCGAAATAAGGTGCTTTCAAATCATGGCCATAATTTTTCAGCATCAACAAATCGTACTTCACGTTTTGTCCTATCCACAATACGTTTTCCTTGTCGAACAAGGGTTTCAGCTGTTCCAAAATGGCCAAGGTGCCTTCCCTGTCGGCAGGGCAGGCCACGTAATAGGCTTCGCCTTTTTCCCAGGCAAAGCTGAGGCCCACCAATTCGGCCAGCATGGCATCGGTACCGGTGGTTTCGGTGTCGAAGCATATTTCTTGCTGCCGCAACGCCGTTTCGAGAAAAGCCGCTATTTCCATTTCGGTGCGCAAGAGGTGGTACAGGTGCGGCGTATTGCCCAGCGTGGCGTATTGCTCCACCGCACTGAACAAATCGGCGGCGGGAATAGTGGCCGCTTTGCCGGCCTGCGGCATATCGTTGCCAAATAAGTCTTTTTGCCCTGAGGCTATTGCCGGGTCGCCACCGGTGCGCACATTGCCAAATACCCTTTTGCCCAAAGCCCTGAACTCCAAATTGTTGAATATTTCGGCAAGGGCGGGTTCGTCCCATTCTTTCAACCTGAAATCTTCTTCATGAAATTCAATGGGCACGTTGGTGATAATGGTGGCCAGCTTTTTGGAAATCAGGGCACTCTCCGCACCGTTCCTGATTTTTTCGCCCAATGCACCTTTTATGTTTTCGGCATTGGCCAGCACATTTTCCAATGTATCGTATTCGGCCAGCAATTTGGCGGCGGTTTTTTCGCCAACCCCCGGTATGCCCGGTATATTGTCCACCGCGTCGCCCATCAAGCCCAATATGTCTATTACCTGGTCCACCCTTTTGATGCCCCATTTTTCGCACACTTCTTTTTCGCCCAACACCTCAAAGGTGCCGCCCTTGTAGCCCGGTTTGTAGATGAATACTTTTTGGCGCACTACCTGCCCGTAATCTTTGTCGGGCGTTACCATATATACCTCATAGCCTTTGTCGGCGGCGGCCAGTGCCAGCGTGCCCACTATGTCGTCGGCTTCGTAGCCATCTACCTCCAGGCAAGGTATGTTGAAGGCTTTTACTATCTGTTTTATGTCGGGTATGGCGCCCAGCAAATCTTCGGGCGCTTCTTGGCGGTTGGCTTTGTAGTCGGTAAAATCGGCATGGCGTTCGGTGGGTGCGGCAGTGTCCCACACTACGGCCATGTGGCTGGGGTTTTCTTTTTGGATAAGGTCCAGGAGCGTATTGGTAAAGCCAAATTGGGCATTGGTATTAAGCCCTTTGCTGGTGAACCGCGGGCTGCGAATCAATGCGTAATAGGCACGATATACCAAAGCCATGGCATCGAGCAGGAAGAGTCTTTTATCGGGTGCGGCCATTGGGGGGGGTGTTGGTTATCTCAATGAAAAATGGATAGCAAAGCTACAAAAATAATGCCGGCTATCTTTTAGGGATAACCGGCAGGCTTGGCTTAATTTTCTCGTTATAATCATTGTTGGCAGCAGCCAATTGATGTGCATCTTCGATAAGGCCAATCAACAGGCCCTTATTTCTTTATAAACTTTTTAGTTTGTATGAAATCTCCGTTTACGTTCGACACATATACCTTGTACAGATAAGTTCCTGCACTTAGGGATGATGTGTTCAGGTCAATGGTGTGTTGTCCTTGGGAAAATTGTTTTTGCTCTGTTTGGGACAGGCTTCTACCCAAGGTGTCATATACCGCTACCGAAACTTTTGAAGGTTGGAGCAAGTTGATGTACACTTTTGCATTGTCCGTAACGGGATTGGGTGCAAGCGACGAGCCGAATTGTCCGCCGTTTTCATCGTTGAAATCATCAATTCCCAAAGAAGTGGTTTCAACATAAACATCCACGCTTCCCGTATAACCTGCCGAAGTGCTGCCTGTCACGGTAATTATTTCATCGGCATAGGAGTCGCTCACCACCATATCGTTGGCGTTGGTGGTTGAATTGGTGCCGCTGGTGTTGTAATAGTTGTTCACCGTTGTGTTATTGCTATCGAGAAACACAAGCTGCGTGGTCAATATCAATGTGTTGGAAGTATCATAGACCTGAACGTGGATATGCGTGGTTCGGGGCGTGTACCAACCGGGATAAATGGTAGTAAAGTTGACTTGCCCATTCGCATCGGTGTATTGTATTCCCCTCAACCAAGTTTGCCCTGTTGTATCAACGGTGCCGTCAATTCCGGGCTGCCCTGCATAGGCAGAATAATATCCTCGTTGGTTGCAATGCCAAATATCAACCCGATAACCCTCGCCAACGGATGCACAGCCGTTGATGCTCAAAATATTCATTGCCAACGTAAGCGGGATTCCCGTTTGCGTGTTGGTACCCGCCACATCGCTCAAAATATTGCTCCTTACCAAGGTGGAAGTGCTTACCGTGCTTGGTGTAGGATAGGGACCCGGGATTTCTTCGGGTGTTTCCGTACAGGCCAATATGTCGTTGTTGGTTGGTTCGTCCATCGGGTCTATTAACGACCTGAACCCCATCACGGGCAACGTTGCTCCCAACGCACCAATGCTTTTCAAAAAGTCTTTCCTTTCCATTGTTTCGTGATTTTTTTTGTTTGAAAGTTAACGGAATTTCGGTAGGCTGGTTGTCCTGTCCGGCACATTGTATGTTCTCTCAATATGGCAACCAACACCCCTACCGCAAAGGAAACATTTTTTTCATGTTTTTCAAAATATTTGCCCGTATTCTTCCACGGAGTTTTGGGTGGCCTCAAAACTTAGGATTCCAAGGTTGGCCTTATTTTTTCGTTGTAGTCGTTGATGGCGTGGCGGAATATTTGCTTGGCCAGTTTGGCGCCCTGAAATTCTTCTATTTTCACCACTTTCTTTTCCAACACCTTGTATTCCTCAAAAAACTGGCGTACTTCGGCAAGGAAATGGGTGGGCAGTTCGGATATGTCGTTGATGTGCGCCACGCTCATATCGTTGGCACACACGGCTATCAGCTTGTCGTCGGCTTCTCCTTGATCCAACATGCGCATCACGCCAACAATTTTGGCGGGCACCATGCACAAGGGTTGTATTATCTCTTGGGACAATACCAAAATATCCAGCGGGTCGCCGTCATCGCAATAGGTTTGGGGTATAAATCCGTAGTTGGCGGGGTAGTAAACGGAAGAATAAAGTACACGGTCGAGCATCAACATGCCGGTTTCTTTGTTCAATTCGTATTTGGCCCTCGAGCCTTTGGGTATTTCTATTATTCCGTTTACCAAATTGCCTTCGGCGTCGCCGTAGCTAACTGTGTGCCAGGGGTTGAATCGCATAAATGTGTTTCGGTTTTGTATGGTATTATTTGTTGGTTTGTTCAAAGCAGTTGGCAAATGTACTGATTGTGGCTTAGAGTTATGCTCGTGGCTTATTTAAAATTCATGAATAAAATTTCAAACAAGGACTTGACCTATCTCCAAAACCATTATCGTATCACAAAATAGTTTCCAATTCACTCAAACGCTTAATCTCAAAAGTAACCCTATCGTGGTGGGCCATGCCAACGGGGTTGAAATACACCTGGTCCATGCCAAATTCGCGCGCGCCCAACACGTCTATCGCCAGCCCGTCGCCTATCATGAGGCTGTTGGCCTTGGTGGCGCCGGTTTGCAGCAAGGCATATTCAAATATGCCGGGCTTGGGCTTCATGCTCATGCTCTTTTCGGAGGTGATGATTTTGTCGAAGAAATGGGCTATGCCCGAGGCGTTCATCTTTTGCAATTGCGTGGCTTCGAATCCGTTGGTAATCACGTGCAGGCGGTATCCTTTTTGCCGGCAATAATCCAATATTTCCGCTGCATGGGGCATCAAGGCACTCAAAGTGGGCAATATTTCCAAATACCTTTCGCTCATGGCGTTGGCCAATGCCCGGTCGGCTATTCCGTGTTCCAGCAGTGTATGCCAAAACCTTTTCCAGCGCATATCTTCCCTGCGTATCAAGCCCCTGCGCAACCTGTCCCAAAACTTTTCGTTGTTCCGCTCGTATATCGCCCTGAATTGCTCAAAATCCGTTACGCCTCTCGCCGCCAAACCGTGGCCATGGTACAATTCGGCAAGCGCCATGGCCGAATTTTTTTCAAAATCCCACAACGTATGGTCCAAGTCGAAGAAGATGTGTTGGTATTTGCCGTTCATTGTCGGGTTTGGGGTTCAATGTTTAAGGTTTTCTGAAGTCTAAAGTCTATCATCCAATATCTAACATCCAAAACCATCACACCAATATCTCCATGGCCGTATGGAACGCTACGTAGGCCGTGCCGAAATTATCCATTTGCTTCTTGCGCATCAGCGTGGCATGTTCCTTTTGGTAAGTGCCGTAATGCTCGGCACTGTCGCAATGATATTGCACCACGAAGGTGTCGCCATCGCCATCGTCTTGTTCCAAGAGGCGGCACAGCCTATATTCGCCGAAAAGCCCGGTGCGCATCATTTCGGGTATATGCACGTTGCGCATCCACTGCAACCAACGTTCGGCTTCCGGGCTGGCCACTTTGGCCGTTATGTTGTAAATAATCATGCGGCTTCGGAAAATAGATTTTTCGTTTCAAGAGCATCAACGGCGCAAAAATATTGATTTTGCGCCTCACTGCCTACCTTCGTACTTCACGAAAAAGTTATGATACAAAGCAGCACCACCAGGTTCCTGTCGGAATTAAAGGAACACAACCATAAAGAATGGATGGACGAACACCGTGGCGACTACGAGGCGGCCAAAAGGAATTTTGAAGATTGGGTACAGGCCATCATTGACGGATTGGCCAAGTTCGACCCCACGGTAGCCCACCTAAGCCCCAAGGAATGTACCTTCCGCATCAACCGCGACATCCGTTTTTCAAAAGACAAATCGCCGTACAAAACCAATTTCGGTGCGGCCTTTGTGGCCGGTGGTAAAAAATCGCCAAGGGCCGGTTATTATTTCCATTTGGCACCCGGAGCCTCCTTTGCCGGCGGCGGCATGTGGATGCCCGAGCCATCGTTACTAAAGAAAGTTAGGCAAGAGATAGATTATGGCTTTCAGGAGTTTGGAGCAATAGTGAACGATAAGCCATTCAAGCAACAATATGGTACCATTGGCGGCGAAGCCTTGGTAAAAGCACCGCAAGGTTACGAGCCGCACAACCCCGCCATAGAATACCTGAAGATGAAAAGCTTTACCGCAATATTTCCCATAACGGATGTGCAACTGAAAGACCCCGAACTGTTGGAAAAAGTTTTGGCCGCCTTCAAGCTGCTGAAACCCTTCAACGATTTCTTGAACCGGGCGGTGGAGTAGAAAGGGTTTAGATGTTCAAGGTTCAAAACCCAAAACCTAAAATCCAACATCCCCACAAAGGGCTATAACTCTACAAATCCATTCTTGATGGCGAACAGCACCATGCCGGTACGCGACTTGGTGCCAAATTTTTCAAAAATAGTATCTCTGTAACCGTCTATGGGGCGCGGGCTTACAAACATAGCCTTGGCTGTTTCGGAATAGGTCAATTCGCTACAAGCCAGTTGCAGGAAAGCCACCTCCCTGTCCGTCAGTTTGGCGGGGCCCGCCCCGTTGTGCCCGCCATAGCCCATCACCTGCCGCTTCCTTGCGTGGGTGAGGTAATCGTTATAGAAATACCGTTCTTTATCGTCTTCGCTTTGTGGCTACCAGATGCAGCGTCCCTGTACCTTTGTATGCCATCTCTGGCTACGGCACTATCCAGCACCACGTCGGGGCCGGACAGCAGTTTATGCACAGCACCGGGGCGTTCGTGTGGCGGCGGGGCGCCGCCGCGCTTCTTGCAACAAAAGAAATAGACCAGCGCCGCACCAAGGGCACTCATCAAAAAACCGGCCAAGAAAGCCGACAACGGTTGGAAGCACGGACTCATTTGTATGGTATTTCCCCAAAGGCATTACATCTTATCCTAACATTTTACCGTTAAAACACCCAATTTTTTCAAACCCCAATCCCGTTGTTACGGTAACCCTGCCCAAACACAATCACGGCACGCTCCATTGTCATGCCGCCGTGCCCCAAAATGTTTTGGTAGCACGGGCGGCATGACAGAGCGAAAATGAAAAAATAATGTCGCACAAAGCGATTGCTCATTTTTACCCAGACACCTTGCCAATCTTTGGATACTTGACCAATAACCCGAAAGCTCGTGTTTCAAAGCGTGTGGATTAGCAATTGTCTTGTCCTACCATAGGTTGACTCTTTTTTGGTTAATTATTTTTCGGATTTAG
>JASGFI010000134.1:0-8160 GCA_047605615.1 Edaphocola sp. | reverse complement strand
ATTTTGTCCAAATTTAAGTAACGAATAATCGTCAACCTATTTTAGGACAAGACACTTTCGCATGAGCGACGTTTCGTTTACCTTTGCCCCATGTCGCAAAAAATATCTACCAACAAGGCACCCGCACCCGTGGGGCTTTACCCACATGCCCGCAAGGTGGGCAACTTGTTGTTTTTGTCGGGCATAGGGCCCCGCACGGTTGACAATGAAATACCGGGTTTGAAGCTGGACAAGAACGGCAATTTCCTGGAGTTCGACTTCGAGGCGCAATGCCGCAATGTGTTCGACAACGTGCGCATAGTATTGGAGGAAAGCGGCAGCAGCTGGGCGCAATTGGTGGACGTAACGGTTTTTTTGGTAAACATGAAGCGCGATTTTGCTACCTATAACCGCATTTATGCCGAATATTTCGCCGACAACCAACCCTGCCGCACTACCGTAGAAATCAACAGCTTGCCTACGCCCATTGCCATAGAATTGAAGTGCATAGCCACGGTAGAATAGGAACCATAAACAAACAAATGGATTTTAAGACCTCACGGTTTTTTAAGACCTCACAGGTTTTAAAACCTGTGAGGTCTTAAAAAACCGTGAGGTATAGAAAAACGCAATGTCTTCTTTTTTAATTTGAAGCATGAAGTACAAAAACATACGCGAAGAAGAACTCAAAAACAAAGTTGGGGCAGACTTTTTCAAGAATTTTGACACGACCGAAATTCTCGGAAACATAGATTTTACCGTCTTTCCGAAACAAAATGATATTTTCGGACGAACTCCACTACTTTGGGCTGAAGCCAAAACAGGAAATTATGATGTACCGACTATGTTTGTGCAACTTATCCTCACTATCGGAAAGGCTCGAACGTTTGACAAAACTTTGCCTCCTGCTTTTTTGGGTGCTTTTGATTTCAAAAAAATGGCGTTTGTGCCGTATATCAGCGTGCAGGATATTTTTTATCTGAACGATTTTAATTGGAACGTAACGCCCAGCAACCACGAAACCAAAGAATTCAGGCTCATCAAAGAACGTGTAGAAGCTACGCTGAAACAAAATACTTCGGTTTACGACTACGAAAAAGACGAAAAGGAACTCAAACATTTCATCGCCAACAACATTGCAAAAGCCACCGAAACCGCCAAAATAAAAATCGACAAAAACAATTTTATCCCGATTTATTTGCGTTGGCTCGACATTGTGAAACCCATTATTGACGTGCATTGGGACGGCCTCAGAGAGGCTTCTATTGTTGATGCTGACTTCTATTTGGCTGACCTTTTTGTGGACGACAAAAACACGCAAACCATTGATGACGATGCCACGATTAGGGAAAATTTGTTTGTGATTTTCCAGAATCAAGGCTACAAAATTGCGAAGGAAAACATCAAGCAAATGTTTGATGCCGCGATAAATATTCGCAACCGAGAAACCTACCAACTTTTTTGGAAACGCTACAAACGACCGCCCATTAAGGAGTTTCAGGAATACATAATTGAACGGCGGGATTTGCTTGTGCCGCAGGATATTCGGGAGCGAAAAGGGGCGTTTTTTACGCCAAGAATTTGGGTAGAACTTTCGCAAAAATATTTGACCGATTATTTGGGCGAAAACTGGCAGGACGATTATTATATTTGGGATTGCGCTGCAGGGACAGGAAACTTATTGGCAGGATTGACCAACAAATACAACATTTTTGCAAGTACGCTCGACCAAGCCGATGTAAACGCAATGCACGACCGAATAGAACACGGTGCAAATTTGCTGAAAAACCACGTTTTTCAGTTTGATTTTTTGAATGACGATTTTACCAAACTGCCGCAACCTTTGCAAGACATTATTAATGATGAAGAAAAACGCAAGAAATTGGTGGTGTATATTAATCCGCCTTATGCGGAAGGCGATAATGTTCGTGGAATTGGCAGAAAAGACGTTCACCTCAGTAAAACACACAGCAAATACCAAACACTTATGGGTAAAGCAAGTAGCGAAATGTTTGCCCAATTTTTTACAAGAATTTATGCTGAAATCCCTTACTGTGTGCTTGCAGAATTTTCAACTTTGAAAATTCTGCAAGCACCAAATTACTCGGATTTCCGAAATTTCTTTCGAGCGAAGCTCGAAAAATTTTTTGTGGTACCTGCCGATACATTTGATAATGTCAAAGGTGATTTCCCAATCGGATTTTTTGTTTGGAATTTGAACAAAAAAGAAATTTTTGAGCAAACAATCGCAGACATTTACGATGCAAAAGGAAGTTTTATTGGAGAAAAAACAATTACATATTATGGAAATTCAAAATACATTAGTGATTGGCTTGAAAATTATTCAAAAAATATTTCTACCAATTACATTGGCCACATGGCTTCTGTTGGCAACGATTTCCAAAATCAACGAATGATTTTTGTTGATAATGAAGAAAAACAAAATTGGAAAAAAGGCGGACGACACACAAGAATTACAGCCGAAAATTTAACGCACGCTTCAATTTATTTTTCAATTCGCAAAGTAATTCCGGCAACTTGGCTCAATGACCGCGACCAATTTTTATATCCAAATGACGGTTGGCAAACAGACACCGAATTTCAAAATGATTGTTTAGCATTTACGCTTTTCAGCAATAATATTCAGTCCAAATTTGGCACCAATCATTGGATACCCTTTGCCGAGCAAGAAGTAAACGCCAAAGAAAAGTTTGCAAGTAATTTTATGACGGACTACATAGCAAGGGGGCAGACAAGGGGGCATGCCCCCTTGTCCAAGAAAGAAGAACAACGACAACTAAACCTAACAGGTTTTCAAAACCTGTTAGGTTTAAAAGAGGGTTTAAAGGACGATTTAAAAGTAGGTTTAACTCCGCAACAATCGTTACAGTTTTCTGCAGAAGCCACCGAAGTTTTTAATGCAGGAAGAGAGTTGTGGCGTTACTACCATTCGTTTAACGCCACCATCGCCAACGCAAGTTTGTACGACATCAGAGAATTTTTTCAAGGCAGAAACGACAAAGGCAGAATGAACGCCAAAAGCGACGACGCAACATACACCGAACTCATCGGCGAATTACGCTCAAAACTGAATGTTTTGGCAGCGAAAATTACACCGAAAGTGTATGAGTATGGGTTTTTGAAAGGGTAGTTTTTTAGACCTAACAGGTTTTAAATTAAAAGAAAAAAAAGAAAATACCGAACTCGCTCTAACAAGACCTCACAGGTTTTAAAAACCTGTGAGGTCTGAAAAGAAAAAGAAAAAATACAACCAAATGGAAAAACAAGATTTTTTAGAAAAAGGATTTTTCTACCATATTTATAACAGAGGAAACAACAGGGAAAATTTATTTATCCACGAGGATAATTACGGCTATTTCCTAAATCTTGTTTCCAAATATTTGCTTCCTGTTGCAGAGATATACGCCTACTGTCTTTTGAAAAATCATTTCCATATTTTACTAAGGATAAAAGATAATGCACCCGTTGCTGATGAAAAATTGCATTTGCCGTTTTCAAATTTATTCAATGCTTACGCAAAAGCAATCAACAAAAAATACAATCGGGACGGAAGTCTTTTTAAAGAAAGATACAAAAGGAAAAGAATTACCGATGAGCAATACTTGATAAACACAATTATCTACATTCATCTAAATCCGGTAAAACACGGATTTTCTGACACTTTTGACGATTATCCTTTTTCATCTTTCGGTTCAATAATTTCGGATAAAGAAACCAAACTTCAGCGAAAAGAAGTTTTAGAACTATTTGACGGAAAACAAAATTTTGTCCAAACTCATCGTTTGAAAAAGAATCTGGATTTTGAGATAGAATAAAAAAATAGACCTCGCCGGTTTCCCAGACCTCACAGGTTTTGAAAACCTGTGAGGTCTGGGATAACCCCGAAAGTGTATGAATATGGTTTTTTGAAAGCGTAAAAAAACATCGCCCTCGCAAGCCGTGCGAGAGCGGCGACAAAAAGGAATTTGATTGCACGAAAACATTCAGCACGTTCCATTGTCATGCCGCACAAAGCCACAACAAAATCCGACTCTACATTTTTGCCCGGTGCGCAGTGCAATAAAGTGGATTGTTTATTTTTTATAAATGGCATTACCAATAAATGGCTAACTTTATGGCGAAAGATTTATACCATTCCGGCATTTATGAAAAGGAAAACACCGCTTCTGTTCTTTATTGTTTTTTCTGGTTTTATGGGGTCGGCCTTGGCCCAGCTGCAATTTGTGCCCAACGAGGGGCAATGGGCGGAGCCGTTTTTATACAAAGCCATATTGCCCAATACCGATATTTATTTGGAGCAAAACGGACTAACCTACGTAGTGGGCGCGGCGGCCAATGCGGAAAAAATCCATGCACATAAAGAAAAAGCCACCAATCACGACGACACGCTTTTCTTCCATGCCTACAAAATGAAATGGGTGGGTGCGGCGGCCATGCCCAAAACCAGTGGCGGCGACAAGCAATCTTTTTACCACAATTATTTTTTAGGGAAAAATGCGGCCCAATGGCGGGGCAATGTGCCGGTATATGGCTCGGTGGAATACATGGAAATTTATACCGGAGTGGGCGTTCGTTTCAGTGCCGGAAAAGGGCATTTGAAATACGACTACTTAGTAGCCGCAGGTGCCGATGCCTCGGCAATCAAAAGCACGTTTGAAGGCATAACGGCTGCCAGGATAGTAAACGGCGATTTGCTGTTGACCACCTCGGTAGGCACTATTTTTGAAAAAGCGCCTTACGCCTACCAGGTGGTGCATGGCGCGAAAAAAGAAGTGGCCTGTCAATACAAATGGAAGAACAACGAATTGGGCTTTGCCTTTCCCGATGGTTACAACCAATCCTTGCCGTTGGTAATAGACCCTACCGTGGTGTTTGCCACCCTTACCGGCTCCACGGCCGACAACTGGGGCTTTACCGCCACTTACGACAATAGCGGCAATCTATACGCAGGCGGCATCGTGGGCGGTACGGGCTACCCCACTACTACGGGGGCTTTCCAAACTACTTATGCGGGCGGCACCTGGGATATTTCCATTTCCAAATTCAACGCTTCGGGTACATCGCTCATATACTCAACTTACTTGGGCGGTGCCGCCGACGATATGCCCCATAGCTTGGTGGTGGACGACAGCAACCACCTGATACTGGCGGGCAAGACACTTTCTGCCAATTTTCCCGTAAAACAAGGCTGCTACGATACCTCGCACAATGGCAGCTACGACATAATAGTGTCTAAATTCAACGAAGCGGGTACGGTACTGTTGGGTTCTACTTACATAGGTGGTTCGGGCGATGACGGAGTAAATGTATCCCCAAATTTTTATGGGAACCACGACTCCCTAAGGTACAACTATGGCGATGGGTCGCGGACGGAGGTGATAGTAGATAGGCAAGGCAATATTTATGTGGCCGCCAGCAGCCAATCAGCAGGTTTCCCCATTACCGCCAATGCCGCAAAGACCTCCTTGACGGGAACGCAGGACGGCGTGTTGCTTAAAATGAACTCGTCATTGTCGCAATTGGTGTACAGCACCTTCATTGGCGGTTCTTCTTTCGATGCGGCTTACGTGTTGACGCTCGATACCTCGGAAACCCATGTGTATGTAGGCGGCGGCACGCAGAGCAGCAACTTCCATACTGCGGCGGCGGTGGGTGCCTGGCGCAGCAGCTATCAGGGCGGCACAGCCGATGGCTTTATCTGTAAATTCCTGAACAGCGGCACTTATCCTTTGCAGAAAGTAACCTTTGTGGGTACCAGTGCTTACGACCAAATTTATGGCCTGCAAACCGACTTGGAAGACAGGGTATATGCCATGGGGCAAACCATGGGGGCGTTCCCGGTTTCCAGCGGTGTATATAGCAATGCCGGTTCGCGGCAGTTTTTGATAAAGCTCGATACAGCTTTGGCCACGGCTTATTATTCCACGGTATTTGGTACGGGAGCCAGTGCCAATCCCAATATTTCGCCGGTGGCGTTCATGGTAGATACCTGCCAAAATGTCTATATCAGCGGTTGGGGCAGCAGCCTTTATTCCACCTCCGGATTATCTACCACGGGTATGCCCGTTACCACGGGGGCCTTTCAAACCACTACCGATGGCAATGATTTCTACTTTGTCGTTTTTAGTAAAAATGCGCTGGCATTGTTGTACGGTTCGTACTTTGGGGCGGTGGGCAAGGAAGAGCATGTGGACGGGGGCACCAGCAGGTTCGACCCGCAAGGCGTGGTGTACCAAGCTATATGTGCCAGTTGTGGCAGCGGTTCGGGTTTCCCTGCCACTACCGGGGCTTACGCTACTACCAAGGGAAGCAGCAATTGCAACTTAGGTGCTTTGAAAATAGCCTTCAATTTGGGCAGTGTGTCGGCGGCAGCCAGTGTTACGCCCAATGCAAGCGGTTGCGCGCCGCTTACGGTCAACTTTGGCAATACCTCCAGCAATGCCACCGGTTATTATTGGGATTTTGACGACAATGGCGCCACCAGCACCGCCGCCACGCCCAGCTATGTTTTCAATACGCCGGGAGTGTATCATGTAATGCTGGTAGCCATAAACCCCAATGCCTGCAAGACACACGATACGGCCTACCTTACCGTTACCGTAAGCGACCAGGTTATTGGTGCCGACTTTAATTTTGTGCTGCACGATACGTGTTCCAATCCTTACATCACCATTACCAATACCTCTACTGCATTGCCCAATACGGCTATGTCGGCCGCAACCTACCAATGGTACTATGGCGATGGCGGTAGCTATACGGGTACCAACCCCGGCTCGCATGCCTATGCGGCCAACGGTACTTACAATGTGATGTTGGTCATGAGCCAGAATGGTGCGTGCAACAGTCCCGATACCGTAATCAAAACCCTAACGATAGACCCGATAAACGTTGCCGCCGCCTTTGATATGCCCGATAGCCTTTGCCTTAACGATACGCTTGCATTGGCCAATGCCTCCAGCAATGGTACCGGCTACAGTTGGAGCTTTGGCACGGGGCAGGGTACTTCATCCGACATGAACCCCAGCTACAAATTTAGCCAGCCGGGCACCTATACCGTTCGCCTTATAGTTACCAATCCCAATAGTTGCAACAAGGCCGATACGGCCACCAAGCAGATTACCGTTCTGAACGCACCCACTGCCGCATTTACCTATACGCCCTTGACAGCGCAAACCAATACCGCCACCACATTCGTCAACCAAAGCATA
Organism: Edaphocola sp.; assembly: GCA_047605615.1. Lineage (GTDB taxonomy): Bacteria > Bacteroidota > Bacteroidia > Chitinophagales > Chitinophagaceae > Taibaiella. Next base: position 952 of record JASGFI010000134.1, on the reverse strand, counting down.
GATGCCGTTAGGTACGAATGGAGTTTTGGCGATGGCACGGGCAGCACCGAAACCAATCCGGTACATAGTTTTTTGCGGAGCGGCAATTTTAGTGTTTGCCTTACGGCTTACAACGGCATTGGCTGTCCCGATAAGGTATGCAAAACGGTGTATGCCGATGTGATAGCCTTGGCCGATGTACCCACGGCCTTCAGCCCCAATGGCGATGGCAATAACGATGTGCTGTATGTGCGTGGCTTCAACATAGCCGACATGGATTTCAGGGTTTATAACCGTTGGGGGCAACTGGTATTTTCCAGCCAAGACCAAAGCATAGGCTGGGACGGCACCTATAACGGCAAGGCCCAGGAAATGGAGGTGTATGCCTTTACCCTAAAGGTGAATTTCCTTGACGGCACCAGCATGAATAAGCAGGGCAACGTAACGCTGTTGCGGTAGGTTATTTGGTGGATGATGTGAAAAACACTTTCTCTTTTTGTGGCGCGATGTTTTAAAAAAACGAATGGACAAAATTTATTACTCAATCGTATCAACTTGTCGCAAGCAAACTGTCAAACAAAACAAGAAGTAAATTAAAAATTGAAACAACAATATGACAATAGGAGTTCACACCATCATTTATTCAAAAAACGCAGAAGCAGACAAAGCGTTTTTTCGGGGACATCTTAAAACTTGTCCCGTCCTAAAATGGGTTGACCAAAAATTCAACAAATACGGTCAATTATGGACACACAAACCACAACGACCTGCCGAAAAAAGAACGGTAAACAAACCTCCTTCGAGTTCAAGATTTTCGTCGTTTCGCAAATCAACAACGGACAAATCCCCCTAAATCACGCTTCCAAAAAGTACGGCATTTCAAGAAGCGCCATCGACTATTGGAGAAAGAAATTGAGAAATTTTATTTAGTACACGACAAAAAATACAATTAATTGGATTGCCAATAAATTAT